>JAYQBD010000026.1:0-24128 GCA_038137135.1 Oceanospirillaceae bacterium | reverse complement strand
TTACCGGAGAAACCGAAACCGGTCGTCGCTGGTTGGATTGGGCCGACAGATTGCAGACCTACCTCAATCGTCGCCTCTTCATGGGGCTCTTCTCCTTTGAGAGTCACCTCGCACACTACGGCAATGGCGACTTTTATAAACGCCATTATGACGCGTTTCAGAATCAACGTAGCCGAGTGCTTTCAATGGTGGTTTATCTGAATAAGAGCTGGGGGCCCGCCGATGGTGGTGAGTTGGTACTCTATCGAGAGGATGGCGATCAGGAGGGGATAAGGGTCACTCCGTTGATGGGTACGGTCGTTCTTTTCTTAAGTGAGGAGTTTCCTCACGAAGTGCTCCCGGCCAAGCGTGATCGTTACTCGATTGCCGGTTGGTACCGAGTTAATGGCTCCACACCGGAGAGAGTCGATCCACCGCGTTGACGAGTCGGCGCGATATCTGTTGGAGTCCACAGTCTAGCCTATGCAGCCGTTGCAGGTGTATGAGCCATTTTCAATATCACAGCGTAAATTAATGATCGTCGCAACTCTGCAAAGTATGTAGTATTTCGTCGTCAGAAAATCACACAATGATAAGAAATAGGCGGTCCAATGAAATTTAAACTTCTCGTAGCTAGCGTCGCGCTAGCCACAGCACAGGTTCAGGCGGGTGGTTTTGAGAATGCTCGGCTAGATACCTCCTTTATGTACGATGAGGGTGGCTCTATCACAATAGGTGGTGTTCGCAAAACACCATCTGTTACTGGTGACACTTTTGCAACTAACAAGTCTGCTATTGGTTCAAATTCGAGCAGCAGTATTGCCATTCAGACAAAGATTTCAGATCGTCTAGCGTTAGGGTTGGTTTCCTACGAATCAGGGACCATCAATCTTAATTATCAGGGTGCAGGGTGGGGTTCTGCTCGTGATGCTGGTACAGCGCAACTCGTTGATACATATGGTTCGAACGTTGATTTGCAATCAGATTCGATGGCTCTGCTTGGGCGCTACACGCTATCTGATAATTTTTCGATATTGGGCGGCCTTCGAAGAGATAAGGTTTCCGTAAGTAGAGCTGACATCTTTAAACTGGCAGTTTTCACTAATGCATACACTTCCTATATTACAACTAACGCGGTTAACCCCTTAGCGCCAACACAGGCTGAAATGCTTCAAGGGCAAGTGGCTGGAGCAACTGCTGTAGCTACAGTCCCCACAATAGTTCCAAGTATTCAGTCTGGTACAGATATTGTTCCAGTATTAGGGCTAGCGTATGAACGCCCAGAAATCGCGCTTAAGCTTGAACTGCTTTATCAGCCCAGCTCGACAGTCAAGATGGCTTCTCAATGTGGAATGGGAGCTGGAAACTGTACAACCGACCTGACCATTGGCGGGTTACCTGATTTTCTAACACTGAATTTCCAGACTGGTATAGCAGCTGATACGCTGTTGTTCGGTTCAATTCATCGAGGTGCCTGGTCGAAAGCACAAATCAGTGTGCCGGATACAGAGATTGGAGCACAGGCTGGGCCAACGTCTTCATTCAAAGACTCTACAGAGTATTCTTTGGGTATAGGGCGTAAGCTGTCAGAGAATTGGTCGGTTTCTGCAAGCTTCAATTGGGAGCCTAAAAGCTCAGGAACTACCAACAGTCTCTTTACCGTGAACAATGGTTATAAAGGTGTCTCTCTAGGGGCTAAGTATTCAATCGATGATATTGAATTGAGCGCTGGATATAACCGCACTAAACTCGGTGATATTCTGTATGACGGGACCAGTGATAACCTGATGAGCGGAAACTCCGTTGATGCTTATGGTGTTCGAGTTAAGCTCAAGTTCTAAAGTCGGTGTATAAAAAACCGGGCATTGCCCGGCTTTTTAGTTTTTGCTCTATTACTGAGCCGCTTTAAGCTCCAGACGGCGAGCATGTAGCGCTGGCTCGGTGTAGCCGTTTGGCTGCTTGCAGCCATCAATAACCAGATCACAAGCCGCTTTGAAGGCGATGCTGTTGTCGAAGTTGCCCGCCATTGGCGTGTAGGTTGGGTCGTTGGCGTTCTGACGGTCAACGACTTCAGCCATGCGCTTCAGGGTCTCCATCACCTGCTCTTCTGAACAGATGCCGTGACGGATCCAGTTAGCGATGTGCTGGCTGGAGATACGCAGAGTTGCGCGGTCTTCCATCAGGCCGACGTCATTGATGTCTGGCACTTTGGAACAGCCGATACCCGAGTCGACCCACCGCACAACGTAACCCAGAATACCCTGAGCGTTGTTATCGAGCTCTGCCTGAATCTCTTCAGCGCTCCACTGTGGGTTGCGCTCAACTGGAATTGTCAGGATATCATCCAGTGAAGCACGCTCGCGTTTCGCCAGCTCTTTCTGAAGGGCAAATACATCCACCTGATGGTAGTGCAACGCGTGCAGTACGGCACCAGTCGGTGATGGAACCCAAGCAGTGTTGGCACCCGATTTCGGGTGACCGATCTTCTGTACCAGCATGTTGGCCATCTGATCAGGCATCGCCCACATACCCTTACCGATCTGGGCGCGACCGCTTAGGCCACAAGCGAGACCTGTATCCACGTTCCAGTTCTCGTAGGCTGCAATCCACTTAGCGGCTTTCATGTCGCCTTTGCGAATCATTGGGCCCGCTTCCATTGAGGTGTGGATCTCGTCACCGGTACGGTCGAGGAAGCCGGTGTTGATGAACACGACGCGTGAGCTTGCAGCACGGATACACTCTTTAAGGTTGATCGTGGTGCGACGCTCTTCGTCCATGATGCCGACTTTGATGGTGTTCTCAGCCAAGCCCAGAGCCTGCTCTACGCGGCCCATAAGTTCATTGGTGAAGGCTACCTCTTCTGGCCCGTGCATCTTCGGTTTCACGATGTAGATTGAGCCAGTAACCGTGTTGTTGAACTTGCCGTTGTGCTTCACGTCGTGAATCGAGATAGTCGAGGTGATCATGCCATCCATGATGCCCTCAGGTACTTCGTTGCCATCTTTGTCGATGATGGCGTTGTTGGTCATCAGGTGGCCAACGTTACGCACAAACATCAGTGAGCGGCCTTTAAGGGCCATTGGCTGGCCATCTTTGCCCGTGTATTCACGATCGCCATTCACGGTACGCTTGAATGTTTTGCCACCCTTGCTGATCTCTTCGCTCAGGTCGCCTTTAACCAGGCCCAACCAGTTGCGGTAGACGTGGGTTTTGTCCTCAGCGTCAACGGCTGCAACTGAGTCTTCACAGTCCATGATGGTGGTGAGCGCTGCTTCCATGACGATATCTTTTACGCCGGCCTTATCTTCTGAACCGATCTGGCTGTCTGCGTCGATCTGGATTTCAAAATGCAGGCCGTTGTTTGCCAGCAGAACAGCTGAAGGGGCTGCTGCATCACCGCGGTAGCCGCAGAACTGAGCCGCATCTTTCAGACCTGTTGTGCTGCCGTTTACGGTTACGCTCAGCTCGCCATCAGCAACGGCGTAGTTGGTGGCATCCGCATGTGAGCCGCTAGCGAGCGGCGCGGATTCGTCGAGGAAGTTACGACCGAATGCGATAACTTTGGCACCGCGAACTGGATTGTACTCTTTAGTCGCTGCTGCGCCGCCTTCGTCGGAGATTGCATCCGTACCGTAGAGCGCATCATAGAGGCTGCCCCAGCGAGCATTTGCTGCGTTCAATGCGAAACGAGCATTGGATACAGGTACAACGAGCTGGGGTCCAGCCATGGTTGCCATCTCAGGGTCAACATTTGAAGTCGTGATCTGGAAGTCTGGACCCTCTTCAACGAGGTAGCCGATCTCTTTGAGGAACGCTTTGTATTCTGCGAAGTCGTAACCGCTCTGATGTGCGCGGTACCACTCATCCATCTGCTCCTGAATCTGGTCACGTTTGGCCAGCAGCTCGCGGTTGCGTGGAGCGAGGTCATGAATAATGTCAGCGAATGACGCCCAGAATGCGCCGCTTTCGACGCCCGTACCCGGCAGAACTTCTTCGTTCACAAAGTTGTAGAGTTCGCTGGCTACTTTTAAGCCGTTCACTTCAGTGCGTTGCATTCGTTTGTACTCCCGTAAAAATTCTCAGTTTGAGATGCCAGCTCAGGTACTCCTCGGCACCTCAACTGGTTCACTCAGATATGGCTCTACCTTATCGCAGGTACAGCGAAGTATAAGTAGACATATGGTTAAGATGTGGAAAGTTCTTTTTCACGATATGAAAGATCTGTGGTTTCCAAGATGCTTTGGTTGTTTGCTCATCGTCGGTAAGAGCCCGGGTTACCTATTTCAGAACGCTGTGAACCCTTCCATGGGGCGCTCCGTGTTTGCTTTCCTTGGCAAACAAGGCCTGAAATAGGTAACCCGGACTCTTTGCCTGTGGGCAAAAAAAACGGCACTTGAAGTGCCGTTTTCATATTGTGAAATAGACGTTTTAGAATAGGCGGCGGCAGCGGATTGTGCCGTCGATGGTGCCTAGTTTCTCCAGCGCTACTTCTGAGTAGTCTGCGTCACAATCGATTACGACGTAGCCAACTTTTTCGTTGGTCTGTAGGTACTGACCCGCGATGTTGATCTGGTTGTCGGAGAAGACGTTGTTGATCTGTGACAGGATGCCTGGGACGTTGCGGTGCACGTGCAGCAGGCGGTGTGCGTTGGCGTGCTCTGGTAGAGCAACTTCAGGGAAGTTAACCGAAGTGATTGAAGAGCCGTTGTCGCTGTACTTAACTAGCTTCTCTGCCACTTCATAGCCGATGTTCATCTGCGCTTCCATGGTCGAGCCACCAACGTGCGGTGTCAGAATTACGTTGTCGAATTCGCGCAGTGGGCTGATGAATTCGTCATCGTTGCTGCGTGGTTCAACGGGGAAAACGTCTACTGCAGCGCCCAGTACTTTACCGCTACGCAGTGCGTCGCACAGTGCGTCAATATCTACTACCGTGCCGCGCGCTGCGTTGATAAATACCGAGCCCTGCTTCATCAGTTCGAATTGCGCCTGGCCCATCATGTTCTTTGTCGATGGGATCTCGGGTACATGCAGCGTGATGATGTCGGAGGTCGCCAGCAGTTCTGCTATGGTGCCAACCTGTTTAGCGTTCCCCAGTGGAAGCTTGGTAACCACATCGAAAAACTGAACGTCCATGCCCAAGCCTTCTGCTAAGACACTCAACTGCGAGCCGATGCTACCGTAACCGATGATGCCTAGCTTCTTGCCTCGAATCTCATAAGAGTTCTTCGCTGACTTCAGCCAGCCTCCGCGGTGTGCAACAGCGCTCTTCTCTGGAACGCCACGCAACAACATGATCGCTTCACCGATGACCAATTCAGCGACTGAACGAGTATTCGAGTAAGGAGCGTTAAATACCGCAACACCTGCTTGCGTGGCAGCTGCCAGATCAACCTGGTTAGTACCGATACAGAAACAGCCGACAGCCACGAGCTTTTCAGCCGCAGCAAATACCTTTTCAGTGAGCTGGGTGCGTGAGCGGATACCGAGGAAGTGAGCATCAGCGATGCGTTCCAGTAGCTCCTCTTCTGGCAGCGAGCCAGTATGGAACTCGATATTGGTGTAGCCCTGAGCGTGGAAAGTATCCACGGCTGATTGGTGTACGCCTTCCAACAACAGGATTTTGATCTTGCCTTTATCGAGGGAAGTTTGTTTGCTC
Source organism: Oceanospirillaceae bacterium (assembly GCA_038137135.1). GTDB lineage: Bacteria > Pseudomonadota > Gammaproteobacteria > Pseudomonadales > Balneatricaceae > Marinobacterium_E. Next base: position 18,490 of record JAYQBD010000026.1, on the reverse strand, counting down.
ATGTCTGAAAATCGTCCGCTTCTGTGGGGTTGCCCAAAAAATAAGGCGCGGAGTATAGCATAAAAGGCGTATTGAGCGGATTTTAAACAATGCCCAAGGGCGAATTATTTTCAGCGGTTCTTGAGATAAATTTAATCGAGCAGTTTCGTAAGGAGTGAAAATCTGAGGGCTGAGGTAGTCTCCGACTACCTCAGCCCCTCAAGCCCATAGAGAACTTTCAGCTATTTGATCGAGAGCCTTCAGCTGTTCTTCTAAAAAGCCTTCAGCTGCTCTTAAAAAGAGCCTTCAGCCGCTTTTATATAGAGCAGCCCACAGTGGCTCTTATGAACAGCCTTGAGCTGCCTTTATGAATAGTAGCAGAGGTACGCTGTTTCAACGGCAACCTTCACGTCGAACGACGCGTTCGCAGGTACGCTGAACTGTGTACCTGCTGGGTAGGCCTGAAACTCATCGGCACCTGGCAGTTTCACTACGAGTTCGCCGTGGGTCACTTTCATCACTTCGTTTTGGCTAGTGCCGAAGGTGTATTCGCCCACTGCCATAACACCTGAAGTTACAGGCCCGTTAGCAGATTCCAGTGCGATGGATTTAACTTTGCCGTCAAAGTATTCGTTTACGTTTAGCATAAATTACTCCTAAATTTTGTGGCGTGATCATATGCGAACTGCTTTCACTTTTACAGCACAGATCGTTACTATGCGCCCACTCTCTCGAAGGAAGCTCTAACTTTGATCGAAGCAAACAGCCCAGCCTACTGGCGCGCGACTTTGGCTTTATGTATTGGATCGTTCATGATCTTCGCCAATGTGTACGTGACACAGCCGTTGCTTCCCACGCTGGCACAGGAGTTTGGTGTTACAGCTCTGGAGTCGAGCTGGACGTTCACCGTTACGACGTTGACGCTCGGTCTCTCTCTGATCCTCTATGGTGCGCTCTCTGACGCACTCGGTCGGCGTGGCATTATGATTCTGACACTAACCGGGGTTGTCGTTTGTGGTATCGGCCTGAGCCTGGTGCAGGACTACTACGGCCTTCTGGTCTTGCGAGCACTTCAGGGTTTGATGCTCGGGGGTCTGCCGGCGATCGCAATCGCTTATATGAATGATGAGTACGCGCCGCGAGCGTTAGCCCTCGCAGTTGGGCTGTATATCGGTGGCAATACACTGGGTGGTATCGGTGGCCGGCTAATTGGTGGATTTGTAGGTGACTGGCTGGGTTGGCACAGTGCCTTTATCGCGATGGCGGCTGTCAGCACGCTCTGCCTGATCACTTTCGTTTTACTTCTACCCAAATCGCAGCATTTCGAACCACGTCCTCTGCGTCCCGGTTCAATGGCAAGAGCGATCGGTTATCACCTCAAAAATCCGCGTCTGCTGATCGCTTATCTGATCGGTGGTCTAAACTTTTTTATCTTTATCAACCAGTACTCCTACATCACATTTGTATTGGCCGACGAGCCTTACAATCTGCCCGCCAGTCTGCTGGGTATGCTTTTTTTGACCTATCTGACGGGAACTTTCGGCTCGGCTATCTCCGGTAAAGTGGCGGATTACTTGCCGCAGACGCGTGCGATGTCTATGGGGATTCTGATCCTGATGCTGGGTTCGTTGGTCACCTTGAGTGAGTCGATCTGGCTGATCGTACTGGGCTTCTTTATGAACTCCTTTGGCTTCTTTTTCTGCCATTCGACGGCGAGCAGCTGGGTGAGTCGTAATGCAACTCATGCCAAAGCGAGTGCGTCCTCTCTGTATTTGGTCTTCTACTATGTTGGTGCGAGCACTGGAGGCTTCTATCTTCAGCCGTTTTGGTCAGAGTGGCGCTGGCCCGGGGTTATTGCCGGCTCACTGCTGGTGCTCAGTTTTACGCTCCTCCTGACAATTCGTCTGCACAAGAGATTCCTTGCCCCCGCCTAGGGTCTGCTCCTGTCGTATCGACGTAAGATCTTCCGACGAACTAAAGGGGGTGGTATGGCGGACAAATTGGTCGTGGGGGCATCGGGTGGTATCGGTGCCGCGTTCTTTCATGAGCTGATACAGCGAAATCCGGATGCGCGAGTGCTCGGAACTTCTCGGCAAGGCAGCGATAGCCTGCTTGCGCTCGACCTTTCAGACCCCGCCAGCATAGACGCCTTTACAAAGCAGCTTAGTGTACTGGAGTTCGCGCCCGACCAGATCATTATTGCGACGGGGCTGTTACATCAAGATGCTATGGGACCTGAGAAGAGCTACCGCGATCTGGATGCAGGCTGGCTGTATCATGTGATGCAGGTAAATGCTATCGGTCCAATCTATCTGTTGGGCAAGCTGGTCGGTCTGATTGAGCGCAAAGCTAAGGTGCAGATCAGCCTACTGTCGGCGCGCGTGGGCAGTATTAGTGATAATCGTTTAGGTGGCTGGTACGGTTATCGTGCATCTAAAGCCGCGTTAAATATGTACCTAAAGACTCTGTCGATTGAGTTGGCGCGCACGCACAAAGGTGTTCAAATTCTATCCCTGCATCCAGGCACTACCGATACAGCGCTGTCTAAACCCTTTCAGGCGCGTGTTCCAGCGGATAAACTCTTTACTCCAGAGTTTGCTGCAACCTCGCTTCTTGGTGTAATGCAGCAGGCCGAGGGGGGCGGATCGGGTCAATTTCTGGCCTGGGATGGTCAGACTATTTCTTGGTAGACTTTGCTCTCGGTAATACAGCTGTACTAAGCACAGGAGCTTGCTGAATGCTTTGGGTCAAAACCTTTCATATCCTCGCGATGACTAGTTGGATGGCCGGTATTTTTTATCTGCCGCGTATTTTCGTGCACTTCGTTGAGGGGCAGGAGGCGGGAGAGGATGTGCGTCGTCTGGCGATTATGGCATCCAAGCTCTATGGCTTCATGACCATCATGGCGATCTTCACGCTTGGGTTGGGACTCTGGCTCTGGCTGGGCTATGGCTTTACCGGTGGCTGGTTACACGCCAAGCTGTTGTTTGTACTGCTGTTGATCGGTTTCCACCTCTGGTGTCGAGCTTACCTGCAACGCTTGAAGGTTAACCAATTGACGCGCAGCGGTACCTACTTCCGACTGTTCAATGAACTGCCGTTGCTGATCTTTGTGCCGATACTGATTTTGGTGGTGTTGAAACCGTTCTGACGCAAATTAGGTTCCAATAACTTGTGTTCTTACAGCTAGGGTTCTTACAGCTTCGTTTCTAGCAGCTTAGCAATACGGCGCTCTAGCTGTTCAGTCTGGGTACGTGCTTTAGAGACTCCATCGGCCCAGAGCTCATACTCAGCCCGTGGCGGCAAGGTTTGTAGCTCCTCTTGCAGGTAGCTTTTCAAATTACGCTGGAGTGAGCTTCTACCCTCTTGCACTGCGCCTGAAAGCGGCGCGAAAGCCTGCGCCAGGGCAGAGGTGGGTAGGTCGCCTAGCTGCTCAGATAGCCAGAGCTCCCAGTCTAATCCGGGGTCACGCATAGCCTTTTGAATACGCTGGAGTAGCGCAGCATCGCCGTCAATCTCAGCACCCTGCCCGAAGAGTACCGAGCGAGGCTCGGTAATGAGTTTGAGCAGAACACCCAGCTCGCCTCTCAAACTAACGTCTGCTTCAAATTCTTTATCTTGAGAGAGCTCAATACCTTCCGAGTGCAGGCGAACTAGCAGTGACCACTGTTGCGGCAGCAAGATCAAACGGAGGGTTTTTCCGCTGAGACTCTGCAGTCGTTCGCGGAGCATGGGCCGAGTCTGCAGTAGCAGGTTCAGTGCCGCTTCAACTGACTCAATCAGTGCTGCGTTGATCAGCTCCATAGCCTAGGGCTTGATTCCTGTGTGTAAGGCAACGACGCCACCGGTCATATTGCGGTAACGCGTGTTAACGAATCCGGCATTATCCATCATCCCTTTGAGTGTCTCTTGGTCAGGGTGCATACGGATGGACTCGGCGAGGTAGCGGTAGCTCTCGGCATCGTTGGCGATGACCTGACCCATCTTGGGTAGGATGTTGAACGAATAGAAATCGTAGGCCTTGGTGAGTAGCGGATTGTCAGTTTTGGAGAACTCTAGAATCATCAGCTTACCGCCGGGCTTTAGCACACGCAGCATTGAGCGGATAGCCGCATCCTTGTCTGTAACGTTGCGTAGGCCGAAGGCGATCGTGATGATATCGAAGGTGTTATCTGCAAATGGCAGGCATTCGGCGTTCGCCTGGCAGTACTCGACGTTGCCGCTGACACCTGAGTTGATTAGCTTATCGCGACCCACGTTGAGCATAGAGGCGTTGATGTCGGCCAGCACAACTTTGCCGCTCGGTCCGACGATACGAGAGAATTTCTTGGTCAGGTCGCCAGTGCCACCTGCAATATCAAGAATAGTGTGCCCGGCACGAGCACCACTACTCTCAATAGTGATCCGCTTCCACAGGCGATGAACGCCACCGGACATTAGGTCATTCATCACATCATATTTAGCTGCGACCGAGTGGAATACGTCAGCGACCCGTTTCACCTTCTCCTCAACGGGAACTTCGGTGTAACCAAAATGTGTGGTTTTGTTGTCGTCTGACATTGTTAACCTGCCGATTTGTCTTAAATTACCGCTTATTCTATCCAGAGTTAGCGTTGATGTCCCCAGCGAAAGCGAATATCAGCCGATAGCGATCATACCGTTATCGCGGCTGCCGCCCTCTTGCTCGAGGCGCGCCAAGTAGTCACTCCAGTACTCTGAGTGGTGGTGAGCCAATTCCCAGAGGTAGGTCCAGGTATATAGGCCCGAGTCATGGCCGTCATCAAAGATGATCTTCACAGCGTAATTACCACTCATCTCCAGCCCTTTGATTCCCACATGACGTTTCCCTGTCTGCAGCACCTCTTGCCCTATTCCGTGCCCACGCACTTCAGCCGAGGGCGAATGTACCCGCAAATACTCTGCGGTCAGCTCAAAAGTGCCATCCTCATACACCAGCTCAAGCGTTTTTGAGCGTTTATGTAGATTGACGTTCTGTGGCATTGGGCGTTGTGACATAGTGGTCGGCCTCGTTAGAGAATGTAGTGGCTCAGGTCCTCATCGGCGCTGAGTTCACCAAGGTACTGGTCGACAAAGGCGCGATCAACACTTACTTGCTGTCCGTTACGATCTGAGGCGTTGAAGGAGATCTCCTCAAGCAGACGCTCCATCATCGTATGCAGCCGGCGAGCACCGATATTTTCGGTTGATTCGTTTACCTGGAACGCTAGCTCGGCAATGCGCGCTATACCCTCATCGGTAAAACTCAGTTCCACACCTTCTGTCGCCATCAACGCTCGATACTGTTCGGTCAGAGAGGCTTTGGGTTCGGTCAGAATTCGGCGGAAGTGTTCAGGCGTGAGTGCTTGAAGTTCAACGCGAATCGGCAGACGGCCCTGAAGTTCAGGAATGAGATCTGACGGGCGTGCCAGATGGAAGGCACCGGAGGCGATAAACAGGATATGGTCGGTCTTAACCATGCCGTACTTGGTGGATACCGTACATCCTTCGATCAGCGGCAGAAGGTCGCGCTGTACACCCTCGCGGCTTACATCAGCGCTGGTGTGATCGGCACGTTTACAGACTTTATCGATCTCATCGAGGAAGACGATACCGTTCTGCTCAACCGCATCAATCGCGTTCTGCTTGATATCCTCCTCTTTGACCAGCTTTGCGGCTTCCTCTTCGGTCAGCAGTTTGAATGCTTCGGCGACCTTGAGACGGCGGCTCTGCTTAGGTTGCTGGCCCATGTTGGAGAAGAGGTTCTGTAACTGGCTGGTCATCTCCTCCATACCTGGAGGCGACATGATCTCTACGCCCATTTTAGGCTGTGCCACCTCTATATCGATCTCTTTATCGTCCAGCTGACCCTCACGCAGTTTCTTGCGGAACACCTGGCGCGTGGCAGAGTCAGATTTAGATAGCTCTTCGGAGCCGATAGGGCGAGCTGTTGGTAGCAGAGCATCTAGAATACGCTCTTCCGCCGCGTCTTCGGCTTTGGTCTTGTTGGACTGCATCGCCTGCTCGCGCTGCATCTTCAGTGCTTGATCAACCAGGTCACGAACGATTGTCTCGACGTCACGGCCCACATAGCCTACCTCGGTGAACTTAGTCGCCTCGACTTTGATAAAAGGGGCGTTCGCCAGCTTGGCTAGGCGGCGCGCGATCTCGGTCTTACCGACACCCGTTGGGCCTATCATCAGAATGTTTTTTGGCGTTACTTCGGGACGCAGATCGTTGGAGAGCTGCATACGGCGCCAGCGGTTACGCAAAGCAACAGCAACTGAGCGCTTGGCCTCATCCTGGCCAACGATATGGCGATCGAGTTCGTGCACGATCTCACGCGGGGTCATATTAGACATCAGGGGGCTCCTTAAGCGATCGATTCGAGCTGCTCGATAGTCAGATTATTGTTGGTGAATACGCAGATGCCGGCTGCAATGTGCAGGCTCTTCTCTACGATCTCACGTGCGGGGAGGTCGGTGTTATTGACCAGCGCACGGGCTGAAGCAAGCGCGAAATTACCGCCAGAGCCTATGGCAACGACGCCATCCTCAGGTTCAATAACATCACCATTACCGGAGAGGAGATAGGTCTTTTCGGCGTTCGCGACTAGCATCAGTGCTTCAAGGCGACGCAAAACCTTATCGGAGCGCCACTCGCGCGCAAGATTGATCACGGCGTTTACGATATTGCCTTGATGTTTATCGAGCTGCTGCTCAAAGAGGTCGCGCAGGGTGATAGCATCAGCAGTACTGCCGGCAAAGCCGGTGATCACCTGATGCTTAGGAATTGGGTTAACTTTACGGGCGGTTCCCTTCATCACGGTATTACCTAGGGAGACCTGACCATCGCCGCCAACAACCACCTGGTTGCCACGACGCACACTTACTATCGTAGTCATGCTGAACTCTGTGTTTTTGATTCTAAACAGATAGGTGGGGGTAGCCCCCCGAAATTCAAGGTTTAGTTCGCTTTGCGTTTGACGGGGTGAATATTGAGCTTCTCGAGCTTGTTGGTGGCACTCTTTAGCTCGTTGTAAGTGTTGAAAGGGCCGGTGGTCACACGGTACCAGTCACCCGACTTATTAGCTCGCACATTCGGTAGGCCCGCTAACGTCAAACGCGCGCGCATCGCCTCGGCATCAGACTGCTGGCGGAAAGAGCCGGTCTGCAGCAGGTAGGGGGTGTCCAGCGCGGCAGTTTTAGGCGTGGATTTGTATGCAGACTCTTCGGGTGTCTCTACTTCCGTGTCTTTCAGCAGGTCGTAGAATCCGAAGCGCTCATCCTGCTGTGCCTCTTGCTCTAGCGCGACATCATCCAGCGGCAGGCTCTCCCCGGGGGCGCGTACGGCGGGCTGTTCGTCAATCTTCTGTTGTACAGTCTGTTCAATCGACGGTGTCTCAAGTGTGGATTGCTCTGGCTGAGCCAGCGGCGCTTCACCCGGCTTCATTTCAGAACTGAGAAAGAGGACCAGGCCTCCCAGCGCGGCTGTCGCGAATAGCGCAGCAACAATCAGCCCAAAGGGTGTGCGCTTGGCCTGAGCACTCGACTTTCGCGCTGAGCTACTCTTGGCCGAGCGCGCTGCGGCGGGATTGGTAGCCCCGCCGCTGCGTTTTGGCTTACTCGCGTAGTCGCGACGTGCCATCGATTACATCTGCTCCGGTGCGCTGACGCCCAGCAGTTGCAGGCCATTAGCTAGCACCTGACGTACAGCCACAGAGAGCGTGATACGCGCGTTTCGTAGCTGCCCATCATCGATCAGCATCTTGTGACCGTTGTAGTAGGTGTGGAAGTCCGACGCTAGGTCGCGCAGGTAGTTTGCCAACACGTGCGGTTCGAAATTGTGTGCCGAGTTTTGTAGCGTCTCCGGGTATTTGCCCAGCGCTGTGACCAAGTCACGCTCGGCCTCAGTGTCCAGACGCTCAAGTGCCGCCAAACCGGCAGATTGATCCCAGCTCATACCCTCAGACTCGAGCTTGCGCAGTACCGAACAGACGCGTGCATGCGCATACTGGATGTAGTAGACCGGGTTATCTTTGGACTCAGATTTCGCTAAGTCTAGATCGAAGTCCATATGCTGGTCGGCTTTGCGGGTCACATAGAAGAAGCGACAAGCGTCGTTGCCCACCTCGTCACGCAGCTCGCGCAGAGTGACAAACGAGCCTGAGCGAGTCGACATCTGCACGCGCTCGTCTCCGCGATAGAGGATGGCAAACTGCACCAGCTTAACTACTAAACGCTCTGGATCGTAACCCAGAGCAGAGATCGCCGCTTTGACACGGGTGATGTAGCCGTGGTGATCGGCACCCCAGACGTTGATCACTTTGTCGAAACCGCGCTCGAACTTGTTCATGTGGTAAGCGATATCGGATGCAAAGTAAGTGGTTTGGCCGTTAGCACGTTTCACCACACGGTCTTTGTCATCACCGTAATCGGTCGAACGGAACCAGAGGTTACCCTCTTTTTCGTAGAGATGACCGCTCTGCTGCAGGCGCTCCAGCGCCTGATCGACGTCTCCACTGCTAGTGAGTGAGCGCTCGCTAAACCAGCACTGGTACTCAACGCCAAACTCACCGAGGTCTTCGCGAATATCGGCAAGGATCGACTCGAGACCGGCATTGAACACCTGCATGTAGTCGTCACCCAGTAGCGCCTGAGCACGCTCAATCAATGCATCGATGTGCAGCTCTTTGTCACCGCCAGCCGGTTCATCGGCTGGGATATCGGCAAATACTTCGTCGATGGTACGCACTAAGCTGTCGTCACAGCGGCTTGCAAGGCCAGCGGCGATATCTTTTATGTATTCGCCCTGATAGCCGTTGGCTGGGAAGACCAGAGTCGCGCCTCGGTTCTCGAGGTAACGCAACCAAACACTTGCCGCGAGGATATTCATCTGGCGACCAGCATCGTTGACGTAATATTCACGCTCAACGTTCACACCTGCTGCCTGCAATAGGTCGGCCAAGGTGGCCCCATAGGCAGCACCCCTGCCATGGCCAACATGCAGTGGCCCCGTTGGGTTAGCGGAAACGAACTCAACTTGTACACGGTTGGCGGTATCGACGCTTTGGCGACCAAATTCGCTACCGGCTTCTAACACATCGCCAATTACCGAGTAGATCGCTGAATCGTTGACGAAGAAGTTAATAAAACCCGGACCGGCAATCTCGGTTTTATCGATGACGTTTGATTCTGGCAGTGCATCACACAGAAGCTGTGCCAGCGCGCGAGGATTGGATTTGGCCGGTTTAGCCAGCATCATCGCAAGGTTGGTAGCAAAGTCACCGTGCGCTTTGTCGCGGGTGTTCTCTACCTGAATATTGGGAGCAATCTCGGCAGGGATAACGTCCTGCGCTTTCAAGGTCTGCAGTGCGCTCTCGAGCAGCTGCGCGATCTGTTGTTTCATCAAAATACTCTATGAAAGTCTGCTTGCCGCGGCCGCGGCTCAAAATTTGCGCACATTATATCGGAGCCCCGGTGGCAAAAGCTAATCCTCGCGCTGCATCTCTCGGATCGATGCGTTACTGAGCATCAATAGGGTCAACATCAATGCTTAAACGCACACGTGGTGCATCGGGGTCTTGCTCTATCCATTGGCGTGCCTGGCGTAGCAGATGCTGCAGCGCAGAGCGACGCTGGGCAGTGATCACAAGATAAGCGCGGAACATCCCAGCGCGTTTCTCCATATTGGCCGGGAAGGGGCCTGCAAGCAGCAACCCCGCTTTTTCTGCACCTGCCTGATCAAGCAATTGGCGCAGGCGCATCAGATAGGCCTCAGCCCAGCCCTGGCGCTGTGCCTCAGCACGTACGATGGCCTGATAGGTATAGGGCGGAAGGCTTAATGATTCGCGACTACGCAACTCCTGTTGCGCATAGGCGAGGTAACCCTGCTCCAGCAGTGTTGCCAAAACCGGATGCTGTGGGTGTTGCGTCTGTATTAGAACCGTCCCCGGTTTGCTGGCGCGCCCTGCGCGCCCTGCGACCTGAAGCATCAACTGGGATGTGCGCTCCATTGCACGGAAGTCCGCGCTCAAAAGCCCCGCATCTAGATTGAGAATCAGCACCAGCGTGACATCCGGAAAGTGATGCCCTTTCGCTAGCATCTGCGTGCCCACAAGGATTTGTGGTTCACCGGTTCCGACTTCGGACATCAATTGGTCGAACGCTTGGCGCGAGTGGGTGCTATCGCGATCAACACGTTTGACCGGCACCTGATCAAAGAGTTGCTGCAGTCGCTCCTCAATTCGTTCGGTACCGCTACCATTAGGGCGCAGCTCAGTCCCGTCACACTGACTGCACTGGCGCGGTATCGGCGTTTGCCGGTCGCAGTGATGGCAGTGCAGTCGTGGCGGACGACGGTGCAGCGTCATATGTGCATCGCAACGGGTGCAGTGCACTGCCTCGCCGCAACCTTGGCAAACCAAGCTGGGGGAGAAACCACGGCGGTTGATAAACACCAGAACCTGATTACCGGCACTCAAATGTGACCGCATCTGCCGTAAGGCTTCATCCGTCAGGCCTGCCTCTACGGTCTGGTTTTTGGTATCGATGAGTTCGAAGCTTGGCGGTCGCGCTTCGCCTGCCCGTTTTGTGAGTCGCAAGAGTTGGTAGCGCTGCTGTTGAGCGTTCAACGAGCTCTCGAGTGCAGGTGTGGCGCTGCCAAGTACAACCGGGATGTCCAGATTCTGTGCGCGCACTAGCGCCAGGTCGCGAGCATGATAGCGAAACCCCTCTTGCTGCTTGAGCGAGGTGTCATGCTCCTCATCGATCAGAATGAGTCCGGGATTCTTCAGTGGTACGAAGATCGATGAACGCGTGCCTATGATAATTTTCGCTTCGCCTGATCGTGCTCGTTCCCAGGCCTCATATCGCGCTCGATCACTCATGCCGGAGTGCAGCGTTACCAGCGGTGCGCGAAATCTAGAGCTGAAGCGCGCTACCAGCTGCGGCGTCAGGCCAATTTCGGGTACTAGGATAAGAATCTGCTTGCCCTTCAGCAGGTGTGGCTCGATCGCCTGCAGGTAGACCTCGGTTTTACCAGAACCGGTCACACCCGCGAGCAGTGAACAGCGGTAGTTGTGGGTGGCGTTAATCTGTTCGACAGCGAGTTGCTGCTCATCGTTTAGCTCAAGATGCGGCTGGGCGAGCGCAATAACGGGGTTTGTTGTTCCCGGCACAGCAATAAAGCGCTCGACGATCTGCAACTCAACCAAGGCGTCCAGAATACGCTTGTCATAGCCAGCTTCTCGCAGTTGGCTGGAGTCTACTCCTGAATTGTCATTCTGTAGGTAGTGGAAAAGGGCTCGCTGTTTTACCGCGCGTTTGGAGATGGCCTCGATATCTGCGCCTGCAGCCAAACGATAAAGTGGCGTGGGCGTCGGTTCGGGACGCTCCTCTTTACGAGCCAAGTTGGGCACCAAATGAAGTAGTGCATCACCGACGGGGTACTGATAGTAGTTAGCGGCCCAGACCCCGAGTCGCATCAGCTCTTCGTCAACCAGTGGCTGTTGATCGAGTAGGGTCTCGATAGGCTTGAGCTTGTCAGTTGGATAGTCACTCTGTTCGGTGATCTCAGCAATCAAGCCAATCAGCTGGCGCTGGCCAAATTTCACCTGTACGCGTGCACCGACACAGGCCTGATCGTCGATAGGTAGGTAGTCGAAAAGACGATCGAGCGGAACAGGCAAAGCGATGCGAAGGATCATACTGGGGTGTATAAGGCTATAAAAGCATTAGAGGATCGAGTGCCCAGTCTAGGGAGGCTCTTTTGCCGGCGCAAGTAGGCAGCGAGAGTGGTTAAAAAACGCTCAAAAAAGGGATTGTTGTCTGAAAACACTATGCGTATAATCCGCGCCTCGACATTAACGGCGTAATTAACGCCCATGTACGGTGCCTGAACCCGTTGGTCTCAGGTGGCGGTGCATACAAAAAGAGGTTTACACCATGAAAGCTGGTATCCACCCGCAGTACAACGAAGTAAAAATCACCTGCTCTTGCGGCAACGTTATGGCTCACCGTTCAACTATGGCGGACGATATGCTGGTCGACGTATGCAGCCAGTGCCACCCGTTCTACACTGGTAAGCAGAAAGAAGCGACTACTGGTGGTCGAGTTGACCGCTTCAACAAGCGCTTTGGCGCTCGCAGCCTGAAGAAGTAAGAGCTGCATTTATGTTGAAACTAAAAAAGGCACTTTCGAGTGCCTTTTTTGTTGCCTGGGTTTCGACCAATTCGGTTTTTGCCGCCTGTGTCCCCAATAGTGGTCTGGAGCCTGTTGCGATCACTAAGGTGGTCGACGGCGATACGGTCCGTCTCTCCAACGGTCGTTCGGTCCGTCTGTTAGGCATTAACACACCGGAGTTGAACCCACGCACCGGTAACCCGGAACCCTATGCAAAGGAGGCGCAGCAGCTTTTGCAGGCACTTTCTCGAGGTGCCGAGGCTAAAGTCGTTTTAGGTACTGAGGCCGAAGATCGCTATAAGAGACTGCTTGCCCACTTGGTGTTAGATAGTCGCAATGCAGCTCAAGCGCTACTCGAGCGTGGTTTAGGCTGGGCTGTCGTCATCGAACCGAATACCAGTCAGGCAGACTGCCTCATGGCTGCAGAGAGCCGAGCGCGCGCAATGCAGCTCGGTGTTTGGGCAAACCCCGTTAGGCCTGCAGGCGAACTCAATCGTGGTGGTTTTGCGGTTGTACAGGGTGAGGTGACGCGAATTGATCCGACGCAAAAATATATCTATCTCGAACTTGATGATCACCTGGCACTTCGCCTGACCCGAAAACATTTCAGTCCAAAACAGATCGTTAGCTTTGGCAAAGCGCTAGGCCGTAAGGTTGAAGCTCGCGGGTGGGTGATTGATCGGCGCGCCAAACTCAAGGCGGGATCTAGATATAAAGGTTTTCTTTTACCTCTCGGCTCCCAGTGGCACCTGAGTTTCATAGAGGCTCGAGATAAATAGCCGTCATTTTTGTCGGGGATCTCATTTCGCATTGTGAGAAAATGCGATCCGTTAGTCGAAACGGGGTTTTTCCGGCAGGCGCTTTTCTATATCATTCGCGGACGACCGATATAACTAGATTTAGAGCCTTGCCGTGTTTGGCGGCCTAAATCGCTATAACCACACTAATTCTAGGAACGAGAAATGTCTCAGGATATGAAACAGGCCGCGCTGGATTACCATGAATTTCCGCGCCCAGGTAAAATCAGCGTAGAGCTATCTACTTCTGCTCAAACTTCACGTGATCTGTCTCTGGCATACTCTCCGGGTGTTGCTGAACCGGTTCGTGAGATCGCTAAAGATCCTGAAAATGCATACCGTTACACCGCAAAGGGCAACCTTGTCGCTGTTATTTCAGACGGTTCCGCAATCCTTGGTCTTGGTAACCTCGGTCCGCTGGCTTCTAAGCCTGTTATGGAAGGTAAAGCACTGCTGTTCAAACGTTTCGCAAATATCGACTCTATCGATATCGAAGTGAACGCTGAGAGCCCACAGGCATTTATCGATACGGTTGCACGCATCGCGGACACCTTCGGGGGTATCAACCTTGAAGATATCAAGGCGCCTGAGTGCTTTGAGATTGAACGCACTCTGATCGAGCGCTGTAACATCCCTGTATTCCATGATGACCAGCACGGTACTGCGATCGTAACCGCTGCAGGCATGATCAACGCGCTGGAACTGGCTGGTAAGAAGCTAGAAGATGCGAGCATCGTGTGTCTGGGTGCAGGTGCGGCGGCAAGCGCTTGTATGAAACTGCTGATCAACATGGGCGCTCGTAACGAGAACATTTACATGCTCGACCGCAAGGGTGTTATCCACTCAGGTCGTGATGATCTGACTCCGGAGAAAGCGATTTTCGCAACTGAGACTGACAAGCGCACCCTTGAAGACGCGATTGACGGTGCGGATGTATTCCTCGGTCTGTCTGGCCCTGATCTGCTCTCTGCGGAGAACCTAGCGAAGATGGCTGCAAGCCCGGTGGTATTTGCTTGTGCTAACCCAGATCCAGAGATCAAGCCTGAGCTGGCGCGTGCAACTCGTGATGATGTGATCATGGCGACAGGCCGTTCCGACTACCCTAACCAGGTTAACAATGTTCTGGGCTTCCCATTCATCTTCCGTGGTGCACTCGATGTACGTGCGACTGCGATCAACGAAGAGATGAAGGCTGCTGCGGTACTTGCTCTGGCAGAGCTTGCGAAACAACCAGTGACTCAGGAAGTTTTGGATGCTTACGGTCTGGATAGTCTGGAGTTCGGTCGCGACTACATCCTGCCAAAAGCGACCGACTCTCGTCTGCTTGGCGCAATCTCTTACGCGGTGGCTAAAGCTGCAATCGACTCAGGTGTTGCTGCCAAAGAGATGCCTGCTGACTACCCACTGAGCTAACCAACTCAGAAAGTAAAAAACCGCGATTCTGTCGCGGTTTTTTTGTGTCTGCTAATACGAAGTGGGCTCTTAACTCTTGGCAGTTAACGGAATAACTCTTCGGTTGTTGGCGTGTTCTGTTGCTGGCCCGGCATTGGTGCGCTCTTTGTTGGCAAATCTTCCTCTTTGAAGACCTCCAGAATCGCATTCTCCTGCCCGGGGTAGGCCAGTAGGCCCGTTTCTGGATCCACCAGTGCGGTGGCAATTCCAGCGGGTTCAATTGGAAGTGACTCCGGCACGTCTCTCAGAGCATCGCGCATAAATTCAATCCATACTGGCAGAGCCGCGGTGCTACCGAATTCACGACGACCCAGCGTCTCCGGTTGGTCAAAGCCAACCCACGCGGTTGCGCTTAGTGCGGTATTGAAGCCAGAGAACCAGGCATCTTTTTGATCATTGGTGGTGCCGGTTTTGCCGCCGAGGTCTGTGCGTTCAAGAACCAATGCTCGACGCCCCGTACCCTTTTTAACCACATCACGCATCATATGGTGAATGATGTAAGCCGTGCGTTCGTCCAACAGACGTTTGGCTAGAGGGCGACCGTCCATTGTCAGCAACTCAGTTTCACTCTCTACAGCAGTGACCTCTGCTGCGGGTGTGCCTGCTGCCTCTGCGGCTGCGGCAAGCTCAGCGGCTTCAGCAGCGATCATGTCAGCTTGTTGGCGCTCAGGGCAGTAGGCGCAAGCAATTTTTGGATTTGCCTTGAAGAGCTCTTCTCCGGCTGGATTGACGATACGGTCGATAAAGAAGGGCTCGATCTGAAAACCACCATTTGCCAAAATCGCATAAGCAGTCGCGACCTGAATTGGGGTGGCGTCCGCACTGCCGAGTGAGAGCGATAAGTTTGCAGGCAGTTTGTCGGGTTCAAAGCCAAACTGCAGCACAAACTCGCGCATCGACTCAATACCGAGTGCGCGCATCAGGCGGATAGAGATTAGGTTGCGCGAACGGTAAAGCGCTTCACGTAAGCGCGTGGGCCCGCCGAAGCGGCCATTGTCATTTTCTGGACGCCAGTCACCCTCAAGGCTGACATCATTAATCACCACTGGCGCATCGTTGATAACGCTAGCTGGGGTGTAGCCCTGGCTCAGCGCGTAGGTGTAAAGCAGGGGTTTGATGTTAGAGCCAGGTTGGCGATAGGCCTGCAGCGCACGGTTAAATTTGTTGATGTAAAAGCTGAAGCCGCCTGTGAGGGACTGAATTGCGCCGTTCTCTGGATTGAGTGCAATGAAGGCGCCCTGTACTTCAGGAATTTGCGACAGTCGCAGTCCATCGTCAGTGTCGCGAACGCGAATTAGGTCGCCCGCTTCAAGTACATCGCTGGCGCGCTCTGGTTCAGGGCCCATCGCGTTGACAGTTTTGAATGCGCGCGCCCACTTGATACCGCCCCAGCTTAGAGTTTGGCTGGTGCCATCTTTCAGTAGGATCTCCGCGCTCTGTTCGCCTACTGCGGTGACGAGAGCAGGGGTGAGTCCCCCGTAGGCAGGAATAGATTCAAGCTTACTCTGCAAAGTCTCTTCGCTTAGCGCGTTAATGTCGAAGTGCTGCTCCGGGCCACGGTAACCATGGCGCTCCGTGTAGGCGAGTAAGCCAAAACGCAGCGCTGCGTCGGCACTCTCCTGTGAGGTGCTATCGATGGTGGTGTAGACGCTCAGTCCTTCGGTGTAGAGGTCATCACCGTAGGTTTCGTAAAGTTGGCTGCGAACCATCTCAGCCACGTACGGCGCTGCAACTTCGATGTCCGCACCGTGGTAGCGGGCGGTCACCGGTTCAGCAACAGCTTCATCATGAGCAATCTGATCGATGTAGCCCAAGCTGAGCATGCGACCCACAATCCAGTTGCGGCGCTCAACAGCACGTGTAGGATTGGTTATCGGGTTGTATGCAGAGGGCGCTTTAGGTAGACCGGCGATCATCGCTAGCTGTGCCAGCGACAGTTGATCAATACTTGTGCCGTAGTAAACACGAGCGGCTGCCTGGATGCCGTATGAGCGGTGGCCAAGGTAGATCTTGTTAACGTATAGCTCGAGGATCTCCTCTTTGGTGAGTTCTCTCTCGATCTGTAGAGCCAGTAAGATCTCGATGAACTTACGCTCGAACGTTCGCTCTCGTGTGAGGAAGAAGTTTTTCGCTACCTGCATGGTGATTGTAGAACCACCGCTCTGTATCTGACCGCTGGTACCGAGCTGGTAGGCTGCACGTACTAAGCCGCGTATATCGATCCCTTGATGTTCGAAGAAGCGAGCATCTTCTGCAGCTTGCAGCGCTTGAACAAAACGTTGAGGAATGGCGTCGAAATCGATCGGTGTACGGCGTTTCTCGCCAAATTCAGCAATCAGCTTCTCATCAGCAGTGTAGACACGTAGAGGTGTCTGAAAACGGACTTCGCGTAGTGTTTCAATATCGGGTAACTGGGGGCTGAAGTAGTAGTAGATTCCACCTGCTGCAATGGCTGCACAGACCACACCAAACAGTGCTAGCCCAAACAACCATTTAACTAGTTTTCTCAGAAAACCCATCGAAACCTTCACTTAATCGAAATTTTGTTGCACCAAATTATATAGACCATGCGAAAAGGGTCTACACTCAAATCAGAGTTTTATGCGATTCCTCCCGTAAAAAGAGGTAGGTCGCCGCTACAAAGAACTGTTTGAGTAAAAGGAATCTTCTGTGGTCAGCCTGTTTGGAACTAAGAATGCTGGCTGGATTGGTGTAGACATAGGGTCATCAGCCGTGAAGCTTGCCGCTGTAAGCGCTGCTGGTAAAGGGGTCGAACTGACCGCCTATGCTATCGTTTCGTTGCCCGCTACTGCGGTTGTTGACGGAAATGTCCAGGAACCGGATGTGGTTGCCGAAGCCATCGAGAGAGGCTTAAAGATCAGTGGGGCTAAGTCCAAATTAGCGATCACCTCTGTGCCTTCGTCCGCCGTAATTACAAAAGACCTGCAGATCAGTGATGCCTTTATTGGTATGGAGCTGGAGGAGCAGGTGCGAGTCGAGGCCGATCAATTCGTCCCCTATGCACTGGATGAAGTTGCGCTCGATTTTCAGGTTGTTGGCCCAGTGCAGGGCAACAACGCACTGAATGAAATACTGCTGGTGGCTTGTCGCCGAGACGATGTGGCTAACCGCGAGGATGCGCTCGATAGTGCCGGCCTCAAGTGTGAAGTCGTCGACGTTGATACCTACGTGATGGAGCGGGTCTTGCCTTGGCTAGATCGCGATGCTGAGCCGGGTACTGTCGGTGTTGTCGATCTTGGCGCCTCAACGTTGACGCTCAACGTGCTGCGTGAAGGCAAAGTGATCTACAACCGTGAGCAGGCCTTCGGTGGAAATGAGCTTAGCAATACCATACAGCAGCAATACGGTATCGAGGTCGCAGAGGTTGAGAAGCAGCTGCGCATGCGTGAGATCTCGGATGAGATCGAAGAGATGCTGGTGCAGCCTTTTGCCACGGCTGTTGCACAGCAAGTTTCGCGCGCTTTGCAGTTCTACTACTCGTCAGGCTCTCGTAATCAGTTAGACCGGGTATACCTCTGCGGCGGCGTTGCCGGTATTGAGGACCTCGATTCGATTGTCGGTGGTGAGATTGGTGTGGAGACACTGATTGCTAACCCCTGCGCCGGTATGAAGGTAGCCTCGAAGATCAATCCTGTGAAATTGGAAGTGGACGCTCCAACGCTGGTTAAAGCGGTGGGTATGGCGCTACGTAGTCTGGAGAAACAGGGATGAGCGTGACACAGATTAACCTTCGCCCCTGGCGCGAGGAGCGCAACGCTAGGTTGCAGAAAAGCTTCGTTACCAATCTGGTAATGGCCGCCTTGCTGGGTGCACTGACGGTCTACGGCATTATCTACTTCTACGATTTTCAAACTGATCGCCAGCGTGCGCGCAATAACTATCTGACACAAGAGATCGCCAAGTTAGACAAGAAGCTTGAGGAGATTCGCGAGCTTAAACGCCAACGTGAACGTCTACTAGAGCGTCTGAACGCGATCCAAGAGCTGCAGGGTAACCGCCCAATTATCGTGCGTAACTTTGATGAGATGGTGCGGGTTTTGCCAGATGGCATTCACTACTCGT
>JAYQBD010000025.1:0-24565 GCA_038137135.1 Oceanospirillaceae bacterium | reverse complement strand
GTAATGATGCGATTCAGCGCGTGGCGATAGATGACGGCTATGCGGTCGATGTGGGCCTTCCTGGCTCACGCCTCTTCTCCGGGTTCAGTGACTCCACCGGTATTTCATCAAATATTTTTAAGGTAACCAAAGCAGCCATAGCAGCCTTGCGATCAAACGATGCCGATTCAATAAGAGAGAGTATAGAAAATTTGAACAACTCCTTAGAACATGTGAATGTGAAGCTAGCTCAAGTTGGGTCTAAGATGGGAGTGACAGAAACTCAAACGCGTGTATTGGATGAGCGAACACTGACGCTGGAATCTATGATTTCGTCTGTCAAAGATCTTGATTATGTCAGTGCCGTAACAGAACTCAAAAACCAAAGCCTGGCATTGCAAGCTGGGCAGTCAAGCTTCGCACAGATAAGCAGCCTCTCGTTATTTAACTACATAAAGTAGTCATCCAAAAAAATGAACCGGCCGTCAGGCCGGTTTTTGTTTATATCGCCTCTGAAACTTTTCCCTAAAGTAATTTCTTGTTGAACCGATAAAAGAAATACAGGAGCTGTTTTGCAACGCTCTGGGCGGAAAGACCCATTTGTAAAAGGGACTTGAAGCGATGATTCATTAAACAATTTTGGAGACAGATTATGTCAATGGTAATCAACACAAATGTAGCGTCGCTTTCATCGCAGCGTCATCTTGCTGCTTCGCGCGCAGAGATGGAACAGGCAATGGAACGTCTCTCCTCCGGTAAGCGTATCAACTCAGCTATGGACGATGCAGCGGGTCTGACTATCGCGCACAGCCTCGACAGTAAAATTGCGGGACTCAACCAGGCCGTGCGGAATGCAAATGACGGTATCGCGATGATCAACATTGCTGAAGGTGCAATGGAAGAGATGAGTTCGATGCTAACGCGAATGAAAGAGCTGGCCGTGCAGGGTATTAACGGCACTTATACTGCGACCGATCTCGATGCGATGGATCTTGAATATCAGGCACTGGTTGATGAAATCACCCGAATTTCAGATCAAACACAGTTCAATGGTGTTGCAGTAATTGGCTCAACATCGACGATATCTTTCCAGATAGGTGACACGTCCTCGGATACAGTCAGCTTGGTTCTGGAAGATATGAACTCTCTTGCTTTAAAACTCGATAGTTCAGTAACTGTCTCTGACACCAACACTCATGCTGCTGCTGCTGGTACTGCGGGTACAGACCTGCAGAGCGCCGCCAACGCTGCTGAAACGTTAGTAAAAATTGATAACGCAATTGCTACAACTGACGCTTATCGATCGAAGCTGGGTGCTCTCGCCAATCGTATGGAACACGCATCGTCTAACTTGATGTCACGTGTTGAACACCAAGCTGCAGCACGCTCTCGTATTCAAGATGCAGACTACGCAGTTGAGTCTGCTAACTTGGCTAAAGCACAGGTTCTGCAGCAGGCAGGTACAGCAATGCTGTCACAGGCAAATGCGAGCACCCAAAACGTGCTGTCGCTGCTGAAATAAGTATCCAAGAAGGAGTTGAATCATGACTATGGTCATCAACACTAATGTCGCTTCGATGGCGTCTCAACGCCACCTAGCCGCATCAAGGTTAGATATGGAGCAGGCGATGGAGCGCCTATCCTCAGGCAAGCGGATTAATTCAGCCATGGATGACGCAGCGGGTCTAACGATTGCACACAGCTTAGACAGTAAAATCGCTGGTCTCAATCAAGCAATTCGCAACACAAACGATGGTATTGCGCTGGTAAACGTAGCCGAAGGTGCTCTGGAAGAGGTGAGCTCTATCTTAACTAGGATGAAAGAGCTCTCCACTCAGGCGATTAACGGAACGTATACCGCTACCGATCGGGATGCAATGGACTTGGAACTTCAGGCGTTAACTTCTGAGATCACTAGAATTTCGGAGCAGACTAAATTCAATGGGGTGAGTGTTTTAAACAGCACAACAGCGCTGAGTTTTCAGATTGGCGATACCTCGTCCGATACCATTTCGGTCACGCCTCAACGTATGGGGGCAGCCTACCTGGGTATCACGAATCTAGGCGAAACGACCTACGCTATGACAGACAATGGTGACGACACTCACACTACGGCTGTAATTGCGGCTGCAATCACGGCCACTGATCAGATCCGTATTCGAGTTGGCGATCATACGTTTATGCAAAGTGGCGCCACTGGTGCAGATGAGGCAGCGATTCATGATGCCGCTTTGGATGCACTAGCTGCACAAATCAATGCCGTGTTTGGTGCGGGTACTGCAACTGTATCGGCCGACTCGGAGAGCACGGCGGGGTCTGTCGATGGTGACGCTACGCTAACGATCGATGCCGATGTCGATGCTGATGGTACAGCGAACTTCACCGTATCAGGATTAGATGTGTATGCGAGGAGCAGTGCGGGAAATATCTCGTCAATGGATTTGCAAAATGCAACTAATGCTGGGATCGCTCTTACGGTGATTGGAGAAGCTATTGCCGATGTCGATGGATATCGATCGACTTTAGGTGCAGTCGCCAACCGGATGGAGCATGCCTCGTCCAATCTAATGTCTCGAGTTGAGCATCAAGCAGCCGCCCGATCTAGGATTCAAGATGCGGATTATGCTGTTGAGTCGGCGAATCTGGCTAAAGCACAGGTCTTGCAGCAAGCAGGCACTGCAATGCTGTCTCAAGCAAATGCTAGCACGCAAAACGTGCTCTCATTACTCAAATAATGAGGGCAAACCGGCAGGCTTAACAAAGTTGACCTGCTCTATAGGATCTTAGTTTTTTGACTGGCTCAGAAAACATAGACCTGAGGACCAAAGCTCGTTAGAAGAATGGCCTCATAAACATGGCTCAGGCCTGGTGTCAGGGTAACACACCAATGTGGTCTTTCCACGCTGAGCCTAATCTCTACGCAAGTAGAAAAATTAGGAGAAGCATTATGTCCGGAATGGTCATTAATACAAACATCGCTTCACTTGCTGCTCAGCGTCACCTCGCATCATCGAGGGCTGAAATGGAAACAGCGATGGAACGTCTTTCTTCAGGTAAACGCATTAATTCTGCAATGGATGATGCAGCAGGCCTGACAATAGCACACAGTCTCGACGGGAAAATCGCTGGGCTAAATCAGGCAGTGCGTAACGCCAACGATGGTATCGCCCTCGTCAACTTAGCTGAGGGAGCGCTCGACGAGGTGAGCTCAATGCTTGTTCGTATGAAGGAGCTAGCCACACAAGCACTAAACGGAACCTACACTGCTACAGACCTTGATGCGCTTGACTTAGAGTATCAGGCGCTAGAAGCAGGAATAGATAGTATTGCAAACTACACGACATGGAACGGTACGGCTATCTTGGACGGTAGTACGGCGTCATTGACATTTCAACTGGGCGATAGCTCGAGTGATACTATCAGTTTGACGCTGCAAGATATGAACGTCGCTGCTATAGGGACTAGTGGTGGAACGCAAGTTTCAGCCACCGATCTGCAGGACGCCACCAATGCAGCTGCCGCATTGACTGTTGTATCAAACGCGATAGCAGAAGTGGACAGCTTTCGCGCAACCTTAGGTGCGACAGCAAACCGAATGGAGCACTCGGCTTCCAATTTGATGTCGAGGGTCGAGCATCAGTCGGCGGCACGGTCGAGAATACAGGACGCGGATTATGCCACGGAGTCAGCTAACTTAGCTAAGGCGCAGGTGCTACAACAGGCCGGTACCGCAATGTTGGCTCAAGCCAATGCTTCAAACTCCAATGTGTTAACGCTGCTGCGTTAAGTATATGGAGCTTTGTTGAGCAGGAGGAAATTTTATGAGTGTTGATACTATTTCCGGATCGTCAACTCAATCAATGGATGTTCTGGTGAGGGGGCAACAAACTATGCGCGCTGAACCAAGGGCAGAACCCGCGGAACCAGTATCTTTCGAGGCGAATGATCGGGTTTTAATCTCGGGTGATGATCTAAGAGCAGCTATTGAGCAGCTGAATATGCAGATGCAGAAAATGAACCGAAATGTAAATTTCTCAGTTGACGGTGTCAGTGGAAAAGATGTTGTCCGAGTGACCGATAGCAATACGGGCCAGGTTGTTCGTCAATTACCGAGCGAGGACATGCTTCAATTTATTCGTAATCTCGAGAACATGGTTGGAGTTATTTTCGATAGCCGTACCTAGTTGGAGTTGGAGCAGTGAAAGGCCGCAAAATACTGCGGCCTTTTTATTTATTGGCATGGAGTGTGCTTAACCCAAATTGGCTACAGAGTTTTGCACTTAATCGGCTGTTTTCTCTGACGTGATGGCAACATTTTGCCGGCAATTGGCCGAAATTTCAGTTAAAGGAGTAATGCGATGGCAATTGATTACCTCAAATCACTTGGGGTCGGTACAGGTCTTGATACAGTTGCTCTTGTGACTGCAATCGTTGACGCTGAAATAGCCCCAAAACAATCGAGTATTGAAGCCCGATTAGCTGATGCTGAGGTGAAAATTTCCGGACTGGCTTCACTAAAGTCAGCTATGCAGAGTTTACAAACAGCTTACGAGACGTTGAACGACGCGAGAGAGTTTGAATTCACCGATTTGAGCAGTACTAACCCTGGAGTTGTTAGTGCGGTTTTAAACGGGTCCTCTACGAGCGAAGGCAGACACTCTTTGACGGTTAACCAACTTGCACAAGCTGAAGTTCGTGTTTCAGATCTTATTGCTGACAAGACAGCCGACCTAGGTGCAGCTGGGAATACACTGAGTTTTACGGTAAACGGAAGCCAGACAAGTATTTCACTTGAATCTGGAGACACCCTCGAGGATCTGGCTACAGATATCAACAGCTTACAAGGAGGGATTACCGCGAGAATAGTTGAAGTCGGTGCAGATGGTTACAGACTCTTTATTCAATCTGACCAAACGGGGCTTGATCATAGTATTAGTGTAGATTCGGATTTACCGATTCTAGGATTGGGAGAGAACCGAAATTTGGCCCTGTCCGCGCAGGACGCCACGTTTACCTATAATGGAGTAGTCATAACTCGAGGTTCTAATAGAATCGAGGATGTGATTCCAGGCGTTACGCTAAATTTGCTTTCGGTGGACGCTGACCCAGCTGTGGTTTCACTCAGCACAGATAAAGCTGCAGCAGCAAATTCGATCAAAAATCTAGTTCAA
Source organism: Oceanospirillaceae bacterium (assembly GCA_038137135.1). Classification (GTDB taxonomy): domain Bacteria; phylum Pseudomonadota; class Gammaproteobacteria; order Pseudomonadales; family Balneatricaceae; genus Marinobacterium_E. The sequence goes on along the minus strand of JAYQBD010000025.1, from coordinate 19,415 downwards.
GCCTTTAACCAATTTAGCGATACGATGGATAGCCTTCTAGCCGTCGCAGATGACTCCTCGGAGGGGGGAGCATTTGCGAGTGATCCTACAATTAGGAATATTTTGGTTCGGGCGCGCGAGCTATTTTTTGAGCGAGGTTCAGCAGCGGGTACAAATATCACGAAAATGAGTGACCTTGGCGTGAACGTCGACCGAAATGGCGTTTTTCAAGTCGATTCAGAGGTGCTCAATAGCGCATTAGTTGACCATTATTCTGAGATCAAACAGTTTTTCACTGCAGGCAGTGATGATCAATCGACATTCAGCAACGCAGTGAGGGGCTTTTCAGGCGATATTGTCAAACAGATGCAAGATTATCTTGGATATAATGGGTTGGTTGCTACACGCCTATCAGCGAACTCTAAAGTTGCAGCGGCATTGGCGGATGATAAATCTGAACTTGATAGCAGAAGAACTACACTCGAGGCGCGCTACACCAAACAGTTCACTACGATGAACCAGATTGTCAGCGAGATGAACTCACTCAAAGATTACCTCGACAGCCAGTTGAGCAACCTGCCATTCACGGCAAAAAATGATTAATTAGTACAGAATTAGCACTTACAAGAGCTAAAGAAACAGGCTCCCCGGCCGATACTATTATGGAAGGGTTCTGCAACCAGAACCGGTCAGAATAGGATTGATGGAGCTAACACTATGTACCTTGCCAAGCGTGCACTTCATAACTACGACGCGGTAGATACCGATGCTAAGGCGAGCTTCGCGACCCCCTACCAGCTTACGCAAATGCTCTTCTCGGGTGCGATGAAATCGCTGGCGCTGGTGCCGGTGCTGATGGAGCGTCAGGAGTATGCGCACTGTGCTAAAGAGGTCTCGCGCTCGGTGGGCATTATTAACGGGCTACGTGAATCGCTGGATTTAAGCCAGGGTGAATTGGCCGAGAACCTTTATCAACTCTACGAGTACATGGCACGCGAGGTGTTACGCGCGCACCGCGCGAAGGAGCCCGAAGCGGTGCGCAAGGTGCGTGCGCTACTCGGTGAGATCGACGACGCCTGGGGTCAGATCCCGGTTGAGTTGCGTGGTTAGCGCTGAAAAGTCAAAAAACTGGCAGTTTTTTCTAATTTTTTGCATTTTTGGGTAGTTTTTACCCATTCAAATCGTGACGCATTTGTGTATTTTTTGACAGATGTGCTCTGGTAGACGTTTATATCAGAGCGTGTTGGATCTCAGGTCCCGTCAAAAGGTAGTTAAAGATGGCGCGCGAAGTTCTTACCGATATCCTGATCGGCAGCTCTGCAGCGATGCAAGAGCTGCGAAGTCAAATCGCTCAGGTGGCCAAAACCAGTGCCACTGTGCTCGTGCTCGGTGAGTCCGGCACAGGTAAAGAGCTGGTCGCGCGCGGTATTCATCTTCTATCCGGGCGCAAAGATGCCAATTTAGTCCCGCTGAACTGTGGTGCGATTCCTAAAGATCTATTCGAGAGCGAGTTGTTTGGTCATGAGAAGGGGGCATTCTCAGGCGCTGTTGCGGCCCGCGTTGGCAGGTTCGAGCTGGCGTCTGAAGGCACGCTCTTCCTCGATGAGATAGGCGAGATGCCGCTGAAGATGCAGGTTAAGATGTTACGCGCCCTGCAGGAGCGGTGTATCGAACGCGTCGGTGGCGCTAAATCTATCGCCGTCAATGCGCGCATTGTCGCCGCTACCAATCGCTGCCTAGAGACTGCTATAGCCGCTGGTCTTTTTCGCGAGGATCTGTACTACCGACTCAATGTATTTCCAATCTTTGTGCCGCCACTGCGCGAGCGTGATGGCGATATCATTGAACTCTTTGATGCGCTCGCGGTTAAGTTCGCTGAAGCAGATCAGGCGCCGATACGTCTGAGCGGGTATGCGCGGGTAGAGGTGCAGAAGCGCCAGTGGCTGGGTAACGTGCGCGAACTGAGCAACTTCGTTGAGCGGCTATCAATTCGCTACCCGGGTGAAGAGATAACGCTGGAGATGCTACCACCTGCTGGCTGGCGTGAAACGCAACTGCAAGAGCAGGTGGCGACGGTTATACACCCGTCTCCTGACAGGCTAACGGCAGTGCAGGCCTCAGCTACAACTGCCGCTGAGCACGCTGCCCTGAGGGGGCGTGAAGAGCCAACCTTCGCAGAGCCCGTTGTTGCAGCTCAGCACCCTGCGGCCGCTGTAGATGTCAGTGAGGGTATTGACCTGAAGGAGCATCTGCAACAGATCGAGGTGGCCTGTATTAGCCAAGCGCTAGATTCTGAAAAGGGCAATGTCACTTCTGCAGCGCGTCTGCTTGGATTACGTCGCACCACCCTGATTGAAAAGATCAAAAAGTACGGTCTTAGCAGCGCCGCCTAGCCGACTCGCTGTCTAGCCGGCGCGATTGGGCTAAACGCAGCACTTCCTCTCGCTATCTGTCTTATCCTCGGATTTCCCCTGTCGACCTCCATCTGGCCTGCCGATGGGTGTCATTTTTTTGTCAAAACGCCGGCTATTTAGCACTAAAACCACAAAAACAGCCTGTTGTCTGGTGTGACCTTAGTCCCTCCTTCTAAGTAAAAAGTAATTTAACTTATTGAAATATAATATTTAAATTTAATTGGCCCACTGTTTGCAAATCTCTCAGCAAAGGCGCCTCAGCGTCAAATTTTTGAGAGTAAGTGCACCTATGTTAAATGCCAACGCACAGATAGCCCTATTAGACCCTCGCGGCGAAGAGGCGAAACAGCTAAGCGATATGCTTTCCCGTAGCGGTGCGCCTGTGGTGCTGCTAAACGACATAGATCAGCTGTTTGAGCTGGCAAACCAGAGCCGAATTTCGGGTTTGGTGATCAATGCCCAGCGTGATCAACAGTTTCTGGACGCAGCCTTGCGTCAGCGCACCCTATCGATCATTGACTGTCCATTTATAGTGTTAGTTGATCCTGGCGCGGTACCGCTGGCTGTGGCTGCTGCGCGTCAGGGCGCGGCGGATGTGTTGACCCTACCCGGCAGCGAGGAACAGCTGCTGGAGCGTTTACTGGAACTGAATACCTCGGGGGGTAACAACGGCTTTACTTGCGAAGCAGAGCAGTCACGGCAGTTAGTGATGCTGGCCGAGCGTGTTGCCGCGACGGACGTTACAGTTCTGATAAACGGCGATTCTGGTACCGGTAAAGAGGTGCTCGCACGCCAGATTCATCAGTGCTCTAACCGCAACACTCAGGCGTTTGTAGCGCTCAACTGCGCCTCTATTCCCGAATCAATGCTTGAGGACATGTTGTTTGGCCACGAGAAGGGGGCCTTCACCGGTGCTCATCAGAGCCATCAAGGTCTGTTTGAACAGGCCAACGGCGGCACGCTCTTCCTTGATGAGATTGGTGAGATGCCAATCATGCTGCAGGCGAAGATTCTACGGGTACTACAAGAGCGTGAACTCCAGCGCTTGGGTGGTTCTGAGCTGATTAAGTTGGATGTGCGTGTGATTGCTGCGACCAACCGTGACCTGGCACAGCGGGTGCGTGAGCGTGAGTTCCGTGAGGATCTATTCTACCGTCTGAATGTCTTCCCCCTAAAAATTACCCCACTTCGCGAGCGCGTTGAGGACATCCTGCCTATCGCGCGAGTACTGATGCAGAAACATCGCAAAAGTATTGGCAATCGTTGCCGCCTCTCCAAAGCGACCCAGCAGTTTCTTAAGGCCTACCCTTGGCCGGGTAATGTGCGTGAGCTCGAGAACGTATTGCAGCGGGCTATGGTGCTCGCCTTTGATGGGGTCATTGAGATTGAGCATCTATTACTCGAAGGTGATCTGTCGGCTAACCTAGCGTCCTCCCAATCTGTATCGACACAGTCAACACCGGAGCATACAGGTCAGTCCACTGCGGCTGTTTCTAGCCCTGCGCCCGTTGCACCTGAATCTGCCCCCGAACCTGAACGTCTCGATGAACCAACCACCTTGAGTGATCTGGCCTGGGAGAGCGAGTCACGCATGATCATCAACACCTTGTCGCGCAATAGTGGTAACCGTAAAAGTACGGCTGAGACCCTGGGTATCAGCCCACGTACGTTGCGCTACAAATTGGCCAAATTGAAAAATGAAGGGGTTGCTATCCCTTAACGGGTTAGCGCAGTCATAGAGGATTAAAGGATGAGTTCGCCAATTTCAAACGCCAATATGCAAGCGATGATCACCCGTATGCGGGTGATGGCAGAGCAGGTGTCGACTGATGGAGTGCAGGGTTCCAGCGCAACTAAAGCGACGAGTTTCTCAGACACCCTGACCCAGTCTTTGCAAAGGGTCAATGAACTTCAGGGCGTCGCCGAAGATAAACGTGTGGCATTTGAGATGGGTGAGGATGTCTCTATTGCAGAGGTGATGCTGGCGAAAGAGCGCGCATCAATCGCCTTCGAGGCGACGCTCCAAGTTCGAAATAAGGTGTTGTCTGCGTATCAAGAAATTATGCAGATGCCCGTATAAACGGTTGTTACAGAGTCTAGTTAGTAAGGCTGAAGAGATATGGCAGAGCAACTCACAGCAGATCGCGAACATTTCCAAGAGGGGGCCGCGGACACCGCAGTCGGCCCTGTTGAGAGCGCTAATCCGCCGGCTGAACAGATTACCCGCAGTGCGCAGATTACCAATTTTATGGCGCAGCCTGCGGTGCAGCGAGCCATTCCCGCGATCATCGCGATTGTGCTGCTGATGATATCGTTGCTGGTCTACTCGTTGTTTACCGGTTCGGCCAATCGAGTGCTATTCGATAACCTCAACGGTGAAGATAGCGCCGCGGTCTACGCCGCTCTGCAGGAGGCGGGCATAGACGCCCAGATCCAGCAGACGACCGGCGCCATTACGGTACCTGATGACGCCTATCATCAAGCGAAGATGCTACTTGCTGCCCAGGGATTACCGCAAGGCGTGGATACTGGTGGCTATGAGATGATTCGTGGTGATCAGTCGCTGGGCACCAGCCAGTTTATGGAGCAGATGCGCTACCGTTTAGCGATTGAGGAGGAGTTAGCTAGATCCATCGCAACTATCAACTCAATCAAGCAGGCGCGAGTGCATCTGGCAATACCGCGTCAGTCAGTCTTTATTCGCGAGCGTGAAAAACCCAAAGCCTCCGTTGTCGTCTGGCCGCAGGCCGGACGCAGCGTCTCCAACAGCCAGGTGCAGGCCATTATTCACATGGTCTCCTCCAGTGTGCCCTTTATGGATGCACAGTCGGTGTCGGTGGTAGATCGCTACGGCAACCTGCTGCACTCCAATACTAACTCCGCGGAGCTACGCATCAGCAACGAACAGATGCGCTACCGCCGTGACCTAGAGGAGATGTACCGCAGCCGTATCGTTGCGCTACTAACCCCCTTCCTGGGTCAGGAGAATATCCACGTTGAGGTCAATGCTGACGTCGACTTCACCAGCGTTGAGAGCATGAGTGAGCTCTTCCCCGGTGCAAACGCGGTGCGCAGTGAGCAGGTCTCAGAGCGGCGCAACGGCAGTGCCGAAGCGGTGGGTACACCGGGCGCTACGTCGAATAATCCGCCGCCGGAGGCGGCCCTGGTCACCCAGCAGCAGGCCGATAAACAGGTAGGCGCCAATGCAACTGCGGCGGCTCAGGGGCAGTCGGGTACGGTTAATCGCAACTCCACCCGTAACTTTGAGGTAGACCGCACTATTCGCCACGAGAAGAAGGTTGCCGGTGAACTCACTAAGCTAACGGTCGCGATGGTGGTGGATCAGCCGCTGGAGAGTGAAGATGGCGTTCAGAAACCTCAGAAGTCAATGGACGAGATTGAAACTCTGGTGAAAGGTGCAATCGGGTTTGATCTGGCACGTGGTGACTCGGTAACAGTTATGTCTACTGCCTTTGAAGAGCTGCCGTTGGCTGAGCCTGTGCCGCTCTGGAAAGATGAGCAGGTGCTCAGCATCGCCCGACAGCTGATGGTAGCTCTAGCCTTTATTCTGCTGATCTTCTTCGTCTTCCGACCACTTATCCGCAATGTGATCAACCCTGGCACGCTGGTGGGTGGTCAGCAGATCGCCATAGGCCCGGATGGTCAGCCAATCGCTATTCCGCCAGCGGGTGAACATGAAGAGGGGCTGCGTGAGGGTGAAACGCTCGAGGAGATGAAGGCTCGCCTGAAACCGAAGAAAAAATCGCAGATCTCTGCGGATATGCTGGACACAGCCAACACTTACGACGACAAGGTTGCTCTTGTGCGGATGCTGGTGTCCGAAGACTCTCGCCGCGTTGCCAATGTGATGCGCGGCTGGCTCAAGCGCGATATAGGTTAAGAGGTCATCATGGCAGAACTTGGCATGGAGGGTATGCAGGAGCGTACCCCTGAACTAGAGGAAGAGCTGCGACTGCTCTCGCCGACTCAAAAAACTGCGCTGCTGATGATGCTGCTCGGTGAAGAGGAGGCGGCCAATATTTTGACCCACCTTGAGCCGCGTGAGGTGCAGCACTTGGGGGCTGCGATGGTGTCAGTATCGGAGATTTCACAAGAGGCGGTTAGTGCCGTACTCGATGAATTTATCTCCACCATTAAACATCAAACTAGCCTCGGCTTTGGTACCTCTGATTATGTTGAGACCGTTTTGGTTCGTGCTCTCGGAGAGGATAAAGCCTCCAGTGTTATGGGGCGGATCATGCCGCGCAAGAGCAGCAGTGGCTTGGAAATTCTGCGCTGGATGGACGCTCGCTCCATCTCTGAAATGGTCCGCAACGAACACCCTCAGATTATCGCCATTATTCTTGCGTTCCTAGATTACTCTCTGGCCGCTGATGTGCTGAATTACCTTGCGCCGGAGATTAGAGCTGAGGTGATTATGCGTGTTGCCAACCTCGAGACCATTCAGCCCGAAGCGCTCGATGAGCTTGAAGTGATCATGAAACAGCAGTTTGCCAATAACTCGGCGGTTAAGTCGTCGAGTGTCGGAGGCGTGAAAGCCGCTGCCAAGATTATGAACTACACCAAAGCCGAACTTGAGACGGCGGTCATGGGTAACCTTGAAGAGGCGGATGAGGATCTAGCGCAGCGGATTCAGGACAATATGTTTGTGTTTGATAACCTGGCCGGCATCGACAACAAGTCTATTCAGGTGCTGATGCGCAATATCGAACCCGATATGCTGATGACCGCGATGAAGGGTGCCGACGAAGAGGTCAAAGATAAGTTCCTCGAGAATATGTCGAAGCGTGCAGCTGAGATGTTCATTGATGATATGGAAGCCAAAGGGCCGATTCGTATTACCGAGGCCGAAGAGGCGCAGAAACAGATACTGCGCCAGGCGCGTAAATTATCGGATGCGGGTGAGATAATCTTGTCAGGTCGCGGCGATGATTTTGTCTAAGATTGTTAAAGCAGGGCACATCGGCGATGGGATCGGCGACTGGAACCTGGAACTCAGTGCTTGGATCCTTGAAAATGGGGAGGAGAGTGAAGAGTTTCGCCCCTTTCTAGCGCTTGGCTCCGAGCCTTCTAAAAACAACTTTAAACCCGATCAATCAACTGATCGGGTGGATCACTCAAATACAGCGAGTAGTCGCTGGAAGCCGCTGCGCCAACTTCCTCAACCGCCAGAGAACGAGAGTCAGTTCGCTGCGCTTGAACACCAGGTTGAGCCCGTCGACGGTGAGTCGACGTTGGGCGTCGATGAGACAGCTTCTGAGTCAGATCTCCTTGAGCTTGAGCAGCTATCGGGTGAGGTTAGCTCAGTGGAGGCGCAAGAGGGTTACGACGCTGGATATGCCGCCGGCTTCGATGCCGGTATTGCACAAGGATTAGAGCAGGCGGCAGTCGATGCCGAGCGGTTGGCCAATGAGCAGATGGCGACTCTTCGCACGCAAGTGGAGCAGGTGCTGGACGAACTGGAAACTGCAGGTGCAGCCCTGGCAGAAGGGGTTGATGAAGGGCTAGCACGTCTGTCGCTGCATCTTGCACGCCAACTAGTCCGGGGTGAGCTTCGCACGCCCGCCCCAGTGGTTGCTCAACTGGTCGAAAGCGCCTTGGGTGAGTTCCCGGTTGATGGTGCTCTTAAACTCTTCGTTAGCCCCAGCGACAAGACTGCGTTGGAGCAGCTCGAACCGCGTACATCTAGTAATCTACAATTCGTGGCGGATGCAACTTTGAGTCAGGGGAGTATTCGTTTACAGCAGGGCGAGCGACGCACCGAAGATCTGATGGAACAGCGGCTGTCAGAGTTGGCGCAGCGCCTATTAACTGAGGTAGATCCTAGTGTGCTGACCCCGCTTACTCCGCTTGCATCGCCTGAGGATCAGTCTGAGTCACCCTTAGATCGTGCACAAGATTCGGAGACAGGGGGTGACGCAGGCTCTGATACTGATTCTAGGGAGCCGCAAGAGTGAGCACGCGCTTCGGTACCAAGGTCGATCAGTGGATCAATGAGATTCAGATCGCACCGCCTAAAGCACAAGGGGTACTGACCCGCGTGGTTGGGCTGACGCTCGAGGCGACCGGGATCAACGCGCCGATCGGCTCGCGCTGTGATGTACTTGCACCCAACGGTAAGTCTATTCAAACGGAGGTGGTTGGGTTTTCCGATGATCGCCTGCTACTGATGCCGTTTGAACGGACGCGCGGGATCGCCCCGGGGCAGCCCGTGGTCGTGCGTACCACAGGCAATAGTTTTGGCTTCTCTCCAGATCTGTTGGGGAGGGTCATTGATGGCATGGGCCTACCGCTGGATGGTGGCGAGCCCATTAGAGCGACCAGCTACCGTCCTATTAGTGCCGATCCAATTAACCCGCTGCAGCGCCGTCCGATCGCTGAGGTTCTAGACGTCGGCATCCGTGCAATTAACTCACTACTCACTCTTGGGCGCGGGCAGCGTGTCGGCCTGATGGCGGGTAGCGGCGTCGGTAAAAGTGTGCTGCTGGGCATGATAACCCGATTCACCGAGGCCGATGTGGTGGTTATCGGTTTAATCGGCGAGCGTGGCCGTGAGGTGCATGAGTTTGTTCGCGATACACTCGGTGAAGAGGGGCTGCAACGGGCCGTTATCGTTGCTGCACCGGGCGACACTTCGCCCGTTTCGCGCCTGCATGCCGCATCGCTAGCCACCGCAATTGCCGAGTACTTCCGCGACCAGGGTAAAAACGTACTGCTGCTGATGGATTCGCTCACCCGCGTCGCCCATGCGCAGCGAGAGATAGGGCTGGCCGTTGGCGAACCACCGACAACCAAGGGCTATCCGCCGTCAGTATTTACCCTCTTACCCTCACTGATTGAGCGGGCCGGCAATACGCAGGTGGCAAACGGCTCGATTACGGCGATATACACCGTACTGGCGGAGGGGGACGATCAACAGGATCCTATCGTCGATTCGGCCCGGGCGATCCTTGACGGTCATATTGTCCTCACACGTGAGTTGGCCGCTCAGGGACACTACCCAGCGATCGATATTTTGCAGTCGGTAAGCCGTCTGATTCCGCAACTGGCGAGCCCTGACCACCTCGAGAGCGCTAATGAGTTTCGACGCCTGTACGCGGCCTATCAGGAGCATCGGGATCTGATCAGTGTGGGCGCTTATCAGCGCGGCAGTAATGCGCAGGTTGATCAGGCGATTAGTCGACTACCGTTTATGCGTAGCTTTCTGCAACAGGAGATCAATCGTTCTGTGAGTTTTAAAGAGTCGATTCATTTTCTAGAGAACATACCAGAGGAGGTTGAGTCACCTACGACTGGTCGCGAGGCACCTAATCGCACCACTGAACCTCAGGTTCTGGAGGGTTAAACGATGAGTACTAACTGGCAAGTTGTGTACGACCTGCGTCTGCGGGAGCAGGAAGAGGCGAAAATTCGGGTACAGGAGACCAGGCTAGGTGAACAGAAAACACTCGCGTCGCTCAACCAGGTTCTCTCCTTCCTTAGTGAATATAAGCTTAGCCTGAGCCAACTTGAAGCTGAGGGCGCTCCGATCGCAACGATTATTCGCACCCGTGCGGCGATTAAACAGCTAGCTGAGTCGGCGGCCCAGCAGGAGCAACTGCTAGTGCAGCTCAGTTTCGTGCTGCAACAGAACGAGAGATATCTGATCGAGTGCAGTGCAAAGCTGCGTGCGGTCGAGAAATTGCAGGACAACGCCGTACAATCGCAGCGGCGGTTGCGGCAAGTTGCCGAGGCGAAGGAGCTGGACGAGATGGCCAGGCGGCAATATATGGCCAATTTATCGACATAATGATGATAAATTATCTTCTGTCTGCTTTTTCCTCTCTGCCGTTTAATCTGATTTGATGCACATCACGATTTTTATATATCGTTTTTTATGTATTATTATTCAATAACTTACAAAGAATTTTGCAGAATATATTGGGGTTGAAACAGCCTGTTGGCAAGCTAATTGCATCGTTAGTGACAACAGAACGAATAGCGATTTACTAAGGTGGTATGCCTGTGAACAATTCGAGCCTCAACTTTTTTGGAATCTCGCTGGATAAAACTGCAGCGACAGATATTAAAGGTTCTAAAAATCAATTACTTAGCGAAAATTCGCCGGTTCAGGCATTTAAGTCATTATTGGCTGGAACAGCCCAGGGTGACGAGTCCAAGCTGCTTCTGGAGGGTGTCAAAAATTTGCCGCCTCAGGGGCAAAAGATGGCAGCAGGACTGTTAGATACCTTTCCGGAGCTGAAAGAGCTCAGTGCTGAGCAGTTGGTTGAGGTCATGCAGCAACTGGCATTGGCCAGTACTGAGGGTCAGGCGTTACCACCGCAGATGGCTGACTCAGATGCGCAGACGGCGATTGTTAAGCTGATTAAAAGTATTCAAAACGCGACCGGTCTTCAGTCGGCTGTGCCGCTGGCGCAGCAGCTTACTGTGCCTGCAGAGAACACAAGCTCTCTTGTAATGCCACAGGGCACGGCAAAACCTACAATTACAGATACACAGCTGCTGCAGGTTGCTCAGCGCTTTGGCAGTGCTGAATCGGTTGCGCGGCAGGTGATAGCCGGATCGGATGGGCAAAAGGTTTTAGTCGATGAGGATCTTCTTGTACTCGCTAAAGCGGCGACTCAGCAAACCTTGAGCAAAGTACAAGCTAGCGTAGCTGCTGCAGTGAACACAGAGAATGCCGCACGTGCTGATATTGGACAGATATTGCAGCAGATGCAGGGGCGTCTGAGAGTTAAAGCGGAGCTGAGCGTAGCCGGCGAAGCGGTGTCAAAATCAGCTACGGCTGTGACAGCCGATAGTTTCCTCACCAGTCGGGCACTGGGCGCGCAGCAATTGGTACAAGCAAAGTTGCAGTCAGAGGGTCAACTCACTGCACCGATGACGCGTGCGGGACAGGTTCAACTGACCGAGCGTCCAGTCACGACAACTCCCTTTTCGGGAGCAGCCGTGCAACTGACCGCTCTAGATACGAGTCAGCACGCCAATGCTCAGCTTCATCGCGTGACTGAACAACCACTGGCGGAGAACTTTAATACCGTTCAGAACCAAGAGCGTCTGCAGCGGGCGATGGGTGAGCGGGTATTGCAGATGGTTGAGTCCGGTAAATGGGATACGGAGATGGAGCTTTACCCTGCGCGTTTGGGCACTGTCCGTATTCGTATGTCGATGGAGAATAGCGAGCTGCAATTGGTTATGACATCTCAGAGCTCAGCGGTTAAAGAGTTGCTCGAAGCAGGTCTGCCGCGCCTGCGTGACAGTCTGCAGGAGCAAGGCATTCAGTTGGCTAACTCCAGCGTACAGCAGGAGAGTGCTGGCCAACAGAGTGGTTCACAATTTGCTCAGAATGGCGCCGCTAGCGATAGTGGCAGTAACGAGCTGGGCGATGCGCATGGCACTGAACTGAAAGCGGGTGGCCATGTTGGCGGCAGTCACGATGGTGAACTCGATACTTTCGCCTAGGATAAAGCTGATTTACATATTGGACACTGGTAACGAGGAACGCCGAGATGGCAGAAGAAGATAAGACAGACGATACCCAGGAAGAGGGTGGCAAAAAGAGAGGCGGAGGTATCTTTAAGATACTAGCCATCGTTTTTGGTTTGATCATCGTCATCGCTGTCAGTGTGGGTGCAACCCTCTATCTGACCGGTTTCTTTGATGTAGAAAAAGAGCAAACCTCGACCGAGGTGATCGAAGAGCTCGAGAACACCATGCTCGATGAGAACGGTGAGCCCATTGCCGATATCGGCCCCGAGAAGCAGGTCAAAGAGTATCCAGATCCGCAGAAATTTGAGCAGTCCTACCAGGACTTCAAAGCCAAATTCACTGTGAACGTACCAAATAGTAAGAAGTATGTTCAGTTCTCGCTCTCTATTATGACCTTCTACGACGAGCGGGTGCTCTCAAACGTAGATAAGCACGAGACAGCGTTGCGCTCGGCAGTCATTAGCCTCGTGTCACTAGAGCCAATTGAGACCTATCAGAGTGTTGACGGGATGGACGGGTTACGCCTCCGAATCCGTGATGCTCTAAATAAAGTGTTGATGAAGTTTGAGGACTTTGGTGGCATTGAAGAGGTCTACTTCACTGAGTTTGTAATACAGTAGGTCGGTATGAGCTCAACTACGTCACAGTTGTTATCGCAAGAGGAGATCGATGCGCTGGTAACCAGTGCCGGCGGTGATAGCTCGGGTTTTAGCACCCCAGGTATCTACCGCTCTGCTCCTGATGCCGTCAACTATGACCTCGCTGCAGAGGATAGTGCACTCGTCGCTCATCTCGGTGCACTGGATATGATCTCAGATCGTTTCTCGCGACTGTTCCGCGTAACGCTAGCGAGCATGTTGCACTACCAGCCGAAAATTAAGGTGTTCGAGCTGCGGGTTGAGACCTTTGCTGAGTATCGAAGAAAGTTGGAGCTGCCGGTCTCTTTGAGCATTACCAAACTCAACGGTCTGCGCGGTAATGCTCTATTCTGTGTCGACCCTCGCATCATCTTTAATGCGCTAGATCGTTTCTTTGGTGGTGGCGGTAAATCGCGCACATCGATTGAAGGCATGCGCGAGTTTACGCCGACCGAACATCGTGTGATTCAGATGATCATTACAGGCGTTATCAATGATCTGGAGGCTTCGTGGAAGCCTGTCTATCAGCTCGAATTTGAACATATCAGCGACGAGATCAACCCCCAGTTTGCTCAGATCGTGGATGACAACGACCTAGTGGTCGTCAGTGAGTACGAAATCGAGATGGCCAACGATATCAGTGGACGGATTCAGTTGGTCTACCCGTTTGGGGCGATGAAGCCAATTCGCCACCTCCTTAAAAACCAGGTTCAGGCCGATTACGCCGATGAGCGTGACCGTGAGTGGAAACGCCAAATGCGCTCTTGTATTAAGGGTGTGGAGATGGACATAAAGTGCGACCTGGCTTATCCGCGCATTTCGCTCTACGACCTAATGCAGTTAAAGGTAGGGGATGTGATTCCAATTAAAATGCCCGAAACCGTGGTCGTGCAGGTGGCGGGTGTTCCAACCTATGAAGGGATCTACGGCTCCGTTAACGGGCATGCGGCGATCCGACTGCTGGGCCTAAAAAAAGAGGAAGAGATCTAATGAGTAACGAGCTAGAAAGCGAAGCGGTTGAGAATCCGCAGGATTCACAAAACCCGCCGTTCGAGGACAGCGCTGAACCCACATTGGCAACGCTCGAAGATGAGATGGATCTGGATGTTCTGCAAAATATCCCGGTAACACTCTCCGTAGAGGTGGGTCGTACCGGTATGCAGATCCGCGATCTGCTGAAACTCAGCGAAGGGAGCGTCATAGAGTTGGACCGGGTCGCCGGTGAGTCGATCGATATTCTGGTCAATAACACAGTCATTGCCCGCGGCGAAGTGGTGGTCGTTAACGAGCGCTACGGGGTTCGTTTGACGCAAGTTCTTGATGCCGCCGAACGACTGCGCAAAATCTAGGAACCGGCTATGGATAGCTCCACCTCTTTACTTCAACCGCTGCTCGGTTTGCTGATCACCTTCACCGTTTTGGGGCTGGTGCTTTGGGGTGTAAAAGCGCTACAGAACAAGCGCAATATCTTTGGTGGGCGCACGATTCAAGTTATAGAGGCGGCTTCAGTGGGGACACGTGAGCGTATTGTCATCGCAGATGTTTCTGGGCGGCGGCTGGTGTTAGGGGTGACGGCACAAAATATTAATCTATTGACAGAAATCGAGGCCGACCCAGTATCAGAAGCGGCTGAGGCCTCTGTGCCGACTGGGGAAGCGATTTCATTTCGCGCTCGTCTGCTCAGTTCGCTGGGTCAGCTCCCCAAATCGCGTGGTCAGGGATAGAACAATGCGCTTTATCTATCTTACGCTAATCGTTCTTTTTGCAAGCACCACGCCGGTATCGGCTGAGACCGCATTTCTCCCTGGTGTCGTGGTGGAGAATAGCGCCGATGGAGGGCAGACCTATAGTCTAACCCTACAGATTCTGGCGTTGATGACGCTGCTGACGCTGTTGCCAGCGGTGCTCCTTGCTACTACCTCTTTTGCTCGCATTATTATTGTGCTCTCTATCCTGCGCCAGGCACTGGGCACAATGCAGACCCCGCCTAACCAGGTGTTACTGGGACTTGCGCTCTTTTTGACTTACTTTGTTATGGCCCCGGTGTTTGAACGCGTAAATGATGATGCTTTACAGCCCTACTTGGCGGGTGATCTTGCGCCGGTTGCAGCCCTAGAGAAAGCGGTCGTGCCCATGCGCGAGTTTATGTTAGTTCAAACGCGCGAGTCCGATGTTGAACTGTTTGCCAATTTAGCCGGTGAGCTACTGATCGAGGACAGTGATCAAATCCCGCTGCGTGTGCTGATTCCTGCGTTTATCACAAGCGAGTTGAAAACCGCATTTCAGATCGGGTTTATGATCTTTATTCCGTTTGTCGTGATAGATCTAGTGGTTGCCAGTGTACTGATGTCGATGGGTATGATGATGCTCTCACCCATGATGATTTCACTGCCCTTTAAATTAATGCTGTTTGTGCTAGTTGATGGCTGGCAGCTGACGTTGGGAACGCTCGCCGGCAGCTTCTATCCGGCGACCTAAAGGAGAGTTCGAATGACACAGGGTGATGTTCTCGATATTGGCCGCGAAACCTTGTGGGTGGTTGCGATGATTTCTAGTCCCCTGCTTATCTCAGCGCTGGTCGTAGGTCTTTTCATCGGTATTATTCAGGCAGCAACCTCAATCAATGAGATGACTCTTAGTTTTATTCCTAAACTCGCTGCGCTAGCAATCGCGATCTACTTCTTTGGCAGTTGGCAACTGGCGGTTCTGACTGACTTCACCGCCCGCCAATATGAGCGAATCCTGCTGTTGCTAGGAGGTTAGCCATGTTTGCGGTGATGAACGACATCCTCGGCGCTTTCTACACACTGCTGTGGCCATTCACTCGCATCAGTGCAGCGCTCTTGGTCGCTCCGATCTTCTCCGCTCGCTCAGTTAATCTACGCTTTCGGTTAGCGCTAGTCGCAGCGCTGACCTTTGTGGTCTATCCACTCTATGACTGGCCTATCATCGATGTACTCAGCGGCCTTGGTTTGGTTCTGCTACTGCAACAGATCGCGCTAGGGATACTGATGGGATTGATCCTCCAGATCTCCTTTGGAGCAATTAGCGCTGCAGGCGACTTTATTGCGATCTCTATGGGCCTCAGTTTTGCAATGATGTCGGACCCCAACAACGGTCATCAAACGCCAGTGTTATCACAACTGCTTGTGATCCTCGCCTCCCTACTGTTTTTGACGCTAGGCGCACATCTAGTCTTGATCGAGATGCTGCTAGATAGCTTCCGTCTGATGCCCATTGATGGCGTACGCTTCGACCAAGCGATGGTGAACGACTTCATTCAGTGGTCCGGTATCATCTTTGCTGGCGGGATGATGATTGCATTGCCAGTGATGATAACGCTGCTGGTAACCAATATGGCTATGGGTGTGGTGGCGCGTGCAGCGCCTACGCTAAATATCTTTGCGGTTGGTTTTCCCGCTGCGATGCTGGTTGGCTTTGTAACACTGGTGATTCTGATACCGTCAATGACCAGTGGTATGGAGCAAATTTGGGTCGAGAGTTACCAACAGTTACAGACTTACATGGGTGTTGAGTAATGGCTGAAGATAGCGCACAGGAAAAGACGGAACTCCCCACCGCAAGGCGCTTAGAGAAAGCTCGCGAAGATGGGGATGTTGCCCGCTCGAAAGAGTTAGCTATGGCGATGATTATGATCGCTTCAGCCAGTCTTATGCTTTTCATCGGTGATGACTTGGTTATCGGGCTAAGTGAAATGCTAAAACGGGGACTGAGTATTGAACGGGCGCAGATTTTTGATGTCAGCAGCATGCAGCTCAGTTTCGGGACTTTCGCAAGCGATGCGCTATTGGTTATCACGCCGCTACTGCTGGTGACCTTTGTGATTAGTTTAGCGACACCGGCGGTACTGGGTGGCTGGGTGTTTTCCGGTAAGTCAGCCCTACCAAAACTAAACCGACTTAGTTTGGCAAAAGGATTCAGCCGGATGTTTGGGGTACAGGCGCTGGTGGAGTTGCTTAAAGCCATTGCCAAGTTTGGGTTGGTCGCGACGGTAGCCTATCTGGTACTACTGTGGTTCTCGGATTCGTTTTTGCACTTGGGTCGGGTAGGCGGCAATGCGGCTTTTGTGGAGGCAGGCTCCATTCTCAGTTGGAGCGCGTTCTACATGTGCTTGTCACTGCTGGTCATCGCATTTATTGATGTGCCGTTTCAGCTCTATCAGCACTCCAAGAAGCTGAAGATGACGCTGCAGGAGGTCAAGGATGAGTTTAAAGAGGTTGAAGGTCGCCCTGAGGTGAAGGCGGCGATTCGACAGAAACAGCGTGAGCTCGCGTCGCAACGGATGATTGATGCTGTACCCGAGGCGGATGTGGTTATTGTTAACCCGCAGCACTACGCTGTGGCTCTGGCCTATAACCAAGACTCCGAGGGCGCACCGGTATTGGTGGCGAAAGGGGTTGAGCATATGAGTCAGCGGATTCGTGAGGTAGCGACGGAAAATCGGATTGAGATCGTTCGCATTCCCGCTTTGGCAAGGGCGATCTACTACACCACTGAGCTTGAGCAGGAGATACCGGAACCACTCTATCTCGCCGTGGCGCAGGTGTTGAGCTATGTCTTTGCGATGAATGACAGCCAATACAGCGCGCGTAGTGCGCCGCAGATGCCAGATATTGATGTTCCGGTAGATTACCAGTTTGATAGTGAAGGAAAGCCAGCCGCTGATGGCGCGGCGATCTAGAGTTTGGGAGAGTGTTATGAGCGACAAGGATAGAGACGATAAACAGTTTCGGCGTGTAATCTCGGATCCGAAAGAGACGGCGATTGATCACTCCGGTCGGCGTCGTTTAGCAATCAACGCAGAGACCGGTGAGCCAATTGAAGGGCCGATCGGTGAAACCATCCTCACCCAGGATGAGAGTCGCCACGCTAACTCTGATATTGCCTTTGAAGGTCAGTCGCAAGGCGGGGTGTCTGATATAAACTTTGCTGGCGAATCAGGCGATAAACAGAGAGAGGCATCGGATTTAAAGTTTGATGCCGACCCAGAGAGCGCGGGGACGGATATCGTGCTCGATGGCGATCTTGATAATGAAGGTATCAATAGCCACCTGCGCTTCAAAGAGGGGGAGGTTTCCTCATCAGCCGGAGGGGCCTATAGCTTCGCTGAAGCTGAGCTCAGGGGTTTGAAGTCCGAGATGCAGACACTGGCTGGCGATCTCCGTCGAACAAAAGCCTTGCACGATGCAACTCAATTATCCGAAGAGTTGGCGGGGCGTATCGGTCAGGTTAAGTCAGAAGTGAAGAATATTCGGGCCGAGACCGAGAGACTGAACGAGGCGCGTAAGGCGTTGAAGTAGGTAAAGACTATGAGTGACGAGAATAATAAGGTCGACCAGTCGACCGAAGAACAGCAGCAAGCGGAGGCGGCTGTACAACCACAGCAAGATCCGGCTGAAATTGAGCAATTGGACAGCGCTGAAGACCAGTCTGACGAGCGCGATGCTTTAGCTCTTGAGTCGTTGGATGACGCAGCGCCTGCTGAATCTGAGGATCTTCAAGAGGGTGGACCGAGCACAGTGGAGGTGCTCACTGAGATCGTAATCGACTCAGCCGAGACCGCACACGAAGCAGCGCGCAATGCCAACGCTTCTTCCGAGTTGGTGATTAATAGCGTCGCTGCCTTCAACGAGACGATGGGGCGGGTGCAGAAACGCCAATACATCATGTTCTGGTGTTTCTTGGTCTTTATGCTGGTCGCCGTTTCGGTGAGTGGCGTCCTGATGGAGCGGTTCACTCAGAGTGCCCTGCAGGCTGATGAGATTATGCTGACGGTGGGTAAACGAATTGTGCAACTCGACGCCGATATTAAACGCGTTGAGAACCTGCGCAAGTCATTAGATCAACTGACTAAGGTCAATTCTGAGTTGAATAAGCAAGTTGAGACTGCTCTGGCAACCATGAGTCAATTTGAGAAAAATGCGAAAGGGCGTGAAGAGGCTGGTATCAAACGCGCTGGCGACCAGATAGAACGAATTGCCAATCGGGTCGAGCTGAAGTTTGATAAGTTGGCCAAGCAGACTCAGACGTTAGATGATCGGGTAAAAGCGAGCGAAGTACGTTTTGCAGCGGCAGGTGATGAATTGGCAGAGCTGCGTGTGGTAATCAACCAGCTCCAGGATTCGGGTTTAACCAAAAAAGTGGATTCACTAATTAACCTGCAGAAGCAACGTAATGCTCAACCGGCTGCACCTTCCCCGACTCCCTCTGTTGGCAAGGGGGACCCCCAAAATGGAGAGTCGGCGGATGAGAGCGAAGCAGAGTGTAAGCCGGTGCTAGGTTTCCCCTGTTAGAGAACCTATTTAAGATTAGGCTATGACCGCGTTATTTAAGTTAATCCTGGTTCAGACCGCTGCGGCCCTAGTCTTGCTAACCGGTTTTCTGGTTAGAGGGCCGGCGCCTGCGCCGCTTGATTTCAGTGATCCCCTCTACGACCCTGCACGGGCCCTGGCCTCTGCAGGAGAACGTTTTGTTGATGCACAATATGATGCTTTTGCTGGCAGTTCGCTGGGAACAGTCCTAGTGCCTGTAATTGAGGCAGTTGGTTCGATAATAGGGCCGACGCCGGTGGCAGATTTAGTGGGTCCATCAACTGCTGCTGAGTTGGTTTTGACCCAGTCCGAGGTAGATGTGCAAGTCGTTGAGGAGGCGCCAATCGCTCTAGAGGTGGCTCGGACCGAAGCAGTAGCTGAACCGGTACCAGTACCTGAACCAACTTCTGAACCAACTTCTGAACCTATTCCTGAACCTATTCCTGAACCTATTCCTGAACCTATTCCGGAACCTATTCCGGAACCTACTCCGGAATCTGCTGCTCGAATAGTAGCTGAGGCAATAACTGAGCCAGCTGCTG
>JAYQBD010000024.1:0-25194 GCA_038137135.1 Oceanospirillaceae bacterium | reverse complement strand
GCGCTGCGCACGCCGGCTTTGCGGGTCAGTGCCTGCAGTTCACGGGCTAAAAGGCCTGTTGCGAGCATGCCGGGGAGGGTGCCAAGACCGAAGCCCAGCATTAGAAGCGCGCTATCAGTTGCACTGCCGGCGGCGGCGCTCCAGATCAGCGTGCTATAGACCAATCCACAGGGTAGCCAGCCCCAGCCAATACCCAGTAGAAGCGCTTTGATCGGATTGTCTGCCGGCAGCAGAGGCTTCAGCAGTGGTGAGATTAGACGCCATAGATGACTTCCCAGACTCTCCAGTTTAGTGACCCCAAGCCACCACTGGCCGACATAGAGCCCCATGGATATCAGAAGCAACCCAGCGAGTGATCTTAGCAGTGTAGCCGCACCGGTCTGGTAGATTCCTGCCCCAACCAAACCCAGAAGAAAACCGGCAAGCATGTAGCTGCTGATACGCCCCAGATTATAGGCAAAAAGGCGTGTAAACGCCCCGTTGGGCTTCTGGTCGCTGAGGCTCAAGCTCGAGGCGATGCCGCCGCACATAGCTAGGCAGTGAGTCGTACCTAACAGTCCGATGAGAATGGCTGCGGTAAAGCTAAGCGAGCTCTGTATCACGCCTTAGACTCTGGCTCAGAAGAGTTATTGATGCTCTCAGCACCATCACTGTCGCGATCTGATTTAGCGGGCTGTACGCGCGCATCCTCCGGAATCATCTCTTCGTCATCATCATAGAGGATCCGATGGGCTGGCGATTCGAGGTCATCGAATTGGCCGGTGTTCACGCTCCAGAAAAACGCCCAGGTACCGAAACCGATCAAGACGATAGCGATAGGGATTAGCAGGTAGATAATATCCATCAGTAGCCTTTGGGATTTGAGTTCAAACGCAGCGCATTGCCTACGACAACTAACGAACTGGCTGACATGCCAATTGCCGCCATCCAGGGTGCGATGAAGCCTAATGCAGCTAAGGGTAAGGCTATCAGATTGTAGGCTAACGACCAGCCAATATTCTGTTTGATAATCGAGCGAGTACGGCGCGCTTGCGCTACGGCTGCGGCGAGCTTGCGCAGATCAGCGCTGATCAACACCGCATCGGCGCTAGTTTTGGCCAGATCGGTCGCTTCACTCATTGCGACAGAGGTTTGCGCGCCCGACAGCACGGGAATATCGTTAATTCCATCGCCCACCATCAGGATACGCTGGCCCGCTTGCTGACGTTGATTAACCCATTTAAGTTTTGCTTCGGGTGTCATTTGAGCCTCAACCCGATCAATACCGAGCTCTGCTCCAACGCGCTGACCGTTTGCTCGTGCGTCACCGGTAAGCATTACCACCTCGAGGCCAAGCGCCTTAAGTGCACTAACGGCTTCTGGCGCTTCAGGGCGAATTTGATCATCGATGATAAACCAGCAGATAGGGCCATCAGACGAGGCGAGAAGCAGGCAAAGACCGGTCTCATCGGGTCGTTGCGGTGGCTGCCCAAGGTAGATCTCGGCCGCGAACTCAGGTTTGCCGATGCGCAGGTCCCGCAGGTCGACCTGGCCCTCAATACCCGCGCCTATATGGGTCTGAACGGACTGAGGCGCATAACTGAAGAATGGGGCAAAAGCAGAAGCAATCGGGTGCTCGGAGCGACTCTCTAATGCCGCCGCGATCGCCAAGCACTCAGCCTCAGGTGCACCGTTAAGCGCAATGGTTCTGCGTATGCTTAGCTTGCCGGTCGTCAACGTACCCGTCTTATCGAAAGCAACCATGTCTGCTTGCGCCAGGCTCTCCAACACATGTCCACGGGTAATCAACAGGCCCATCTGGCGTAGACTACCGATCGCGGCAGTGAGTGCCGTGGGTGTCGCTAAGGAGAGCGCGCAAGGGCAGGTTACTACCAATACGGAGAGGACTATCCATACCGCATCCTCAGGCCGAATGGCGTACCAACTAAAGCCGACTACACAGGCCGTCAGCAGTACGGCAGCGACGAAGTAGCTGGCCACTTTATCGGCAACACGGGCAACCTCGGGTTTGTCTGCTTGGGCACGATCGAGCAGATTGAGAATGGCGGACATGCGTCCCTGCTCACTACCCGCTACCACCTCTAGCTCGATCGGTTGATCGACGTTGAGCGTGCCACCTGTCAAAGCATCGCCTCGATGGCGGGTGACAGGAAGGGGCTCGCCGGTGAGCGCGGATTCGTCGATGCTGGCACTCTCACTGAAAAGAATTGAGTCGGCGGGAATTGAGTGGCCAGGCTTCACTAGTACCCGATCACCCGCTTTGAGTTCCGCCACAGGGATCAATTTTTCCTGTCCTGACTCGAGTTTGATTGCACTAGCTGGCAGTAGATTGGCTAAAGCGTTACCGGCTAGGCCCGTGCGGTGGCGCGCTTGCATCTCTAAGAAGCGACCAATCAGCAGGAAGAAGGTAAACATACTCACCGAGTCAAAATAGACTTCGCCCCCTCCAAAGAGGGTCGCCCAGACACTAGCGATATAGGCGCCGCCAATCGCGATCGAGACCGGCACATCCATACTGAGGTGACGCGTTTTGATATCACGCAGCGCCGCGATAAAAAACGGGCGGGCTGCATAGAGTACCACCGGTGTTGCAACGATTAGACTGGTCCAGCGGATGAAGCGCTCGATATGCGGCTCCATCGTGAAGTTCTCTCCCAAGTAGAGCGCCATCGCCATCATCATCACCTGCATCATGCCGACGCCGGCAACACCGAGGCGGCGCACGGCGCGTTTATGCTCTTGCTGGTATAGTTGCTCTTCGCGGTTTGGGTGGTAGGGATGAGGGGTGTAACCGATCGCGAGGATTTGGCGGAATATCTCACTCAGTGGCGCGGCCTCTGGATTCCAGACCAGTCGAGCACGGTGGTTTGTTAGGTTAACGTTGAAACTCGCTACACCCTCCAGCGTGCCGATGTGTTTTTCCAGTAGCCAAACGCAGGCTGCGCAGCTAATACCCTCAATAACCAGGCTCGCTTCACTCCGGTCTGCGAGTCTGCGAACGAACTCGCGCTGCACTTCAGGTGAATCGTAAAGACCTAGCTCAGCATCGATTGAGGTGTTGTTGCCAGGATCAACCGCCGGTTTGTCACGGTGTTGGTAGTATTTGTCTAACCCCGAACCGAGAATAGTTTGGGTGACCGCCCGACAGGCCGGGCAGCAGAATGACTCCAGTTTGCCATTCACCTCAAGCTGAAACTGGCCCGAGGCGGGCAGGGGAGTTGCGCAGTGAAAACAGACCTTCGCCTGATCAACCATAAGCGCCGCTATTCAGGCAGCAGTTCAAAGCTGCGTTGATCATAGGGTGGCAGTAGCTCACGTTTGAGCACCCAGGCACCGGATTCGTCCGAGAGCATAAGATAACGCTTGCCCTCGAGGTTACCCTGCAGGCTGCCTAGATAAACATCAGAGCTGTTAACGTTGCGCAGCGTGATCTGCTGATCATATTTTTTATGCGCAGGGTGCACTAGATCCAGCGTCAGCGTCGAAGGTAGCTGTGTGTCTGCGTTAAGTTTGAGACGCAGGTCGCCGGTAAGGGCGTCTACCAGCAGCTCGCCGCGGATACCGCGTTTGGCAGCCTCTAGGACTCGGCTGTTATCGACATTGGTTCCGCGTGCCACCTTGTAGTAGTCATCTTTAACAATGCCATCGCTGGTGGAAATTGCGATGTACATAAAGATACTGGCGTAAATCACCACTGCAACCAGTGGCGACAACACGAATAGTAGCCATTTCTGGCGATACCAAGGACCAATATCCCGTGTTTGATTCTCCATTCTGTCCTCTTAGAGATAAGTACACGCCGAGCTCAGACCACTGATGCTCGGCGCGAAGTCTAACATAAACCGGTTGTTACGAAGAGACGCCAGCGATTAGTTTGTGGGTCCGATAAAGCGACTCTCGGAGGAGGCGCTGATACTCTCGTCACCGACAGCCGTCACTTCAAACTCGATAGGATAATTCGGCTTCTCTAGCGCACGTGGATCGATCTCAACGTAAATCGTGTGATCGTAAAGCTCGCCAGCTTTTACGCGGACCTCGGTGTCGCCGACCAACTTGGCATACTCAAGTCCTTCTAGGCTGATTCGGTATATTTCATCATTTTGCGATTTGTTGGCAATCTTCACTGAGTAGGTGTTGCGGATATCCCCATCGGTGGCAACTGTGTAAAGGGCACCGCGGCCACGGATGGTGTCGACCTCTAGCGGTGTGCGCGTCAGTAGCACGTAACTAAAGGCAGTCATCATCGCCATCAATGCGACTAGGTAGCCGATCAAACGGGGGCGAACGAGGTGGGTCTTCTTGCCTTCAAGCTCATGCTCGGTGGTGTATCGCACCAAGCCTTTGTCGTATCCCATGCGTTCCATGATGTCATCACAGGCGTCGACACAGGCACCGCAGGCAATACACTCGTACTGCAGACCGTCACGAATATCGATACCCACTGGGCAAACCTGTACACAGTGGCCACAGTCGATACAGTCGCCTAGCCCGTCAGCTTTGTAGTCGGCATCACGCTTGCGCTTGCCTCGGCTCTCACCACGTTTCTCGTCGTAGGAGATGATCAGTGTGTCCTGGTCAAACATCACTGACTGGAATCGCGCATAGGGACACATGTAGATACACACCTGCTCACGCAGCCAGCCGGCGTTGCCGTACGTTGCTACCGCAAAGAATGCCAACCACCAGCTCTCCCAGGGACCCAAATCAAGCACCAGAATGTTCGGGATCAGCTCCCTTATCGGTGTGAAATAGCCCATAAACGCAATCGACGTAGTCACTGCGATCAGAATCCAGATGCTGTGCTTGGCGAATTTACGCATGAACTTGTTGGCCGACATCGGCTGTTTATCACGTTTCATGCGTGCATTGCGGTCACCTTCGGTGATGCGCTCGGCCCACATAAAGAACCAAGTCCAGACGAACTGCGGGCAGGAGTAACCGCACCAGAGTCGGCCAGCGAATACCGTCACGAAGAAGAGTGTGAAAGCGAGAATAATCAGCAGCCAAGAGAGCAGCATGAAATCCTGCGGCCAGAAGGTCTGACCGAAGACGTGAAACTGTCGACCCGGTAGGTCAAAGTGAATCGCTTGGCGACCATCATACTGCAGCCATGAGGCACCATAGAAGGCGAGGAGCATCACGGCGCTCGAGATAATACGCAGATTCTTAAAGATACCCTTGTAGAACTTTACATAAATATGCTCACGTTCTGCGTAGAGGCTTACAACCTCTACTTGAGGGGTGACATCTTTTACTGGTATCTGACTCATTCAGTGGGTCCTGCTGCAAAGAGAGATCAACTAGCTCAACAATTGGGGCAGTATACTGCGCCGATAAAAAAGGCGACTTGATATATATCAGTCGCCCTTTTTGGAGCCTGTAGAAAGATTATTTCGACAGGCTGTATACGTAAGCTGCAATCAGCTGAATCTTATCTTCTGAAAGCAGATCTTTCTGCGCCGGCATTACACCTGCACGACCGCCGCGGATAGTGTGTGCGATCTGCGCGAAATCACCACCGTACAACCAAACGTTATCGGTCAGATTAGGCGCGCCCAGTGCTTGCATGCCTTCGCCTGTTGGCATGTGACAGGCCGCACAGACGGAGTTGAAGGTCGCCTGGCCGCGGTCTGCAGCTGATGCATCGTGTTGCTGGCCGCTGAGGCTACGTACATAGTGCGATACGTCCTGTACACCATCTTCACCGAGTGTTGCACCAAATGCTGGCATTCCACCTTGTCGGCCGTTGATCAGTGTCTGAACAATAGTCTCTGGCGAACCGCCATAGAGCCAGTCGTCGTCAGTTAGGTTAGGGAAGCCGTATGCACCGACACCACCCACACCGTGACAAACCGAACAGTTGTTGGCAAACATGCGTTGCCCCATCTTCAGGCCGTTCTCGTTGCCGGGCTGGTTCAACTCTTCAATTGAGAGGGCAGCGTATTTCGCGAAAACAGGCTTGTAGACCTCTTCCGCGTGCGCCATCTCTTTCTCCCACTGGTTAGCAGACGTCCAACCGAGCAGGCCTTTGAAATTACCCAGACCCGGGTAGAGGGCAAGGTAGCCCAAAGAGAAGACAACGGTGATCAGGAACATGTTGAACCACCACTTCGGCAGTGGGTTGTCATACTCCTCGATGCCGTCAAACGCGTGGCCGACAGTCTCTTCTGTTGTCTCTTTAAATTTCTCACTCTTACGAGTAGCGAATAGCAGCCAAGTTACACCGATAATCACGCCTAGGGTGATGACTGAAATCCAAATGCTCCAAAAAGCACTCATCGTTTTTCTCCTCCGTTACTCTCCTGGTCGGCCTGCTGTGTGCGCTGGTCAATCGCCTCATCCTGGAAGGGTAGATCTGCCGCATCATCGAAGCGCTTCTTATTGCGTGGGTTAATCACCCACAGAAAGATGCCGATGAAGGTCAGTAGCATGATGACCGGAATGTATGGACCGTAGGTTTCGTAACTCACTGATAATTACCGTTTGTTGGTGTACTCAGAATGCATTTTGCCTAGCGCCTGTAGGTAGGCAACCAGAGCATCAATCTCGTAACGGCCTGCAACATCTTCCTGCGCGTTGGCAATCTGCTCATCGCTGAATGGCACGCCTAGTTTGCGCAGTGCAGTCATTTTCGCTGCCGTGTCACGCCCTGTTAGCTTATCGTCGAAAAGCCACGGGTAGGATGGCATTTTTGACTCAGGTACAACGTCACGCGGGTTGTACATGTGTGCACGGTGCCAGTCATCAGAGTAACGTCCACCAACGCGCGCGAGGTCAGGCCCGGTACGTTTAGAACCCCAGAGGAATGGGTGTTCGTAAACAAACTCGTTAGCTGTTGAGTAGTGACCGTAGCGCTCTGTCTCTGCACGGAAAGGGCGAATCATCTGTGTGTGACACACATGACAGCCTTCGCGGATGTAAATATCACGGCCTTCCAGTTCAAGCGCGCTGTACGTACGCAGACCTTCAATTGGCTTGGTGGTAGAGCTTTGGAAGAAGAGGGGAACGATCTCTGCCAGACCACCGCCGCTAATTACGACGATGATCAGCAGGATCATCAGACCCATTTTCTTTTCGATAGTTTCGTGTTTAATCATCTTAACTCTCTCCGGTCTGACTTACGCTGCGGCTACAGCCGGATCAGGGTTTTCTGCAGGGGCCACTTTGCTGCCTGAGCGGGTGGTCTGCCATACGTTGTAAGCCATCAGGAACATACCCGCGACAAAGAACATACCGCCCAACCAACGCACGAAGTAGCCTGGGTGGCTCGCTTCCAACGCTTCAACGAAGCTGTAGGTGAGGGTGCCGTCTTCGTTAACTGCACGCCACATCAGACCCTGCAGGATACCGTTTACCCACATCGCACAGATGTAGAGGACAGTACCGATAGTTGCCAGCCAGAAGTGAGTGTTAATCAGGGCAGTCGAGTACATCTGCGCCTTACCGAACAGCTTAGGAATCATGTGGTAGATCGCACCGATCGAGATCATTGCAACCCAGCCCAGAGCACCAGCATGTACGTGGCCGATAGTCCAGTCTGTGTTGTGTGACAGAGCGTTAACGGTCTTGATCGCCATCATCGGGCCTTCGAAGGTCGACATGCCGTAGAACGACAGCGATACCACAAGGAAACGCAGGATAGGGTCAGTACGTAGTTTGTGCCATGCGCCTGAGAGGGTCATCATACCGTTGATCATGCCGCCCCAAGAGGGTGCCAGCAGGATCAGTGACATAATCATACCAACAGACTGCGCCCAGTCAGGTAGCGCAGAGTAGTGCAGGTGGTGACCACCCGCCCACATGTAAGTGGCGATCAGCGCCCAGAAGTGGACGATAGAGAGACGGTACGAGTAGATCGGACGCTCAGCCTGCTTTGGCACGAAGTAGTACATCATGCCCAAGAAGCCAGCAGTCAGGAAGAAACCTACGGCGTTGTGACCGTACCACCACTGCACCATCGCATCGACAGTACCTGGGTAAACTGAGTATGACTTGAACAGGGTAACAGGCATCTGGATGCTATTAACAATGTGCAGCACCGCAACAGTGATGATGAACGCCATGTAGAACCAGTTGCCCACATAGATGTGCGACGTCTTACGGTTTTTGACAGTACCGAGGAAGACGATTGCATAGCAGATCCATACAACAGCAAGCAGAATATCGATTGGCCACTCGAGCTCAGCGTACTCTTTAGTTGATGTAATACCCATCGGTAGTGTGATAGCAGCAGCTACGATAACTGCCTGCCAACCCCAGAAGGTAAATGCCGCTAGGCCATCAGAGAAGAGGCGAGTTTGGCAGGTACGCTGCACAACGTAGTAAGACGTTGCGAATAGGGCGCTACCGCCAAAGGCGAAGATGACCGCATTGGTATGCAGAGGACGCAGACGTCCAAAAGAAAACCAAGGCGTATCGAAGTTAAGTGCTGGCCACACCAACTGAGCAGCGATCAGAACACCTAGGCCCATGCCTACGATGCCCCAAACAACCGTCATGATGGCGAACTGGCGAACAACTCGATAGTTGTACGTATTTGCAGTTGCAGTGCTCATTTCAGGCTCTCATCAAGCTTTGTGAATAGAAAAGGTCGAAATTCGGGCGAATTATGTTGGATGAGTCGATCTTTTTCAATGAATTAGAGACCATTTATCTCACCCATTTTTGTGCGGTGCAGCATGCGCTGTTCCGACATAAAGACGCCAATCAGCCAAAATTGCTTTGAAGCTTTGCAATCTAAGCTACTGATATTAAATGGTTTATTCTTATAGTTCTGGTGGTTATTTGCTGATAATAATAGGCTATTAGAGCAATCTACCGCTAACGCGAAGGTCATAAAACAGGGTATATCTTGATTCAAATCAATATAAGCTGTCACGCAGTTCTGCAGCAGTGGTACGACCAACGCTCGTTTCCCGCAAATCTCAGCTATGCTAGAGTTCGCGCCGCAATCACCGGTGAAACAGCGAGGCCCGAGCGTGCTTAACCATCTACTGATCTATTGCCGCGCAGGGTTTGAATCTGAAGCGGCTTCCGAGATATCGACTCGTGCAGCAGAGCTCGGTTTTTTTGGATATCCCAAGTTTAGCCCCAATAGCGCCTATGTGCTTTTTCATCTGACGGGTGAGCAGAATGCGCTTGAGTTGATGGCGCAGCTCAAATTTCGGCGCCTGATCTTCGCGCGTCAATGGGTCGCTTGCACTGATCTTCTATCGCATGTCAGTACCAAGGACCGCATCACGCCGCTCTTAGCGGCCGCTGAGGGGCTGCCGCAGTCCGCTGAGCTCTATGTTGAGACGGCTGACACTACAGATGGGCGCAACCTTAACGGTTTTGCGCGTAAGTTTGGTTCTGCGCTCTCAGGTGCAATGCGTCAAGCCGGTCTGATGTTGCCGCGCAAACAGCGTGCCGACTGGCGTACCCATTTATTCGTCATTGATGGACAAACTTTCTGGTTGGGTGTTTCGCCGATCAAGAACAGCTGTCGCTGGGAGCAGGGTATACTGCGCTTGAAGTTTCCGCCCTCTGCACCGAGCCGCTCGACGCTGAAGTTGGAGGAGGCGTGGCACTGGTTTGTGCCCAAGGCGGATTGGCAAGATAAGATTGAGAGTGGCCGAACGGCCGTTGATCTGGGTGCTGCCCCGGGTGGTTGGACCTGGCAGTTGGTCAATCGCAATATGTTTGTAACAGCGGTTGATAATGGCCCAATGTCACAAGAGTTGATGGATTCCGGGCAGGTGGACCATCGTCGCGAAGACGCCTTCACGTTCAAGCCGAACAAGCCGGTGGATATGTTGGTGTGTGATGTGGTGGAAAAACCATCGCAAGTTACTGAGTTGATGGCCAAGTGGGCGATTAATCGCTGGTCAACGATTCTTATATTTAACCTCAAACTGCCGATGAAGCAGCGTTTTGCTGAGGTGGAATCTTGTCTCGAGCAGTTGCAGAGCATTCTGACCGAGGCGCAGCTCAGATATAAATTGGAAGCCAAGCATCTCTATCACGATCGCGAGGAGATCACGGTCTATTTAGAGTTGAGCAGATAAGCAGAGGCTGAACTACAGCTCGTAAATAGAGATCTTCTCTTCGTGCTCGAGCATAGGACCGATTCGGTCCATCATCTGCCTGCGCTCTTCCGAGTGATACCAGCGCGACCAGTCACTTAACGTACGGTAAGTTGCTACAATCAGACGCTTCTCTGTATCGCTGATATCATGTAAAACTTCGCCAGAGATGAAGCCCGTCGTGGACATCGCCGTCCGCAGGTTTTCGCGAGCGAGTGAGTTATAGGCGTCGGTCAGTTCCGTTGGAACATGGCGCTCAATAAAAACTCTTATCATTGTTGTTTTCCTTACGTGCGTTCCCTTTAGTCCAAGAATAGACCGAAGGCGGGTGAACGGTAAAGCGGTTAGTAGCCGTACCGGTCTGACAACGCTGGGCTGACAACATGCCTCGGTATTTGCGACAATAATGAGATTGAGTAATTGAACGGAAAATCCTTTGTGAAACCTGATGCACAACTTGATGCGCGTGGTCTCTACTGCCCTGAACCGGTGATGATGCTGCATAACAAAATCTCAGACGTTGCTGCCGGGCAACTGATAGAGGTTTTAGCCACAGACCCCTCCACAGAGCGTGATATCCCAAAATTCTGTAATTTCCTCGGGCACGAATTGGTCGATCAAGAGCAGCGCGGTGATGAGTATATCTACCTGATTCGCAAGGGCGCCTGATAGCCCACCCCAGTAGCGACCCGTAATCCGAGTGTGCGCGTTGTGAAAAAGGGGCTTAACAAGCCTAGATATGCTGTTAGAATGCGGCTTCGATCAGGGTTGCGGCCCAAGTAACAAACGAGATGAGAACGTGAGCGAACAGACCTCAGACAAGGCGCGTAACAAGAATCGCGCAGCAAACCAAGCAGCGGTAGAACTGTTGGAGACAAACTACCCGAAAGCGTTCAACGCTGCCGAGCCTAAACCCCTGAAGATTGGTATTCAGGAAGATCTGGTCGCTGATGACAAAGTGAGCCGCGGTAAAATCAAACGTGCACTGGCTACCTACGTGCGCAATCCACGCTACCTGCAGTCGATTGTAGAGGGTGCCGACCGTGTTGATCTGAACGGTGACGCGTCTGGTACCGTCAACGAGAGCGAAGCGGGTCACGCCAAAGCGAAGCTAGCGGAGTACAAACAGCGCCGTGTCGAGCGTCAAAAAGAGCAACGCAAACAGCAGCGCGTAGCCGAGAAAGAGGAGCGCATCAGCAACAAGCTCGAAGCGCTGCTGGCGAAAACCAACAAGCACTAACCGGTAGCTCGCCTCTCGAGGCGACACACGTCGGATTAAGAATGTACGAGCGATGTAGCGCACAGCGCTATTTCGCGACCCGGCACTGGGTGTCGGGAAATGCGGCTTTGGCGCACATCCCTCCTACAGGGCCCTGCTCAGAAACCTGCGGATTGTAGGATCTCTTCGATCTCCGTCAGAATCGCTGGATCATCTATCGTTGATGGCATGGTGTACTCCTGACCCGCCGCAATCTTGCGCAGCACTGCACGTAGCACCTTGCCTGAGCGGGTCTTGGGCAAGCGTTGCACCACCAATGCCTGACGGAAGCAAGCGACTGCGCCCACTCGGTCACGAACCATCTGCACTAGGTCTTGTACCAGATCCGCTTCGCTGATGGTTTCGCCCGCTTTGAGCACCACGAGGCCCAGCGGCAATTGTCCCCGCAGTTCATCGTTCACACCTATGACGGCACACTCAGCGACAGCGCTATGTGCCGACAGTACCTCTTCCATCTCGCCGGTGGAGAGTCGGTGGCCGGAGACGTTGATCACATCATCGGTACGTCCGGTAATGTAGATGTAGCCCTCTGCATCTTTAAATCCGCCGTCACCCGTGTGGTAGTAACCGGGAAATGCTTCCAGGTAAGAGCTGCGGTAGCGTTCGTTGTTATTCCAGATACTCCAGGCGACGCCCGGGGGCATCGGCAGGGAGACGCAGATGTTGCCAGCGGCGTCAGTCTCAACCTCTTCGCCGCTGTCGTCGAGCACGCGAATATCGTACCCGGGGATCGGTTTGTTGGTGGAGCCCAGACGCTCTTTGGAGGGGTTGTCCCATCCCATCATCGGCGCGGTCATCGGCCAACCCGTTTCGGTTTGCCACCAGTGGTCTATCACAGGCACTTGCAGCAGTTCAGAGAGCCAGCCGTAGGTCGAGGAGTCGAGTTTTTCACCGGCGACAAAAACCCATTTCAGCGAGCTCAGGTCGAACTGTTTGGCCAGTGCCCCCTCAGGATCCTCTTTGCGAATCGCGCGGAAGGCGGTGGGGGCACAGAACATCGAGTTGACCCCATATTCGCCAATGACGCGCCAGAAGGTGCCAGCATCGGGCGTTTTGATCGGTTTACCCTCAAAGAAGATCGCCGAGCAGCCGCCCATCAAAGGGCCGTAAACAATAAAGGAGTGACCGACAACCCAGCCAATGTCGGAGGCGCCCCACCAGACATCGCCCGCTTCCATGCCATAGACATTGTTGAGGGCATAACTTAGCGCTACTGCATGGCCGCCGTTGTCTCGCACTATCCCTTTGGGCTGACCGGTAGTGCCAGAGGTGTAGAGTATGTACAGCGGGTCGCGTCCCAAGACAGGCGTGCACGCTGCGTCTTGCGACCCCTCCTGAAATTCATACCAGTCCAGATCGCGCGCTTGGTTAAGCTCGGCGCTTAGCATTGGGCGTTGGCAGACGATAGTGTGCTCGGGCTTATGTGTCGCCATATCGATCGCCTGATCGACAAGCGGCTTGTAGGCGATCTTCTTGTCGAACTCGATACCGCAGGATGCGGTGAGGATCATTTTGGGGTTGGCATCATCGATACGAATGGCCATTTCGTTGGGGGCAAAGCCACCAAAGACGACTGAGTGAACTGCGCCAAGGCGGGCGCAGGCGAGCATTGCTACTGCGGCCTCTGGAATCATTGGCATGTATATGAGTACGGTATCGCCTTTCTCCACGCCGCGCGCTTGCAGCGCGCCGGCAAAGCGTTTCACTCGAGCTAAGAGGTCGTTGTAGCTGATGGCCTCTTTGGTATCGCTGACGGGCGAGTCGTAATAGAGCGCTACCTGCTCACCGCGGCCCTGCTCGACCTGTTGATCTAAGGCTAGATAGCAGGTGTTGAGTTCTCCATCGGGATACCAACTGTAGGTTCCGAAATCAGTTTTGTGCAGGATCGTTTCGGGCTTTTTGAACCAAGCGATTCGATCAATCTGGGTCGCCCAATAGGCCTCTGGGTTATCTAAAGCGGCTTGGTATTGGTCGTCATATCTCATCTGCATCCCTCTTATATTTATTCTGGTGAGACTATTTGTTGTCGACTAATGCTGGGATCTACTGCTCCTGATAGAACTTCAGAATGCTGGAGAAATCCAGGCCGCCTGTGCCGTTTTTACGGTGCAGCATGTACAGCGCGCGGGCTGCGGAGCCCATCGGTGTGGGCGAGCCACTCTGCTGGCTGACATCCATCGCTAACCCTAGATCCTTATACATCAGGTCCACCGCAAAGCCACCTTGGTAATTATTAGAGGAGGGCACATTGGGCATTACACCGGGGAAGGGGTTGTAGACCTGCAGCGCCCAGTTGTTACCGGAACTCTGCTTCATGATCTCAGAGAGCACTGCCGGATCCAGACCGTTACGCACCCCCATATTTAACGCCTCTGAGGCACCGGCCATCTGAATCGCCAGCATCATGTTGTTGCAGCATTTGGCGATCTGGCCCGCACCCGAGTCGCCCGCGCGGAAGATGTTTTTACCCATCGCCTCTAGAATGGGTTTAGCCCGCTCGAATTGAGCTTCTGTTGCACCGACCATAAAGGCAAGGGTGCCCGCTGTAGCTGCACCGACTCCGCCTGAGACCGGTGCATCGATGAAGTCGATACCGCGAGCGGCACCCACTGCAGAGACACGCTTTGCGGTCTCGGCATCAATGGTGGAGCTGTCAATTATCAGGGCGTCGGACTCCACGGCATCAAACAGCGGTGTATCACCGGTGACGAACAGCCCTTCAACATGCTGGCCTGCCGGTAGCATAGTGATGACAAACTGTGCGCCTTTGACGGCCGAAGTTGCAGAGTCAGCTGCCTGTGCACCGGCTGAGACTGCGCGTTCAAGTGCGGCTGCTGAGAGGTCAAACACCTGTACCTGGTGACCTGCTTTGACCAAGTTGGCGGCCATCGGGCCGCCCATATTACCCAGTCCGATAAATCCAATTGTTGCCATTCTCTGTCCCTCTTATGTTTATTGTTCAGGGTAAAAAGTTTTGCCGTTATAGATCGCTCAACGGATTCGCTTGTCCGGGCTCCCAAGGGCTAGTAAAGAACTGCTGCACAAACGCTTCGTCGACGCTGCTCACCGTCTTATAGCTCCAGTCGGGGTTGCCGTCTTTATCGACTAGAAGGGCTCGAACCCCCTCTGGAAACTCGCGATGACGGCAGCACTGCACCGACAGCTCAAGCTCGGCCATAAACACCTCTTTGAGTGAAAGGTGGCGGCAGCGTTTGAGCTGTTCAGCAATGATGTGCACTGATAGGGGCGAACCGTGGGTGATCGCTTTTTTAGAGCGTTGAATCCAAGGATCCTCGCTTTCGAGCTCGTGCATCGCTTGCATAAGATCATCGAGCGAATCTTGATCGGTGATCTGCTGTATGAAGTCAAAGTGATCCTGGATTGGAGCGTCTGTGCGCAAGACCGCTTGGGACTGCTGCTCGAGCTGGCGCAGCACCTGATTTACGCAGGTGTAGGCGTCCGCGCTCCAGTCTGCCTCGACCAGTGAGCTGATCAACTGCGGCAGTTTGGCGGCATCAATGAAGCGATCAGCAAGGCCGAGGAAGAGGGCATCTGCCGCATAGATTGGATTGCCGGTAAGACCCAGAAAAATACCCGTGCGCCCGGGCATACGGTTGAGGAAAAAACTACCGCCCACGTCAGGGTAGAGACCGATAGTCACCTCCGGCATTGCGAGGTGTGAGGTTTGTGTAACCACGCGATGGCTACAGCCGTTCATTAGGCCCATGCCGCCACCCATGACATAACCGCTGCCCCAACAGATAAAAGGTTTAGGGAAGGTGTGAATGCGGTAGTCGATTGTATACTCAGCAGTGAAGTAGTCGACCGGGAAACTAGAGTCCGCCTCGTTAGTGATCGACTTGTAGAGGTTCACCACATCGCCACCGGCGCAGAAGGCCTTCTCCCCTGCGCTGGTCAACAGCACCGCTTTAATTCGCTCATCCGCAGCGGCCTGATCGAGGCGCGGCAGAGTCAGCTCAATCATCTCCAGCGTCAGCGCATTGAGTGATCGCTCAGAGTTGAGATGCACCTCAAGAATAAGGTTGCCGTCGTTTGTGGGGTGTTCGTTAAAGAGTACGCAACTCATCAAATGTCCTTATCTCGCTCAGTTAGCGGTTCTTCCACTCGGGAGCACGTTTTTCCAGGAATGCGTTCACCCCCTCTTTTTGATCCTCAGAGAAGAAGAGGTCAACGAAGAGTTCACGCTCGAGAATGTAGCCTGCATCCCAGTGCTGATGACGGTTGTTTTGAATCAGCTGTTTACAGTTGGCGATCGACATTGGACTCTGCTGCTCGGCCTGCTTGGCCAGCTCCATTGCACGCTCAAACGCGCCTCCGGTAGGTACCAGCTCTTCGACTAGGCCGATCTCTTTCGCTTGCGGCGCTTTCAGACGTTCGCCTAATAAAATCATGCGCTTAGTCCAACCTTCTCCAACCAGCATCGTCAGATTCTGGGTGCCACCCGCACAGGGAAGAAGTCCGACTTTGGCTTCTGGCAGCGCCATTTGAGCCTGCTCCTCGGCAACACGAATATCACACGCCAGTGCAACCTCGAGGCCACCCCCCATGGCAAAGCCGTTTATCGCAGCAATGGATACGCCACGGAAATTCGACAGCGCCTCAAAGGCCTCTCCGAAGCCGCGGGCCATGTCGCGAGCCATCGAGCGATCGCCATCTGCGAACAGCTTGAGGTCGGCACCGGCACAGAAAAATTTCTCGCTGGTAGAGCGCAACACCAGAGCGAACACTTCGCGATCGGCGTTGAGCTGCGCAACCAACTCGGTTAACTGCTTCAAGCTCTCAACGGTCCAGGTGTTAGCCGGCGGATTATTCATCGTAATAACCGCGGTATGGCCCTGCTTTTCTAAAAGTAGCGCGTCAGACATGCTCTCTCCCTAATATCGCTTAAAGTAGCTCTGCGGCATCCTGCATCAGCGCCCGGCGGGCGATGATCAGACGCATAATTTCATTGGTACCCTCAAGGATACGGTGCACGCGGTTGTCACGTAGGTAGCGCTCTAGCGGATACTCCTTGATGTAGCCATTGCCGCCAAAGATCTGCAGCGCTTCATCGGCTACGGTGTATCCGGCGTCGGTTGCAAACTGCTTCGCCATAGCACAATAAACTGTTTTATCGGCATGTCCGGCGTCGAGCCGGCTTGCTGCGAGTCGAATCATCTGGCGGGCAGCAACCAACTGAGTGGTCATATCAGCGAGCTTGAACTGCAGTGCTTGGAAGTTGCTCAGTGTTTTGCCGAACTGGCTGCGTTCCAACATGTAGTTGCGTGCGCGTTTAAGCGCCGCTTGCGCCGTACCGATAGAGCAGGCGCCAATATTGATGCGTCCGCCGTCCAGGCCCTTCATGGCGATCTTAAAGCCATCACCCTCAGCGCCCAGCATGGCGCTAGCAGGCACGCGTACCTCATCAAAGGTAACCATACGGGTGGGTTGTGAGTTCCATCCCATTTTCTGCTCTTTGCGCCCGTAGCTGATGCCTTCGCTTTTGGCATCGACGGCGAAAGCCGAGATCCCTTTGGCGCCTGCTTCACCGGTGCGTGCCATTACTACGAGGACATCGGTTGCGCCGGCACCGGAGATAAAGATCTTGCTGCCGTTGAGCAGGTAGTCGTCACCATCGCGACTAGCGCTTGTCTTAAGTGAGGCGGCATCGGAGCCGGCGTTCGGCTCTGTTAGGCAGTAGGAGCCAAATTGCTCACCCGCCGTGAGGGCAGGGCACCACTGGTTGCGCGTCGCTTCGTTACCAAATTCTGCGATCATCCACGCCACCATGTTGTGGATCGTTAGATAGGCGGTAGTCGATGTGCAGCCCTGTGCGAGCTCCTCAAAGATGATGCTGGAATCGAGTCGGCTCAGCCCTAAACCGCCAACATCCTCTGGGGCGTAAAGGCCACACAGGCCGAGTTCACCCGCTTTACGCAAGGTCTCGAGTGGGAATATCTGCTGCTCATCCCACTCGGCGGCATTGGGTTCGAACTCTTTTTCAGCGAAGCTTCGAGCCAGGTCGGCAAAGGCGATCTGATCTTCGTTCAGCTCAAAATTCATGGTGTTTTCCTTTGTTGTTATCCGCTTACTTTAGCTGAATCGTGGTGTTTACCCCAGTGTCTATATCCTCTTCGAACCAGCGCGCGGTAACGGTCTTGGTTTCGGTGTAGAACTTAACCGCCTGTTTACCGTAGGCGTGTTGATCCCCATAGAAGGATTTACGCCAGCCAGTGAACGAGAACATCGGCAGCGGCACAGGCACTGGGACATTGATACCGACCTGGCCTACCTTGATCTCGTGTTGATACTTGCGAGCAGCGGCGCCCGATGAGGTAAAGATCGACGTGCCATTACCATAGGCGTTGGCATTAATTAGGGCGATCGCTTGATCCAGTGTTTCAACCTCAATGGCGCAAAGCACTGGGCCAAAGATCTCCTCTTTGTAGATCGACATATCGGTGGTGACACCGCTAAACAACGTCGGGCCAACCCAGTTGCCGTTGGGGAAGCCATCTACGGTGCAGTCGCTACCGTCGAGCAAGCACTGGGCGCCAGCATTCTTTCCCTGCTGTATGAAGTCGAGCACACGGGCCCGAGCACTTGGATTGATCAGCGGGCCGTACCCTGCATCCGGGTCGTCCCAGGCGCCGGGGCGAACCTTGTTCATCGCCTCGCGCAGCTCCGGAATCCACTCTTTGGCACTGCCTACAAATACAGCGACAGAGATCGCCATACAGCGCTGACCTCCGGCCCCGACAGACGCACCGACAAGATTATTGATAACCTGATTCTTGGACGCGTCCGGCATGATCACCATATGGTTCTTGGCGCCGGCAAAGGCCTGCACCCGCTTCAGATGCTCGGTGCCGGTACGGTAGATGTGTTCCCCGACAGCAACCGAGCCGACAAACGAGATAGCGGGCGTATCTTTGTGGGTCAGCAGTTGGTCGACCACCTCTTTAGTGCCATGCACAACTTGCAGCAGACCGTCAGGGGCGCCCGCCTCTTTGAACAGCTCCGCCAAGCGCATTGGTGTTAGTGGATCCTGCTCGGAGGGTTTTAGAACGAAGGTGTTACCACAGGCGATGGCCATCGGAAACATCCACAGGGGAATCATCGCTGGGAAGTTGAAGGGTGTGATACCCACACAGACACCGAGCGGTTGAGTGATGCTGTAACAGTCAATTTTTCGCGCGACATTCTCAACGGTCTCACCCATCGACAGTGAAGCGATATTACAGGCGTGTTCAACCACTTCTATACCGCGCCATACATCACCTTTAGCGTCTTCAAACGTCTTTCCTGTTTCGCTGGATAGCAGGGTGGCGATCTCGTCGTGATGCTCTTTGAGTAGGTGCTGGTAACGCAGCATCAAGCGAGCACGCTCGCCCACGGGGGTCTCTTTCCAGCTCTCAAATGCAGTCTGTGCGGCGGCTATGGCCGCGTCCACTTCGGCGGATGTCGCACAAGGGACCTCAGCAATAACATTTTGAGTTGCGGGGTCTGTTACGGGAATAAAAGCATCGGTCTGGCTTTGGACCATCTGGCCGTTGATCAGAAGAGGGACACGCTGAGTCATTATCAATACCTGCAATCGTTATTCTTATAGATACCCCATTCGTTCGGGTTAAATAGATTTTTAACACCAGTCGCCTAAGAGGGAGATTGATAATCTTGCTCTATTGATGGACTATATTGTGGTTTTTACTGATCCATTTGTCGTAGACCGGACTCAGAAAAGCGCGAATCAGTAGTAGGTATAAAGAGAACATATGAGCCGCCCCTCTAATTGGCCGCTTCCGCCAGAGAGCTTTCGATATCTAGTACCCCGCTCGCTTACGGCTCAGCTAGCGCAGCATCCGCTGTCCGCCGACTTGTATCCACGTGCCCTCGGCTTCTATGCAGCAGCTTCGGGGCACCGAATGCAGCGTGAGTCACACGATGACTACTTGATGATCTACTGTCTGGAAGGGAAGGGCAGGTTCAGCGCAGCTAAGAGCGAGAGCACTCTAGCGATGGGCGATCTGTTAATTGTGCCCGCGGGTTTGAGTCACCAGTATGCTGCAGATCCCAACGATCCATGGACAATTTATTGGACCCACTTCGATGGCTCGCGGGCCGCGGACTTTGCCTTGCACACGGGGATCCCCCACAGCGACGCCGGCTATCAAATTCATCAGGTGGGTGTGCATGCACAATTAATAAGCGATTTTGAGGCGCTGATGGAGGCTCGCAACTCGGTGCAGGAGTTGGCGAGTCACATCTATGCAGCCAATCAGCTCCGTCAAATCCTGTCACATATTGCGTTATTGCGGCCCACTGAGTCTATCAAGGGTCAGCGTGAAACCGCTGAGCTTGAGCGGGTGCACTCGCTGATGCGTTCTCACCTGCATGAGAAGCTCGACCTAGACACTCTCGCCGCCGCCGTGAATCTATCAAAGTTTCACTTTGTTAAACGCTATCGAGAGCTCAGCGGAACGACGCCAATAAACCGTTTTATCCAGTTGAAGATAGAGCGGGCCTGCCATCTTTTGGATACAACCGATAAAGAGATAAAAGAGGTGGCCTACGCGGTGGGTTACGATGACGCCTACTACTTCTCGCGCATATTCCGAAAACAGCTGGGTATCTCACCCAGTCAGTATCGAGCCTCTAGAACCTAGCTTGCATGATAGATCAAAAGCCTTCTATTACCTTTTGTAGGAGGGCTATTCGGCCCAGCCGAATGACACGATAAGGCAGCTATTTGCTGTAAGCAGTCGCGCAATACGTTTTGCGTACAGCGCTCGGACAGCGTCGAGAAACGTCGACCGCGGTGCTCTTGAAAAGCGCTGGTCGTGCCCTAATATTAGAGTTATCGAATATATTAGGAGCTTCTATGAGTCAGTCACTCAATCTGTCATGTCCGCACTGTCTTGCCACTAACCGCGTACCTGCTGATCGCCTAGAGCAGGGGCCAGCCTGTGGAAAATGTCGCAAAGCGATCTTCACGGGAGCGCCTATAGCGTTGGATGAGGAGAGCTTTGGTAAATTTATCCGCAACACCGATGTGCCGGTTATTGTCGATTTCTGGGCTGGGTGGTGTGGTCCATGTCGTATGATGGCGCCAGCCTTTGCAGAGGCGGCTAAGCGGATGGAGCCGCAGGTGCGA
The DNA here is from genome assembly GCA_038137135.1 of Oceanospirillaceae bacterium. GTDB lineage: Bacteria > Pseudomonadota > Gammaproteobacteria > Pseudomonadales > Balneatricaceae > Marinobacterium_E. The sequence continues at coordinate 4,697 of JAYQBD010000024.1, read as the reverse complement.
TTTGCCAAGGTAGACACCGAAGCTGCACAGCAGCTGGCAGCGAAATACAACATTCGCAGTTTGCCAACAATGGTGCGGTTTGAGAATGGTAAAGAGAAGGATCGGGCATCGGGTGCAATGAACATCACCCAGATAATGCAGTGGGTAGGGAAATAAAGAGCCAAGTAGGAGCGATCTGCGCGAAGCGCAGGTTCGCGATAAAATAAAAAACGCGGGCACAAGGCCCGCGTTATTGAATTTGAAGACCAAGGGCCTGTTAATGCTGCTCGTTAGCCTTAACCGACCGCAGGAAATCAAAACCACACATAGCAACTGCCAGTGCGCAGACAATCGTTAAATCAGTATGGTTTACGGTGAAGGCGAGAATTCCAAGGAATACCGCCAGCAGTCCAAAACCAACCAGTGCAAGTATAAATCGCATCGTTAAGCGACCTCCTCATTAATTTGTTCTTGTTGTAGGCTCTGCGCTAGCCAACGCGCTGTACGCAGCAGTCGTGCGTCATCACCACGTGGCCCCACTAACTGAATACCCATAGGCAGTCCGGACTCGCTGGTAAATACTGGGATGTTAATCGCCGGTGTACCGCAGAGCGTCCAGATACCGTTGAATATAGGATCGCCGGTGCTATCCAGTCCGGGTGCAGCACCCGGCGCTGAGGGCAGAATCATGGCGTCACAGCGCTCGAACATCTCTTCCAGACCAGCGTTGAGTAACTCACGCCAGTCCAGTGCTGAGATGTAGTCACGTGCCATCACTTTCTTGCCTTGGGCAATTGCATCGGTTACTTCCGCGGGCAACTGATCAGCGTGTTGGCTGGAGTAGCGGTAGTAGCATTTAGCCATCTCAGCAAAGTTAATGGTCATCCGTGCTTCAACGGCCTCATCAAATGCCTTTGGCAGAGTCGTAGAGAACACCTGTTCGCCGAGAAACTCGCCAAGTTCATTGAGTGCTGCCTTGAGTTCGTCACTGGCGCGATCAAAACCTGGTGGCTCAACAAGTGCAAAGGTCGGCGTGACTGGCACCTTTTGACGCGCAATTGTTGCCGCCTGAGGTGAGGGCAATAGTTCAGTCGCACTGTCTTTCTCGTCGTAGCCGGCGAGAACATCAAGCGCCTGAGCCAAGTCTTCGATACAGGTCGCGAATACACCGATGGTGTCTAGTGTCGGCGACTGCATCAAAACACCGGTGCGCGGTATCATGCCGAAACTTGGTTTGATTGCGTGCACACCGCAGAAGGATGCAGGTCGGATAACTGAACCCCCTGTCTGTGTGCCGATTGCCAGAGGCACCATACCTGCCGCGACCGCCGCTGCAGACCCCGAGGAGGAGCCACCTGGCGTGTGCTCCAGGTTGTGCGGATTACGCGTTTCACAGGGTGTCAGGTATGCAAACGGCGTTGTGCGAGTTTTACCGAAGATAATAGCGCCGGCAGAACGTAGTCGTGAGACCAATTCTGCATCACGTTTAGGTACGCGGCCCGCATCGATTGGCGTACCGTTCTCAGTCGGTATCGCCTTGGTATCAATGATATCTTTCAGTGCAACTGGGATGCCGTGCAGAGGGCCCAGTGGCAGCCCTCGCATGCGGTGCGCGTCCAGAGCTTGTGCTTGGGCGCGCGCGTATTCAGCATCAAACCACGCAAACGCCTGAACCTTATCCTCTTGTGCCTCCACCTGAGTGATGTAGGCATTGACGATCTCCAATGCACTCAAGTCGCCACTCTCTTGGCGCTCTCGCAAGGCGATCACCGAGGTTGTTGGTAGTTCAGTCATGCGTGCTCCTATTTCGGTCCGTAAAGTAGGTCAGGTAGGTAGTAGACAATATCGGGTACTGTGTACATCAGAATCATCGCTACGAATACCATCGCAAGGAACGGCATACAACCTTTAAAGATCTCGGTCAGCTTAACTTCGGGCGGCGCTATACCTTTGAGATAGTAGGCCGACATCGCCATGGGCGGTGTTAGGAATGAAGTCTGCAGGTTGAGCGCGACCAGAATACCGAAGAAGAGCGGGTCGATACCGAACATAGGTAGCAGCGGCAGGAAAATCGGCACAAAGATAATGATGATCTCAGACCACTCAAGCGGCCAACCCAGTAGGAAGATGATTACCTGTGCCAGCAGTAGGAAGGCCAGCGGAGACATATCTAGGCCGGTTACGAAGTCGGCTACAATATGCTCACCACCCAAGTACGAGAAGACACTTGAGAAGGTGTATGAGCCGACAAACAGCCAACATACCATTGCTGTGGTGCGCATGGTGAGGTAAACGGACTCACGAAGACGGTCCCAGGTGAGCGAGCGATAGGCTGCAGCCAAAACAATACCACCCAGTGCACCGATAGATGCAGCCTCTGACGGTGTTGCTAAACCACCTAAGATTGAACCCAGTACTGACAGGATCAGCACTGCAAGCGGCAAGAACGAAGTGAGAAGCATCCACAGAACTTTGCCCAACGGGAGGTCTGGCACCTCGTCTTTGGTCGGTTTTGGTGCTAGTTCAGGCTGCAGCGCTGCGCGTACCATCACATAGATCAAGTACAGTCCAGCCAGTGTAAGGCCTGGGAGTAGGGCACCCGCGTAGAGGCGTACGATGGAAACACCCGACGCTGCTGCGTAAACGATAAGCATGATTGACGGCGGTATCAAAATACCGAGCGTACCGCCCGCACAGATGATGCCCGAAGCAAAGCTACGGTCATAACGTGCTTTGAGCATTGATGGCAGTGCTAACAGACCCATCAGCGTTACCACCGCGCCAACGATACCCGTTGCAGTAGCAAACAGTGCACAGGTGATTAGCGCTGCTACACCCATGGAACCGGGAAGGTTCTTCGCTGCGATGTTCAGGGTAGAGAAGAGACGGCCGACAATGTTGGCTCGCTCGACGATGTAACCCATGAACAGGAACAGGGGAATCGCTGTTAGGACCTCATTCGCCATCACCGAATAGGTTTGGTTGATAAAGAGGTCGAATATCCGGTTGTTGAACAGGCCTTCGATCCAGCCGCCAAATTGACTCAGGGTATCGACGTCTCCCTTTGCCATCATGCGTTCGTAGCCGCGCCACATGCGGTCGGCATCGAAATAGGCGTAGTAGCCAAAAATAATACCCATCGCCATTAGGGTGAATGCGATAGGGAAACCGAGCAGTACCATAAACAGGAACAGCCCGAGCATAATAATTGCGATTATCGGGTCACTCATCTTATCGATCCTTCGCAGTCACTTCAGCATCAGCAAGCTGATCTTCGTGAGTGTTTTGTGAATCTGCCTGACGCATCAGCAGTACTTCTGTCTCTTCTACATCATCGCCATCTAGAGCTTCTAACCAGTCGCCGGTGCGGATGCAGTAGATGCAACGCATAACCTGAGCAATACCCTGGAACAGGAGTAGAACGCCCGCGGCAACGATGACCATCTTGAATTGATAGATAGGGATACCCGCTGGGCTGTTGACGGATACCTCGTTGTAACCCCAAGAGCGTACACCGTACTTCCAGCCAGTTAGAACCAGAGCGAGAACACCTGGGAAGAAGAATATGAAGTAAAGCGTTAGATCGACCCTCGCTTGAGTACGAGGAGACCAGGTGCGATAGATAAAGTCGCCGCGCACATGGCCGTTTTTAGAGAGCGTGTATGCGCCACCCATCATGAACAGCGTGCCATACATGATAAATGAGACGTCGAGTGCCCAGGCTGTTGGTGAGTTGAGAACGTAACGAACAAATACCTCATAGCCAACGCCAAAGGCCATTACAATAATGAGCCACGCGAAAGCTTTGCCTACCCATGCGGAGAGGTTATCGGCAAAACGGATATAACCAAGCATTGATGTTTCCTCGAAAAACTAAGCGGGGAGAGTGCTCCCCCCGCTATTCAAACAAGTGTTAATTACCGAGGTAATTACATTGTCAGTTTGCCCGGGAAGAAGTGGTTGTATGCAGTCACAACGTCTGCACCAGCCATAATCTCGAAGTAACCTACACGCTCTACCCAAGCGCGCTGGCTGTCGAGGACTTTCTTCATGAATGGGTCTTTCTCAAGCTCGACGATGATCTTGTCCCAAGACGCGATCTGAGCTTCAAGAATATCTTTCGAAGTGCGGTGAACTGTAACACCTTCGTCACGCTGCAGTTCCATCAGGTCCTGAGAGTACTGATCAAGTGCCAGCATGGTGTTAGATGTTGAGGCCGCTTCGACACCGTGTTGCAGGATGGCCTGCAGATCTGGATCGAGCGATTCGAACAGATCACGGTTGAACAGGAATTCGAACGACTCAGACGCCTGGTGGTACGAGCTGAGGTAGTAGTTTTTCGCTACGTCTGCAGCACCGAAACGGCGGTCAGAAGTTGGGTTGTTGAATTCGAATGCATCGATTACGCCACGCTCCATTGCTGGAACGATCTCGCCGCCTGGCAGCTGTGCAACCGCCATACCCATGTTCTGCAGCAGGTCAGCTGCTAGACCAACGGTACGGTACTTAAAGCCGTTCAGGTCGGACGCCTTGGTGACTTCGCCTTTGAACCAGCCGAATGGCTGCGGGAACATTGGGAAGCCCATCATACCGACAACGTTCAGATCCATCATGTCCTGAGTCAGTTCGCGGTACAGCTCCTGGCCGCCCCCTTTGTAGAACCAGCCCATCATGGTATTGGCGTTACCACCGAATACAGGACCCGTACCGAACAGAGA
>JAYQBD010000023.1:0-25446 GCA_038137135.1 Oceanospirillaceae bacterium | reverse complement strand
GCTAGTAGCTCACCGAGAATTTCACGCAGAGCTGCTTGAACCGCCTCACCTGAATCGAGTTTCTCGGCGCTGATACGATCTTCCAGCTGACTAATGATTGAGGTTGTTGCTTCGACGCCCACGTCAGCCATCAAAAGCAGTGTCTCGATCTCTTCGAGAAGATCCTCATCAATATCAGGCGAGCCGGCGAACAGGCTACTGATCTGTGATGTCAGACCGGCTTTAGTACGTGTCAGGCCCGAGCGCACACGCTCGAAGAAGCTTTTGGGCGCTTCTGGCTCTGGCTCTGGCTCTGGCTCTGGCTCTGGCTCTGGCTCTGGCTCTGGCTGTTCAGTTTGAGCTTCAACTTGCGGAGTATCAACGTCAGCAGCTTCAGCAACCTCTGGCTCTACTTCAACCTCAGATTGCTCTGCTGTTTCTACAGCAGCGACCTCGGCCTCTTCTACTTGCGCTTCTGCCGGCTGCTCTTCTTGAACCTCTTCGACGGGCGTCGCAGTTACAGCAGGTTCAACTGTTTCAACTGGATCGGACTCAACTGGCTGTTTAGCTGCTGCTTCTCGGCGCTCCTGTGCAGCGATCGACTTCTCGGCTTTAGCCTGCAGCTCTTTGGCCGCCTCAGAGTTGTCGTTCTTAATCAGACGCCAGATAAACAGCATCACCAAAAAGACGATACCACCAATAATCCACGGGACGATGCTCGGGTCGTAACCCTGCTCAGTCATCCAAACGTACAGCGATTCCATGATCTACTATTCCAGAGAAGGCCCAGCGCTAGCCGGATACAGTTTGTTTAAAGCTTTCAGAAAGTTGCGCGATATCTTAGCATAGAGACCAACTATAAGAACCTGCCCAACATAGAGGTTTGCGCGTGATATTCAGTGGCGATAAACCGCTCTTCAATCGAAAGTATCTGCTGACACTCGTTTGGCTGCTACCGGTTGCGATTCTGATACTCAGTCGCCTTGGGCCATCCGCTGATGAGGTGGGTAAAACGATTGCGCCTGACCAACTCTGGATTGAGAGCGAGAAGCCACAGCTCACTATCTATTTTTCTCAGGGTTCGGGCCTCACAACTAAAGATGCCGCGCGTCAGGCACTGCTGCTTGAAGGGCTCAAGTTGCGCCTCGATGATCCTCAGATCAACGAACTCCTGTACCAACAGAGTTGGCGCGTCAAACCACAGAGCTCTAGCCTCTACACTGCACTGGCAATCTCAGCGGCCGATTCTATCGACTCCGAGGCGCTAACTATCCTCCTCGAACTGCTAAAACAGCCGCCGGCAATAGATTGGACGCCTATTATCGAGCGCATTTCAGCCGAGGCCTACCTTGCAGGGCAGAACGGCCGTCAGCGCGCATTAGACGGGCTGCTTAGCAGCAGTGACTTACAGCTCACGGCTCGCTCCTACGTCGAGCTGGTTGATCAACCTATTCACTTACTCTTCCAGACTGCGTCCGAACCTCTGCCGCAATCGCTGGAAAGCCACACAGAACTGAGTGGGCTGCAGCCGGGCAAGGCATCAATCTCTGTGCGCAGCAAAGAGGCGAGCACCATTTCGCTCTGGCAGCTAGCGGCCCCGACAGATAGCGCGAGCTATTTAGCCCAACAGACACTGGGTGTGCTGATCAGCCAATCTCTGGCGGAACTGCCCAGCACTAGAATTCAGCAACAGCTAGCCCCTCAGGGTTCACTGGTGTTGATCGAGACAACCGCTGAGGCAGAGTCTCTAACAGCTGCACTCAATCAAGTGAGTTCCGACAGCGACTTGTTTAATTCAGCGATTGATCAACTGGAGCGACGCTGGGCTCAAGCGATTGAGCAAAACAGGAGCTCTTGGAGTGAAGCGATCCTGCTCTACAACTTAGAGCCCCTATCGCTGACGTCTGCCTTCAAGCGTTTGAGGTCCGACTCAGAGACGCTGCTGCAACCCCTACTCCAGCAACTGCAACAGGGTGCCGATCGCCGCGCTCGTCTATTTAATGCTCAGCAAGGTTAACGATGAGTCGACACAATCCGCGCAGAGCCGCGCCTAAAAACACCAGCCCCGTTTCCGAACTGCGCATTATCGGCGGCGAGTGGCGCAGCCGTAAGCTGAGTTTCCCGGAAGCAGAGGGCCTGCGCCCTACACCCGATCGTGTGCGCGAGACTCTATTCAACTGGCTACAGGCGGTTACCCCTGCCGCGCGCTGCCTCGACCTTTTCAGCGGCAGCGGTGCACTCAGCTTTGAAGCGCTATCGCGTGGTGCCGCACAAGCGACTCTGATCGATGCCTCGCCGCAGGTGGTTCGCTCTCTAAAGTCCAACTTGCAGACGCTTAAGGCACAGAACGCCGAAGTTCATGAAGCCGATGCACTGGGCTGGTTAGAGAGGCAACCCGCCGATCTGTCTCAACGCTTTGATCTGGTCTTTCTCGATCCGCCATTCCGCAAGGGTCTACTCAAGCCGATCGCTGAACTGCTTGAGAGCCGTAACCTTCTAGCCGATGACGCCTACATCTATGTCGAAACCGAGAGAGAGTTGGGCACACCCGAGGTGCCGTCAAACTGGCGGTTACATCGTGAGAAAGCGGCCGGGCAGGTCAGCTATAGACTTTACAATCGAGAGCAGTAGCCTCAGCCGAATATTCTTTATTAATATAAGCAAATCATTTTTTATAACTTCTTATCTTTATCACTATGCTCTAATATTTGTCGCGTTGGCGGAACTTCGTTAAGATGCGCGGCAATAAGGTCTAGCTTGAGAGAAGCAGGATGAACACCGTTGCATACCCGGGTACTTTTGATCCAATCACCAATGGTCACAGTGACCTGGTAGAGCGCGCGTCTAAACTATTCGATCGCGTCATTGTTGCCGTTGCCGAGAGCCCTAAAAAGCGTCCTTTGCTGCCGTTGGAGCAGCGTGTGGAACTCACTAAACAGGCCCTGGCACACCTCGACAATGTTGAGGTAGTTGGCTTCTCTGGCCTATTAGCGGAGTTCCTGCGTAAGCACGACGCAAACGTAATTCTGCGTGGTCTGCGAGCGGTTTCGGATTTCGAGTATGAGTTTCAGCTTGCAAATATGAACCGCAAATTGGCGCCTGAAGCTGAGAGCCTCTTCCTCACACCGGATGAGCACCTCTCATTTATTTCGTCTACGCTAATTCGTGAGATCGCGTCTTTGGGCGGCGACGTAGCAGAGTTTGTTCACCCTGCTGTTAACGCTGCACTGAAGCAACATTTTTCTGAAGTTTAACGGACCGCGGTCCGATTTAAGAGGTAAGTCAAAATGGCTTTGATGATCACTGATGAATGCATCAACTGCGATGTGTGTGAGCCAGAGTGTCCAAACGAAGCGATCTCTCCGGGAGATGAGATCTACGAGATCGATCCAAAGAAATGTACTGAGTGTGTTGGCCACTACGACACACCACAGTGTGTCGAAGTCTGCCCGGTAGACTGTATTCCTAAGGATCCGGATCACGTCGAGACCGAAGATATGCTGATGGCTAAGTACGAAGGGCTGATCGCTGCTGGTTGATAGCATGCACGGCGCAAAAAAAGGGAAGCTTTTAAGCTTCCCTTTTTTTTGCCCTTGTACGAGGCATGTAGCGCGCAGCGCTATTTGCCGATGAGCGATGCCAATTGGATCGCGAACGTGCGCTTTACGCAGATAGCTCTTACTAGATCTGAGGCTTCAGTTCGTTCAGTTTGAACTCGGCATCGAGGCGTTGGCCGACTAAATTGTCGCCAGCCAGATGGTGAGCGTACTGCATATGCAGGCAGCGCACCTTATCCCAGCTGCTGATACCGCCTATACCGACTTTGTTGAACATATCGGTGTAGCCCAGCGCCTCTAAACGCGCGCGATCCGAGGGATCCATTAGCTCCCAACGCCGATCTACGTAGCCCTGCTGCTGTTGATGAAAAGCGGCACGCAGCTCTGCATCATCCGCCAGCTCCTCTTCGAAACGCTTGATCCAACCGGTCATCTCTATGCGGCCGATCTCGCGGCTCAGGTCACGGCTGCAGAGCCAGTAAAGGGTCGGGAAGGGTTTATCGTTAACCAGCGAGCGCATCTGCAGCACCAGCGGCACACCCTCGGGGTTAGCAACCGCAATGGCTGCGATTCCGCGCGGCTCGCGGCCGATCTGTTCTTTAACTATAGCTAGCTGTTGTATCGTGGGTTGCATCTATTAAACCTGTGCGTATTGCTCTGCATCGCTTATCCAGCGGCGGCCAAGAGCGAGCGCCTGAGTCGACTCGCTACTGATATGCACGGCACACTGGTGCACCGCCTCCATCAAATCCGCATCGCGCTGTAGATCAGCGATTCTAAACTGCATCATACCGGTCTGGCGGGTGCCTAGTACCTCGCCCGGACCGCGGAGCTGGAGGTCACGCTCGGCAATGCGGAAACCGTCAGTAGTTTCACGCATCACCGCGATTCGCTCGCGCCCTTGCTGCGATAGCGGTGCATGATACATCAGAACGCAGAAAGACTCTTGTGAACCGCGCCCCACCCGCCCACGCAGCTGGTGTAGCTGGGACAAACCAAGCCGTTCAGGATTCTCAATAATCATTAGACTGGAGTTGGGTACATCAACACCCACCTCAATAACCGTAGTTGCCACCAGCAGATCGAGCTCATGCGCTTTAAAACGCGCCATGATTTCAGCCTTCTCAGCCGGCTTAAGACGCCCATGTACCAAACCGATACGCAGTTCCGGCAGGAGTTCGGCGAGCTCCGTGGCAGTGGTTTCAGCAGCCTGACACTGCAGCGCTTCAGACTCCTCGATCAGCGTGCAGACCCAATAGGCCTGCTTGCCTTGCGAGCAGCCCTGCCGCACTCGCTCAATCACCTCTGCGCGGCGCGAATCATCTATTGCCAGGGTCTTAACCGGTGTACGCCCCGGTGGTAGTTCATCGATGATAGAGCAATCGAGGTCGGCATAGGCGCTCATAGCCAAGGTTCGCGGTATCGGCGTTGCCGTCATAATCAGTTGGTGCGGCAAGGTGCCGTCTTTGCGCCCCTTCTCACGCAAGCTCAAGCGCTGATCAACGCCAAAGCGGTGCTGCTCATCAATCACCACCATCGCTAGGTCATTGAAATGCACATCATCCTGAAACAGTGCATGAGTACCGACAATAATCTGGCCCTCACCACTCTCTATCTCTGCAAGTACAGCAGCACGGGCCTTGCCTTTCACCTTACCCGCCAGCCAACACACCTTGAGCCCCATCGGCTCGAGCCAGCCTTTGAAATTGATGTAGTGCTGCTCTGCCAGTATCTCGGTGGGTGCCATCACAGCAGCCTGCCGACCGTTTTCGATAGACTGAAGGGCCGCCAAAACGGCGATCATTGTTTTACCCGAGCCGACATCACCTTGAACTAGACGCAGCATAGGCTGCTCGCTATTCATGTCACGGGCGACTTCGCGCGCAACTCGCAGCTGTGCACCGGTTAGTTGAAACGGCAGCTGATCTAGGAAGGGACGGCTGAGACGGCCGGTCGCTTTAAGTGGTGGAGCGCCGTAGCGCTGAATCTTGGTGCGCGCCTGACGCAAGGTCAGGTTATGCGCCAGCAGCTCTTCAAACGCCAAACGCCGCTGAGCTGGATGACTGCCGGATAACAACGCCTGCTGATCAGCATCAACAGGAGGCTTGTGCAGGTAGTGAATTGCATCGGTTAGAGCAGGATAGTTGCGCCGTTTCAGCTCCGTTTCGGGTACCAGCTCATCAAGCGGCTGGCTACCTAACATCTCCAACGCTTGTAGGATTAGACTGCGTAAACGACTCTGCGTTACCCCTTCAGTCAGGGGATAAATTGGCGTAAGGGCCTGCTCTAGCGGCTCCTCTTTGCCCGCTTTGAGCACGCGATACTCGGGGTGCACCATCTCTAATCCCGCTGGACCCGGGCGTACTTCACCAAAGCAGCGCACGCGAGCGCCTTTGCAGAGCTGATTCTTCTGAGCAGCATTAAAGTGGAAAAACCTGAGCGTGAGAGAACCCGTGCCATCGTGTAATCGACAGAGCAGCGCACGACGTCGCCCCATCTGAATATCACAGAGCTGTACCTCACCCTCGACTACGGCCTCGATCGACGGCATCAGCCCACCCATCGCAGAGAGGCGCGTGCGGTCCTGATAGCGAGCAGGAAGATGAAAGAACAGGTCCTGCAGCTGGTGAATACCGAGGCGCTGCAGTTTGAGTGCGAGCGCTGTACCGACCCCTTTCAGATCGGTAACTGGGCGCTCCGCAATAGCTGTAACGGGCATGAGTCTGGTGTCAGTTGGATCCGTGGCACTTGATAATGGCGTTTACCAGCGCGTCTATTGCCTGTGGACGCGGGAAGCTAGCTCGCCAACCTAGAGCTACTGTACGCTGTGGCTGCGGCGCTTTAAAGGGCAAAACTTCAACCATCCCCTGGGTGGGATGCCCCTCAATGGCCGATTTTGGCAACACAGAGGTGCCTAAACCCGAAGCCACCATCATGCGGATGGTCTCCAGCGAGCTACCCTCGGTCACCCGGTGCTGATCGTGGAATGACTGATTGATTGAAGGACAGGCCTCCAGAACCTGATCACGAAAACAGTGCCCTTCGCCCAGCAGTAGCAGGCTCAACTCGTTCAACTCGGTACTATCCACCTCACCCTTAGCAACCAGAGGGTGGTCTTTCGGCGTAATCAGACTAAAGGTCTCATCATATAGGGGCCGAGTCAGCACATCTGGCTCGTGGAAAGGGAGTGCGATGATGATCGCGTCCAACTCGCCTTTGCGTAGTTTATGGCGCAGTGTTTCGGTAAAGTTCTCTTCAATGTAGAGCGGCATCTGCGGTGCGATGCGCTGCATCTCAGGTACCAGTTTTGGAAAAAGATAAGGGCCGATGGTGTAGATCGCACCAACACGAATCGCACTGGCTAGCTGGTCCTTACCCTCTTTGGAGATCTCCTTGATGGCATCCGCCTGCTCCAGCACTTTCTGAGCCTGCTTTACCACACGCTCACCCACCGGAGTCGCTCGTACCGCATTTTTGCTGCGCTCAAACAGAGCCACACCCAACTCATCTTCAAGCTTTTTCACCGCAATTGAGAGGGTTGGCTGGCTAACAAAACAGCGTTCGGCCGCATGGCCAAAGTGCTGCTCACGGGCGAGTGTGACGATATAGCGAAGTTCAGTAAGCGTCATAGGCTATCCTCTGCTACCCTAGCCAAAACCCCAGCCAAAACCTCAGTGTGAGCGACTAAAAGGAGTGGTTTAAGTGGCGCAGTTATCTGTTCTTATTGCCGGTTGCGGAGACTTGGGAAACGCAATTGCCGAGCGCTTGAGCGCCGCAGGCTTACGCGTTTACGGCATGCGCCGCAATATAGACCAGCTATCAACTTCAGTGGTTCCAATAGAATATGACCTATTAAACGGCGATGCGCCACCAAAATTACCGCAGGTTGATTATCTGCTTTACACCGCCGCCGCGAAGTCGCGTGATCTCGATACCTATCAGAAAATCTATGTCGATGGCCCACTGAAAATTTTGGCCGCGCTGCCTCAACCTCCCAAGCGGGTAATACTGACGAGTTCTACGGGAGTCTATGCACAGAACCAGCATCAGTGGATCGACGAAGAGAGCGAGGCTATTCCTAGCAATCCTTTCGGTAAACGGCTGTTGCAGGGTGAACTCGCGCTCGCAGCTGCCCATCCCGCTGTAACCCGCGTCAGGCTCTCGGGCATATACGGCCCCGGTCGTATGCATCTACTTAATCGAGTGCGTGTCGGCGAGGTCGCGCCTATGGAGCCGCTGCATTACAGTAACCGAATTCATCGCGACGACGCCGCTGGATTTATTACCCACCTAGTACAGATGGATGCGCGAGGCGAGATGCTAGAACCGGTCTATCTCGCAAGTGACGATGCGCCCAGCCCGATCGGTGAGATTACCCATTGGCTGGCACAGCGGATGGGCGTGGAGATTCAATCAGAGGTACCGATACAGCGTGGTGGGAGTAAGCGCTGTCGCAACACCCGATTGCGTGCGACAGGCTATGAGCTCATATACCCCGACTATCGCCGGGGCTTTGCAGAACTTCTCTAAGCCTACTTAAGCTTTGTTCAATATACGCGCCGCCTTGACGGCAAAATAGGTCAGGATGCCATCGGCGCCAGCGCGTTTGAACGCCAGCAGAGATTCCAGCATCACCGACTCCTCATCCAACCAGCCTTTCTCGAAAGCAGCCATATGCATGGCGTACTCGCCGCTCACCTGGTAAGCAAAAGTGGGCACCTGCAGTTCTGCTTTCACACGGCGCACGATGTCGAGGTAGGGCATGCCAGGCTTCACCATCACCATATCGGCGCCCTCGGCTAGGTCTAGTGCGACTTCATGCAACGCCTCATTCGAGTTGGCAGGATCCATCTGGTAGGAGTACTTGTTGCCCTTACCCAAGTTACCCGCCGAGCCTACTGCATCTCGGAAAGGCCCATAGTATGCACTGGCATATTTCGCTGAGTAAGCGAGGATACGCGTGTTGATGAAGCCGTTCGCTTCGAGTGCTTCTCGAATAGCACCGATGCGGCCATCCATCATGTCACTTGGCGCGACAACATCAGCACCTGCCGCAGCGTGAGACAGTGCCTGCTTTACCAGTGCATCCACTGTCTCAGTGTTAAGAACATAACCCTCTTCATCAATGATGCCGTCCTGGCCATGAGTCGTGAATGGGTCCAGCGCCACGTCAGTAATAACACCAATTTCCGGACAGGCTGCCTTAATCGCGCGCACTGCACGCTGGGCAAGCCCCTCCGGGTTCCACGCCTCTTCCGCTTCCAGGGACTTAACGTCCAGAGGGGTGACGGGGAAGAGTGCGACTGCTGGTATACCCAGATCCCATGCCTCGCACGCCGCTTTGACCAGGCGGTCGATACTGAGGCGCTCAACACCCGGCATTGATGGGACAATTTCAGAACAATCCTCGCCCTCAATTACGAACATAGGGTAGATAAAGTCCGCCGGTGTGAGCTGCGACTCGCGCATCATCGCACGTGAAAATTCATTGGCACGCATCCGGCGCATACGGGTGGACGGAAAGGCACGCTGACTAGGATCGAAAGCCACTTTACACCTCAAAAGGCTAGTTAATTATAGTGCGCAGAGTATAACCCGCAGAGCTTATAGGTGCGACGTTGGCTGCCTGTCTGCAACGATTGAAATAGACGACCTGTTCGATATAAGACTAAATATGAATCATTTATTCCAAAAAAATCGAAATTTAGGAACTATTCCAATATCTGCAGATCGGTGAATTGTTTAATCTACGCGTGTGGATCGTTGGTTAAGGATTAGCCAGCAATCAAGGATTGATACTTTTTGAGATTTTACGCGGCGATCAGGGTCACGCAGAATGCGGATAAGGCTGCAAGGATAAAGGAAGATCTCATCCGAGGGCGCTCGAAGGATTCGAGTGCCCTTTTTTGTACATGGAAGTACTTATGCCGCGAAGCACATGGATGTGCGAGAGCGGCGTCGTGGGCCACCGTTCATTTTCGGCCCGAAGAGAGAGCGGCGTCGTAAGACACCGTTCATTTTCGGCCCGCAGAGAGAAAGGCGTCGTAGGCCAGAATCCTATCGCGTCATTCGGCTACGCCGAATAAACCTCCCACATAAGTCCTTTGTTAAAAACACTCCCAAACCCGCTTAGCCAAACCCTCTGGATCATCCCAAGGCAACATATGCCCAGCCCCGGAAACAACCTCTAATTGGATAGGATGTTCAGACTCCTCCTTCACTTTCTGCGCATAGTCAATTGAGAGCACCTCGTCACAATCACCTTGCAAAAGGTAGAGTCTAAACGGGTACGTGCGATCCAAAATACCGCACTTATGGCTAAAAAGGTTTGCCAAGGTTGCCAACGGATAATCAAAAACGATGCGCCGGTCCTGATTGATCCAGCGCCCTGCTGGGTGACTGCCCAGCAGCGTCTCGAAATCAATAAAACTTCGCAACGGCACACAGACACTCGGGAACCAGACCGCACTCATTGATGTCCAAGACCAGCCCAGCGCATGTAGCAGATCCGGTGGAAACTCACTGAGTAATAAGGTACCGCATACCAGCGTCTCTATGCGCTCATCGCGTTCGGCCAGAGCCAGTGCACTGACTGCTCCGATCGAGTAGCCATAAGCACCCCAACTGCCGGTAAATCGCTGCTGCAATTCATCGACTAGCCGACTAATCTGTTGCGCAAATGGAATGACTTTGAAGCGGCCACGTTGCCCCGCCGAAAAACCATGGCCCGGTGGATCGATCGCGACGACATTGAAACCGCGATTGTGCAGCGCACTTAGTAGCTCAGCATAGAGCTCAACATAAGTACCAATGCCGGGCAGGAAAATCAGTGTAGGGGCTGTGTGTGAACGGGGATAGATCTCAACATGAAGC
This sequence comes from Oceanospirillaceae bacterium, assembly GCA_038137135.1. Taxonomy (GTDB): domain Bacteria; phylum Pseudomonadota; class Gammaproteobacteria; order Pseudomonadales; family Balneatricaceae; genus Marinobacterium_E. Next base: position 15,037 of record JAYQBD010000023.1, on the reverse strand, counting down.
TGCTCTTCAAATAGCCAGCACTCTCGCAGCTCAAGTATCCCGGCAATCGCGAGCCCCTGGCGCATACTGATCTGCAGCGCATCGACGCTAGGTGGTACCTGAAGCAGTGCTTGGGTCACAGGCTTACCGTTGGCAGTGGGTACAAAATACCGTTGAACGCTGACCAAGACGTATCTCTTTCAGCGTTTTAGAGCAGCTCTTACAGGGCTGACCCGCTCGGCCGTAGACCAGCAACTCTTGGGCAAAGTAACCGGGCTTACCGTCCGACGCGAGAAAGTCGCGCAGTGTGGTGCCGCCACGCTTAATAGCATAGTCCAGAACCGCTTTAATCTCTTCCACGAGGCGCGCCAGCCTGGCCTTTGAAACCTTTCCGGCAGCGCGTCTAGGGTCGATACCTGCACGAAACAGCGCCTCATTGGCGTAGATATTGCCGACGCCAACAACGACATGGGCATTCATAATCAGCAATTTAATCGCTTGCGAACGCCCCTTGCAGGCTTTGGCTAGATGCTCAACATCAAATGCATCGGTCAAGGGTTCTGGCCCGAGCGAAGCTAGCAACTTATGCACCTCACCGCTGGGCTGCCAGAGTACAGCGCCGAAACGCCTAGGGTCCGTAAGCCGAATCATCATGCCGGTATCAAAGACTATATCAACGTGATCATGCTTAGCCGGCACTGTCTCTTGCGCTAACACACGCAGGCTACCCGACATCCCCAGATGAATCAGCAGATCGCCCTTATCAAAGTTAACCAGCACATATTTTCCGCGACGCTTAACCGAACGCACCTGCTCGCCAACCAACAGTTCAGATAGATTAGCCGGCACAGCCCAACGCAGCATAGGTTGGCGCACGCGCACGTCGGTGACCCGCCGCTGATCAATATGCGGCTCTATCCCTCGGCGGGTAGTCTCAACCTCAGGTAATTCCGGCACGCCGCTAGTGCACCTTCACTTTAGAGGCGATTTCAGCGGCACGTGCGCGCAGCTGATCCATACTCTCTTCACCGGTGCGGTCGTAGGCTAGCGCTACAGCCATACGACGATAAGGGCGCGTGGTCGGCTTGCCAAAAATCTTCAGGTCAGCCTGCGGGTATGCACACGCCTCCTCGACTCCTGAGAAGTTCGGAGTTCCCTCCTGCGACGCCAGAATCACGGCGCTTACACCGGGGTAACGCTGCTCAATTGCTGGGATCGGTAGCCCCAAGAGCGCACGGGCGTGAAGTTCAAATTCATTGAAATTTTGTGTGCCGGCGAGTGTCACCATACCCGTGTCATGTGGGCGTGGGCTCAGCTCGGAGAAGTAGACCGCATCTTTTGAGATGAAGAACTCGATACCCCAGATACCGGCACCGCCCAGTGCTTCGGTTACCTTCTTGGCCATCTGATTACACTCCTCCAGCTGGCTCGGCTCGACATAACAGGGCTGCCAGCTCTCTTGGTAATCACCGCGCTCTTGGCGGTGCCCGATGGGTGAACAGAAGAGCGTCTCGCCGCTTTTTTGCGTAACAGTCAAAAGCGTGATCTCAAAATCAAAGTCGATAAAGCCCTCGACGATCATCTCTTTCAAATCGCCGCGCGAACCCTCTAGCGCATACTCAAACGCATGACGCATATCGGCTTCACTCTTAACCACAGACTGCCCCTTACCCGAGCTCGACATCAGCGGTTTAACCACACAAGGAATACCCACTTTCGCAACTGCAGCCTCAAACTCCTCATAGGTTGTGGCGTAGTCGTAGGGCGCTGTACGAAGCCCTAAGTCTTTAGCTGCCAGATCACGGATCAATTTACGGTTCATCGTAAAGTTGGCGGCTTTGGCACTCGGCGTTACCTGAACCCCCTGAGCCTCGTAGTCATAGAATCGGTCGGTGCGGATACTCTCGATTTCAGGGACGATAATATCAGGCTGGTGCTTCGCTACAGCGGCGTCTAGCGCATCACCATCAAGCATAGAGAACACTTCGTAGGTATCGGCTACCTGCATCGCAGGAGCTCCGTCGTAGGCGTCACAGGCGATCACATGGTGCCCCAAACGCTGCAACGCAATTACAACCTCTTTACCGAGCTCACCCGAACCCAACATCATCACTTTTTTCATCTGACTACACCTAAGAGTGGAAGTTTAGTGATCAAATTCTACCTCTTTTCGACAGGAGTCCCATCCCACCTAGGAACCATATTACGAAAAGGTCTAAACTAGATAAGTGATCAACACCCAAGAACAACGATAAAGAGGAACAACCTCATGGCAACATACGAATGTAAGGTTTGTGGCATGTCTGTTAACGCAACGTGCGGCCACTGCGATGCACCACTAGAAAACGGCAGTCTAAAACTAGAAGATGGTAGCGAAGTACAGATCTCTAGCTGTCCGAACGGCCACGGTAAGATCAAATCACCGATGTGCTGCGGCCAAGATATGAGCTGTTCTGTCGACTAACTCAGACCTTAGCGGTTATCGCTCGCTGGGTTTGATAAACACCCATCACGGTAACCGCTATACCCGCCAGCGCCAGCATCGATAATTGCTCATCAAAGAGCATCCAAGCTTCTACGGTCGTTGCCATAGGTACCAGGTAGAAATAGCTGGCCACCTTGGCCGACTCACCTTCACGAATCATAAATAGCAGCAGCAAGATTGCGCTAACTGACAGTCCAAATACCAGCCAGGCTAGAGCCCCCATCAAGTGTGGGTCCCAAATGATCTCACGGGTTTCAAAACTGAAGGTTAACAGCCCCATCCAGATCGCCGTCGCTACATACTGCACAAATGAGGCGGTTAGCAGGTTAACACCGCCGCCAAAGCGTTTCTGGTAAAGGGTGCCAATCGTGATACTGAAGAGCGCGACAAGCGCGGCCGCTAGCGCTCCCGGATGCACCTCAAACTGATGTTCAAACACGCCCGAACCGAGCACGACCACCACGCCGACTAGTCCCAGCCATAGTCCAATCCAGCCGCGCTGACTCAGTGACTGACCCAAAAAGTACTTTGATAGAAATGCCGTAAGCAGGGGCTGCAAACCGACGATAATCGCCGCAACGCCCGCTGGTAGCTCTAACTTAATCGCCGCAAAGACTCCGCCCAAATAACCGGCATGGATAAGACTACCGGTCACCATCTGATGGCCACTCTGCTTTAACGTCGGCCATCGCGCTTTAAACCACAAGATCAGGCCGAGAAAGGCGACCAGTGTCAGCAACATCCTGATGAACAGGAAGTTGAACGGTTCTATGTAAGGCAAACCCCAGCGGGCACCAATAAAGCCGGTACTCCATAGACCAACAAAGAGAAAGGGGACTGCGCGGGTGAAATTGTTAGAGAGGTGCATAGATTACTCAAAGGCCCAGTTATGAATCGAGGGCGCTGCTCTCGGGCATCCTGTCCTTCGCAGCAGAAGTACATCCATATACAAAAGAGCCCGCAGTCAGACTAGCTGAGTGCGGGCTCTTTTAGAAGCAAAATCAATTACTTGATTTTAGCTTCCTTGTAGATAACGTGCTTGCGTACAACAGGATCGTATTTCTTGAATTCGAACTTGTCTGGAGTGTTACGCTTGTTCTTATCTGTGGTGTAGAAGTGACCTGTACCAGCAGAAGAAACCAGTCGGATCTTTTCGCGTGCGCCTTTAGCCATGATCTAGCTCCTTTTGCTTAAACTTTGTTGCCGTTTGCACGGACTTCAGCAAGAACGGCATCGATGCCTTTCTTGTCGATGATACGCATGCCTTTAGAAGAGACGCGCAGACGAACGAATTTGTTTTCGCTCTCTACCCAGAAACGGTGCCAGTGCAGGTTAGGCAGGAAACGACGACGTGTTTTGCGCTGTGAGTGAGAAACGTTGTTTCCCGTTACTGGGCGCTTACCAGTAACCATACATACTCGAGACATTTTAAAACCTCAGTTAATAATGTTTTCTTAACCCTGTCAGATCTTTATTGGCTACTGCACTTAAACTCGCTGTAGCCTCAGGCGGAGCGTCCGAAAACGAGACAAAAATCCCGTACCAGTGAGACAGAGGCGCGCAATAATACACAAGTGACCCTCTATACGCCACTCTTTTGTGCAAATAATCACCACCGGCGCGAGGTCAAACAGATCTTAGAGCCAACCACGTTCGGCAAACGAGACAGTAACGCCAGCGCCCAGCACCAGATGATCTAGGGTGCGGATATCCACAAGTGCCAACGCCTGCTGAATCCGTTCGGTGATCTGTCGATCGGCCAATGAGGGTTCTGCAACGCCCGAGGGGTGGTTGTGCGCCAATATCACTGCGGCGGCACCCTGCTGCAAAGCAGCCCTCACTACTTCACGCGGGTAAACCGCCGCCGCATTGAGCGTTCCACTAAAAAGCACCTCCCAATGCAGAGCACGATGCTGAGTATCCAAGAAAAGCACACCAAAGTGCTCACGCGGGGAGCGCGCGATCTGAAGCTGCAGGAACTGCTGCACCTGCTCCGGGTTTGAGAGCGCGTTACCACGCAATAGCGGCTGACTGATTACACGTCGACCGAGCTCCAGTGCCGCCTGCAGCAATACATAGCGAGCACTACCCGCACCATTGAGATGGCAGAAGCTTTTTTTATCTAACGCTAACAGTCCTGCTAGGTCTTGATGGTTGGCCAACCAGCTTCGCGCCAGCTCAACAGCATTCTGTCCGGGTAGCCCCTGCCCGATAAAGAGTGCCAGCAGTTCGGCATCACTGAGTGCCGCAGCGCCCTGGGCCAATAGCCGTTCACGTGGCCGTTCGGCGGCCGGCCAGTTCTGAATCTTCATATCTGCACCTCCTTGTGCACGCTTCTAGATTGCTTGGTTTTCAGTATAGGTGCTATTCTCCACCTCCTAACCAATTCAGCTATGACTGGGCTTTCGGGGTATGCATAGACTTACTAACCGCAATATTTTGCTTGGAATCACGGGTGGAATCGCTGCCTATAAGAGTGCGGAACTGACGCGTGCACTCGTCGGCGCCGGCGCCAATGTGCGCATCGTACTTACTGCGGCGGGCGCTGAGTTCATCACGCCGCTGACGCTGCAGGCGCTCTCTAGCAACCCGGTGCATCAGAGCCTTCTGGACCCCGAAGCTGAGCAGGGAATGGGCCACATTGAACTGGCTCGCTGGGCCGACCTGATTCTGATAGCCCCGGCCAGTGCCGATTTTATGGCACGCCTCAGCCACGGCATGGCTAATGATCTGTTAACAACGCTCTGTCTGGCGAGCGATGCACCTATCTGTATTGCCCCAGCCATGAATCAAGCGATGTGGCGCGACCCGCGTACGCAAGAGAATGCTCAGCGTCTATCGGCTCAGGGTGTGCAGCTCTGGGGACCCGGTGCGGGTGAACAGGCGTGCGGCGATGTAGGGCCTGGACGCATGCTGGAGCCTACAGAGCTCGCCCAACTTACCGCTGAAGCCTTCGGAAAACCGCATCTGAATGGCGTGCGTGTCTGCATTACAGCGGGGCCGACTCGCGAGGCGCTCGATCCTGTGCGCTACATCTCAAATCACAGCTCCGGCAAGATGGGTTACGCCCTAGCGGCGGCCGCTGCCAAAGCCGGCGCTGAAGTTATTCTAATCTCTGGCCCAGTCAGCTTAGAGACTCCGGCAGGTGTGCAGCGCATCAACGTAGAGTCTGCTGAACAGATGCTAGTAACCGCTCTCGAAGTCGCGCCCTCCACTGACATCTTTATCGGAGCAGCTGCGGTGGCCGATTATCGACCAGTAGCTGTAGCCGATCAGAAGATTAAGAAAGGGCAAGAGGAGCTGATGGAACTGCGTCTGGTTAAAAACCCAGACATTATCGCGAGCGTCTCCGCACTGCCTAACCGACCTTTTACCGTCGGCTTCGCGGCAGAGACTGAGAACGTGCTTACTTATGCGCGCTCAAAGCTAGAGCGAAAAAGCTTAGACCTAGTAATCGCCAACGATGTCTCTCAGAGCGGCATCGGTTTTAACGCTGATGAGAACGAGGTCACACTCGTCAGTACTGCGGGTGATTTCAAGCTCCCACGAGACAGTAAACACTCACTTGCGCAGACACTGATCGAACAGATTGCCGAACTGATGGGCGCCAATGAGCACTGACTTTCGCCAGCCCCTACAGGCAATAGACCGGGAGATAGTCCGTGCCTACGACTTCCGCGGTCGAGTCGCTACCCAGTTAACCGCTCAGACGGTTTACTGGCTCGGTCGCGCTTATGCCCATCAACTCAGAGGGTTAAATGACGCTCAGGTGTGCGTCGGCGCCGATGGCCGCAATTCCGGCCCTGAACTCAAACAAGCCTTGGTTGCAGGGCTACGCGAAGGTGGCGCAGATGTACTCGACTGCGGCTTCTGCGCCACGCCAGTGGTCTACTTTGCCGCAGCACAGCAAGAGACTATGAACGCCATTGTGCTGACCGCGAGTCACAATCCCAGCGATCAGAACGGTTTAAAACTGATTCTTAACAACCGCGCCCTACTGGATGATGAGATTAGCGAGCTCGCCACCCTTGGCTGCAGCGACGAGTTGCACTCGGGTGCAGGCAAACTACGTGAGCAGACGCAGAACGCCTCTTACGTGCACGCCATTGCTCAGCGCTTTGACCTTAAACCGGGGATGAAGGTAGTCATCGATTGCGGCAATGGTATTGGCGGCCCAGTCACGGAGATGCTATTCAAGCGCCTCAACACCCGCCTGAGCCTGCTGTTTGCCGATGTGGACGGAGACTTCCCTAACCACTCACCAGACCCCTGCATTGCCAGCAACCTGCTGGAACTTCAGCGTACAGTCGTAAAACAGAAAGCAGACATCGGATTTGCGCTCGACGGCGACGCAGATCGCGTGGTCGCAATTAGCGCTAGCGGTCGTATCTTGGTGCCCGACCAACTTCTTATGTTGCTGGCGAGCGATATCCTTGAACAAGAGCAGGGCTTGGTGCTGATGGATGCAAAGTGCAGCTCCCTAGTACGCTCTGAGATTGAATCTAAAGGCGGTGTCATACAGATCGGCCGTACCGGCCACTCTCCGATGAAGCGCCTTATGCAGGCGAGCGGCGCACTCTGTGGCGGTGAGCTGAGTGCCCACTACTACTTTGCCGACTGGTACGGCTTTGATGATGGCTTGTACACTGCGGTACGCCTGCTAGAGCTACTGCAACGCAAGGGTCAAACACTGGATCAGCTGATTGATTCTCTTCCTCAACGTCTCAGCACGCCGGAGATGCGCATTGAAGTTGCCGATGAACGCAAATTTGACATTGTGCGCCAGCTTGAGAGTACTGAATTCGGGGCCCGCGAACTGATCAGCATCGATGGATTACGTGTTGAATTCGGGGATGGCTGGGGGCTTGTGCGCGCGTCCAACACCGAACCGGCATTGGTGGTGCGTTTCGAAGCGGACAGCCGCGAGAGAATAAACGAGATAATTACGATATTTAACCGAAATTTAGCTCAGATAGGCGCAAATGAATGCGCGATCGAGCTTTTTAACTGACAACTCAGGAGGCAGACATGCCACTCAACCGCGATCAAGCGATCTCCACAGCAAATGTCCTCTCAGAGGCGATGCCCTACATCCAACGTTTTGTTGGCAAGACGCTGGTGATTAAGTACGGCGGTAATGCAATGACTGACGACAAGCTCAAAGAGAGCTTTGCACGCGACATCGTCATGCTGAAACTGATCGGCTTAAACCCTATTGTTGTCCACGGTGGTGGCCCACAGATCGGTGAACTTCTGGAACAGCTAAAAATCGAGTCGCACTTCGTTAACGGCATGCGCGTAACCGACTCTAAAACCATGGATGTGGTTGAGATGGTGCTTGGTGGCGCGGTAAACAAAGAGATTGTCGGCCTGATCAATTCTGCCGGCGGTAAAGCAATCGGCCTGACCGGTAAAGATGGTGACCTGCTGCGCGCACGCAAACTGGTGGTGAAGCATAAAACACCGGAGATGGCAGCATCTGAAATTATTGATATCGGTCATGTCGGCGAAGTTGAGCGCGTCAACGTGAAGGTACTAGAGATGCTAGTAGCGTCCGACTTCATTCCAGTCATTGCCCCGATCGGTGTCGGCGAAGATGGTGCTTCTTACAACATCAACGCCGACCTGGTTGCTGGCAAAGTTGCCGAGGTACTGCAGGCTGAAAAGCTAATTCTGCTGACCAATATCGCCGGCCTCATGGACAAGGACGGTAAAGTACTGACTGGCCTCTCTCCTAAACAGGTCGATGAGCTAATTGAAGACGGTACGATCTACGGCGGTATGCTGCCAAAAATCGACTGTGCACTGAGCGCGGTTAAGTCAGGCGTGACCTCGGCACACATTATCGATGGCCGTGTTGAGCACTCCTGCATGCTAGAGATCTTCACCGATGAGGGTGTGGGTACACTGATCACTAACAAGAACTTAAAGGTTGGAGCATGACCGAACTAAAAGTCTCGCGCCGCGAGCAGATTTTGCAGGCACTGGCGGGCATGCTGGAGAGCAACCCCGGCCAGCGCATCACGACTGCCGCACTAGCAAAAGAGGTAGGTGTCTCCGAGGCGGCACTCTATCGTCACTTCCCCAGCAAAGCACGCATGTTTGAAGGGCTGATCGACTTTATCGAAGAGACGATCTTCACGCGCGTTAAACTGATTGTTCAATCCGATGCCGGGGCCGCACGCCAGTGCGAACAGATGATGACCCTGCTACTGGCATTTGTTGAGAAGAACCCTGGTATGGCTCGTATTCTCGCGGGCGATGCGCTCGCTGGTGAAACCGAACGCCTGCGCACGCAAGTTAATCAACTGTTCGAACGGCTCGAAACGCAGATCAAACAAGTCCTGCGCGAAGCGGAGATGCGCGATGGTTCACGCACGGAGATTCCAGCCGGTTCCGCGGCCAACCTGATCATTGCGACGGCTGAAGGACGCATCCGTCAATACGTGCGCACGGATTTCCGTCGCCGCCCAACAGAGTTCTGGCCGGAGCAGTGGACACGTTTAGCCCAAGGGCTGTTCCGAACGAAGAGCGTATAAGTGCAGACTGGACATTTCGATAATCGGCGTTGGGCTTTTGTAGGCGCTATTTTTGCGCTGATGCTAGCGGCAGCGAACCTGCGCGGCGGCCTAGTAGTTATTGGGCCCATCGTCGCCGACATGCGTGCTGACCTCGGCGTTAGTGCTTCGGCATTCGGCATGTTGATGACGCTACCGCTGATATGCTTCGGTTTAATTTCGCTGCTTGTGCCCTCGCTCGCCCGCAGAATAGAACCTCTAAAAGTGGTACTTGGGGCGACCCTGCTGATCGCTGCGGGCGCAGCACTGAGACTACTGATCAACTTCCCGATTATGCTGCTTGGCACCCTGTTAATGGGTACCGGTATCGCTGTCCTGAACGTATTGATCCCTGGACTGGTGAAGGGGCTCTTCCCGAAACAGAGCGGTTCGCTGACGGGCCTCTACACCGTCGTTCTAACAATGGGTGCCACACTGAGTATTGTCAGTGCCATTCCGATGCGCGACTACTTTGGTAGCTGGCAGGCTCCTATGGTTGTGTGGGCTCTGCTCCCGTTGCTCGCAGCGGTGGTTTGGTTACCTATGTTGCGGGTCCGCTTCACCCCACAAAACATGCCGACACCGAGCGCGAGCGTCTGGCGACTCCCTAAAGCCTGGGCACTGACTGCCTTTATGGGACTGCAGTCCTCGGTCTTCTATGTTCTAGCGACCTGGTTACCGCGTCTTCTGATGGATAGTGGTTACACTGATGTCTATGCAGGTTCTCTAACCTCACTGCTAGCACTCGTTGGTCTACCTGCGGCTTTTATAATTCCAGTATTAGCCTCGCGTATGCAGTCGCAACGCGGCCTAATTCTAATGATTCTGATCACTGGGTTGGCCGGCATGTTTGGCTTGCTACTGATGCCAGAGAAATTTGCTGAGCTGTGGGTATCGTTGCTAGGTATTTACGGTGGTAGTTCGTTGAGTATGGCGCTGGTGCTGTTCGCGATCAAAACTCACGATATGCGCCAAGCTACGGCGCTATCGGCAATGGTACAGGGTTTGGGATATCTGGGAGCCAGTGTCACACCAAGCTTGGTGGGTGCTATCTACGACTTCAGCCACGAGTGGACGCTTGTGGTCTGGGGAATCATTGCCGTTATAACGCTACAGAACCTTGCCGGCTGGATTGTCTGCGCGCCGGGTAAGATTGACGAGTAGATGTAAAAGCTGCTGTAGGGGCGCTGTACGCAAAGCGTATTGCGCGACCCATAGCGACCCATAGCGACCCATAGCGATAAGGGAGCGCTATCGCGAAATAGCGCTGCGCGCTACATTACTCCTACCTTTTGCTGACGATATTCAAGGCTTTTAGTAGGGTGTAGGCCTGGTAAAGTTGGAAATCTTCGCCGTTCAGCTCTTCGGCAACCGGTTTGCTCTCGTCACCATTTTCCAGATGACCGGTTAGATCGCGTTCGCGCACGATATCCACCTCGGGTGTATCCGCATCCGTCAACGAGCGCCGCTCGATAACCACATCCGGTACTATCCCCTGCGCCTGAATAGAGCGGCCTGAGGGGGTGAAGTACCGGGCGGTGGTAATCTTAACTCCACGATCCTCAGAAAGCGGTAAGATCGTCTGCACAGACCCTTTGCCGAAGCTCTGGGTACCCAAAATTACCGCCCGCTGTTGATCTTGCAGTGCACCGGCCACAATCTCTGAAGCCGAGGCTGAACCGCCATTGATCAACACGATAACCGGTGTCTCCATCGGCACTGCGGTATCAGCATTGGCATCAAAACTCAGTTCTGAACGCTCCAGACGTCCCTCGGTGTAGACAATTCGCCCCTCATTTAGAAACGCATCAGAGACATCGACCGCCGCCTGAAGCACGCCACCGGGGTTGTTTCGCAGATCCACAACCAACCCTTTTAGCGGCTGAGCTTCACTGACTTTCGCAATTGCGCTGTTGAGCTCTTCACCGGTATTAGCTTGGAACTGGCTGATGCGCACATAACCGTATCCATCTGCCAGCAGACGACTCTTCACGCTTGAGGATTTGATCGCCGCACGCTCAATCTCCACCTCAAAAGGTGCATCAGCAGAGTCACGCATAATCGATAGACGCACGCTGGTTCCAATCTCACCGCGCAGTAGGTCTACAGCTTCGCTCAAGCCCATGCCTTGTACTGGGGTATCATCAATCTTGATGATCAGATCACCCGACTGAAGGCCTGCTCGCGAAGCCGGAGTATCATCAATCGGTGAGATGACGTGGATGAATCCATCCTTCATACCCACCTCTATCCCCAAGCCGCCGAAACGCCCAGAAGTACTCTCCTGCAAACTGCCAAAGTCATCGGGAGCCAGGTAGGAGGAGTGAGGGTCGAGGCCTGCGACCATACCGCGAATGGCATCCTCTAGGAGCTGCTCATCCGTCACCGGCTCAACATAGGCACTCTTGATGCGGCCAAACACCTCAGCAAACATACGCAGCTCTTCAAGTGGCAGCTGCTCGGACTCCTCCGCCATAACTGGCACTACAGGGGTGCTTAAAGCCAGCGTTGTTGCCAGCATCAGTGGACGGAGTTTGAACATGCTTACCTCGCTATGATCGCTTGAGCCATTTCATCGGGTCGACACTTTGGGCATTGTGTCGGATCGAGAAGTAGAGGGCCGGTTGGGCATAACCACCACTATTTCCAGAAACTGCAATGGCGTCTCCAGCGCCGACCCAATCCCCTGTCTGACGCATCAGAGATTGATTCTGGCCATACAGACTCATGTAGCCCTGGCCGTGGTCAACGATAATTAGAAGCCCGTAACCCCTCAACCACTCCGAGAATACCACGCGGCCTGGATGGATGGCATAAACGGCTTTACCGGCATCCACCGCCAACACCACCCCATCTCTGCTGCGCTCTGAACCAAAGCGCTGCAGAACCTTACCCTGCACCGGCCAAGGTAACTTGCCTCGGCTCTTATCAAAGGGGGCAGAGCCCGACTCTAGCGCCATCAGATCGACTGATCGATTGATATCCTCAAGTAGCTTTTGCAATCGCGCGACGTCTGCGTTGAGCTCAGCCACGCGACCTTTTTTCTTATCGATTGAACTGTTGATACGGGCCAGTGTTTTAACCCGTTTAATCTTAGCCGTCTCAACTGCTTGTTTTTGCTTAGCTAAGAGCTCACCCTCAGCCCGCAGTTCAGCCTCGTTTGCATCAATATCAGCGTTCGTTGTCGCCAGTGCCTCCAGTTGCGCGTTAAAAGCATCGGCTTGGTGTTTGACCGCTGAACTAATCCCCTCGTAGTAGCGCATCATGCGGTCAAGATCGGCAGGAGAGCGGTTGGATAGGAGCAACTTAAGGCGAGGCTGCTGCCCCTGCTGATACTGCTCTAATAGCAGCTGCTGTAGGCGCTCACGACTCTGACCAATCTTAGCTTGTAATTGCGCGCGACGAGCAGTGAGATCCCCTGCACGACTGTTGAGTGCTTTGATCCGCAACTGCAGGTCTTGCTGCTGCAACGTAAGGTCGGCGATCTCTTTGTCGTTAGCACGCAGCTGGCGTTGCAGCGATTCGCGATCACCCAACTCTGCATCGATCTGCTTTTCTAGCTTGGCGATCTGCTGTTTGAGCTGCTCGAGTTCAGCGCCAGTTTCAGACGCAGTCTGCGCTGCTGCTGGCCAGATCAAGCTAGCCAACAGCAGCACAGCAACTCGAAGCTTCAACTTAGATATCCGCCAGAGGTTGGCCGGTCATCTCTTCAGGCTGAGGTAGTTCCATCAGCTTCAGTAGTGTCGGAGCCAGGTCACATAGGGCCCCATCACGCAGCTTTAACGAAGCGTTGCGAGGGCCATCATAAACGAGCGCTACCGGCCAGGTGGTGTGTGAGGTGTGCGGCTGGCCCGAATTCGGGTCCACCATCAGCTCAACGTTGCCGTGGTCAGCGGTGATCAGTGTCTCACCACCAACTTCTGCCATCGCCGCCAGTACTTTCTCAAGCGCTGCGTCAACCGCTTCACAGGCCTTCACTGCGGCATCAAACTTACCGGTGTGACCAACCATATCGCCGTTAGCAAAGTTCGAAACGATTAGGTCGTACTTACCACTGCGAATCGCTTCGCAGAGCTTGTCCGACACCTCCGGCAGGCTCATTTCAGGCTGCAGATCGTAGGTTGCCACGTCCGGAGAAGGCACCAAAATACGATCCTCTCCGGGGTACACAGCCTCTGCACCGCCATTGAAAAAGAAGGTGACGTGAGCGTACTTCTCGGTTTCTGAGATACGCAGCTGTGTGCGGCCGATGGAGGAGAGATAAGCACCCAGATCATTAGAGATGCTCTCTGGTGGGTAGGCGCAAGAGGCGGGGATATCCGCAGCATACTCAGTCAGCATCACAAAGTCGGCAAGCTTAGGCCTAGCCGCCCGTGCAAACCCGTCAAAGCTCTCACCTTCAACAAAACAGCGGGTGATCTCGCGCGCGCGGTCTGGACGGAAGTTTGCGCAGATCAGCGCATCGCCATCGGCAACTACACCCTTAGGCTGACCTGCTGCATCGGTGATAACCGTTGCAGCGACAAACTCATCGTTCTCATCGCGGGCATAGGCCGCGGCCAGCGCCTCTTCGGCCGAGTTTGCCGTCTGCTGGCCCTGACCCAGCGTCATCGCATCGTACGCCTGCTGCACACGATCCCAGCGGTTATCGCGGTCCATAGCAAAGTAACGGCCGACAACCGTTGCAACTGCACCCGTACCCAACTCAGCGAATTTCGCATCGGCCGCTTTCAATGAAGCCTCAGCAGAGCGTGGCGGCATATCACGGCCATCAAGGATGGCATGCAGATAGACAGCTTTGGCACCACGTTTTACTGCCATCTCTGCCAGCGCAAAGATATGATCTTCATGGCTGTGCACACCGCCCGGTGACAGCAGACCCAGCAGATGCACGGCACGACCGTTAGTAATCGCCGCATCCATCGCGTTACAGAGCACGCTATTCTCAAAGAAGTCACCATCCTCAATCGCTTTGGTGATACGCGTGAGGTTTTGGTAGACCGTGCGGCCTGCGCCAATATTCATATGTCCAACTTCAGAGTTGCCCATCTGACCATCGGGCAGGCCTACGGCCATGCCTGAGGTCTGGATACGCGAATTGGGATTAGCGCTCATCAGGCGGTCCCACACAGGGGTGTTAGCGGCAGCGACGGCAGAGGATTCAGTCGCCTCTACACCATAGCCATCAAGAATAATCAGCGCTTTTGTCTGTTTTGGGGTGGTCATTTGCTCTCTTCTCAGCATCTAAGACTTAAGTTGTGAGAATCTTACCGATTCTGCCGCCGCAAGGCCACGCGCTGGCGGCTTAATTTGGCTCAAACTCTTATACCGAGGCGCCGGTCAGGGTATACTTCTGCCCCATAATTTTTTGTACAGATGGATGCTCCATGGAAAACATCTTCGATTTTATCGGCAATAACCCTCTGTTAGTGCTCGCTTGGGTCTTTACCCTAATGATGCTGATCTTTACTGAGCGTCAGAAGAGCGGTAAATCGGCCTCTCCAGCAGAGGCGACGCGCATGATCAATAAAGAGGATGCGGTGGTTATTGATATCCGAGCGAAGAAAGAGTTTGGCGCAGGCCATATCGCTAACTCAATCAATATGCCGTTGGCAGATATAGACCGTCGCATGAGCGAGCTTAACGCTCACAAGGAGAAGCCGATCATTGTGGTCTGCAATATGGGTCAGACTGCCGGCACGGCCTGTCGCAAACTCAAGGCTGCTGGTTTTAACCCAGTGCGTCTATCTGGCGGCATAACTGAATGGCGTGGGCAGAATATGCCTGTCGTCTCGAAGTAAGGGCAGCCCCATGAATATCGATCTCTACTCATCACGCTGGTGCGGTTTTTGTATGCGGGCCAAGATGCTGCTCGACTCCAAAGGGGTTGAGTACAATGAGATTGATGTCGACCAAGATTCCGCTCTGCGCGCTCAGATGATGCAGCGCAGTGGCCGACGAACCGTCCCACAGATATTTATCGATGAGGTACATGTGGGCGGATGTGACGACCTCT
>JAYQBD010000022.1:0-26063 GCA_038137135.1 Oceanospirillaceae bacterium | reverse complement strand
ACTGCGGATATCTTCTCTGAAGGTATGCAGAAGGTGAGCACAACGGAAATGGGTGATGCGGTAATTGCTGCGCTGAACGCGTAAACGGCCAGATCGCTCAAAGAGGCCGGTATGATACCGGCCTTTTTTAATCGTCTTCGGGATTGGATACCGAAGTAAGAAGTACTCTTAAAACAGAGGTTAAACATGAATCGTGTAGGTTTTGTCGGCTGGCGCGGCATGGTGGGATCGGTTCTTATGCAGCGCATGCTGGAAGAGAACGATTTTGACCAGATCAACGAGCCAGTATTTTTCACCACCTCTCAGGTAGGCCAGGCAGGCCCTGAGATCGGTAAAGAGATCGCTCCGCTGAAAGACGCAAATGATATTGATGCGCTCAAACAGATGGATGTGATTATTACCTGTCAGGGTGGCGACTACACGAAAGCGGTTTACCCTCAGTTGCGCGCAGCGGGCTGGGACGGTTACTGGATCGATGCAGCCTCTGCTCTGCGTATGGCCGATGATTCGATTATCATTCTTGATCCTGTAAATGCGGATGTCATCAATAAAGGGCTGAGCAAAGGTATCAAGACCTTTGTCGGTGGCAACTGCACTGTCTCCTTGATGCTGATGGGCCTTGGCGGCCTATTCAAGGCCGGTCATGTTGAGTGGGTCAGTTCAATGACGTACCAGGCTGCATCGGGTGCGGGTGCGCGCAACATGCGCGAGCTGATCACGCAGATGGGCCAGATCCGCGACGGTTCGGCTGAAATGCTCAAAGACCCTGCATCTGCCATTCTTGATATTGACCGTCAGGTTGCCAACACAATGCGCAACGATCTTGCCGTTGATAACTTCGGTGTGCCGCTCGCCGGCTCTCTGATCCCTTGGATCGATGTGCCGGTTGCCGACGGCCAGTCGAAAGAGGAGTGGAAGGGCTTCGTTGAGACTAACAAGATCCTTGGTCGCCATGCCAACCCTATCGCAATTGATGGTACCTGTGTTCGCATCGGAGCTATGCGTTGTCACAGCCAGGCGTTCACGATCAAACTGAACAAAGACATCCCAATGGGTGAGATTGAGCAGATGATCGCCGAAGCCAACGACTGGGTGAAAGTGGTGCCGAACGACCGTCAGATCACCATGGAAGAGCTGACACCGACCAAAGTTACTGGCACGCTTAACATCCCGGTAGGTCGTCTGCGTAAGATGAAGATGGGTAAGCAGTACCTCAACGCTTTCAGCGTCGGTGACCAGCTTCTCTGGGGTGCGGCTGAGCCACTGCGTCGTATGCTGCGCATTCTGAACGAACGTTAATAGAGCGCTCTCACAGCGTTTTTTCTATCAGCCCGCATCTGCGGGCTGATTCTATTCTGGAGTTTTGTCATGTCGAATAAAGTCCTACTTCTCGGTGTCAGCGCCCTAGCTGGTGAGCAGTTGCTTGAGCTGCTAGAGGATCACCCGCTTGCTAAAGAGGTGGTCTTTGAACTTTATGATACAGAGGAAGAGGCAGGGCGTTCGCTGATGGTGAATGGACGTGCGCTGCGTGTGCGCAGCTACGCTAACATCGATCTTGATGATGCCAAGCTAGCCATTCTCTGCGCACCTGAGATTCCCGCCGAGACCCTGGTAGCAATCGCTCCTGCTCTCACGCTGTTTGACTTGCATGCGCGAGCAGAAACTGAGGAAGGTGAGCTTTTGCTTGCCGGTGTTAGTGAGAGCCAACTTGCTCTGGCCAAAGGGGCGGTCTATCGCTCACCTGAGCCGGCGCTACTGGCCACAGCCGTGATCCTAAAAACGCTCTCGGCTGCTGTTGAACCGCTGCGCGTGACAGCAACGCTAATGCTGCCGGCAAGTATGCACGACCAGGCCGGTGTTCAGGCGCTGGCAACCGAGACGGCTCACTTGCTCAACGGACGCGAAGCGGCGGCTAAGTACTTGGATGCAAGTATGGCGTTTAACCTGATTGCACAGCCTCAAAAACCGATGGCAAATGCGTCCATGCCGGTTGAGGCGCTTTACGCTGAGGGCTTGGCTGAGCTGCTTGGTGCTGAGGATCTGGAAGTAAACGCGTCAGCGGTGGAGGTGCCTCTGTTTCACGGTACCGCAGTCACACTCGCTGTTGAGTTGGACAAAGGTGCTGAACTTAGTGAACTGATTCATCTGATCGATCGCGAGGCTAAGCTGCGTTACGCACCTTCCGCCTCGGCATCTACTCAGAGTGCCACAGGCATCGAAGAGTGCCTAGTTGCCCGTTTGCGTTTTGATCCGCAAGATGCAAATGTGCTGCTGATGACTCTGTTGTTTGATGAACAGCGCTTAGGCCGCGCATCGAATGCCGTCGACGCATTGCGCGCTCTTGTAACAGCTCACTAATGTAGCTCTTTTGAGTCAGTTTTAGCCTACAAAAAAGCGAGCGGGGAATAAATGCCCGGGCTCGCTTGACCAGTCTCTATCTTCCTACAATACTTCATTTAGTTTTGCGAAACGCAACTGCCTGTTTTTCTGGCAAAAAGCAGGTGTATTGGCCAAACATAAGGATAGATAAGATGGTGCGCAAACTCGCGCTAAGTCTTGCGGTTGCTTCGGTAATTGCAGCAGGACAGGCAAATGCACTGGGTCTCGGAGAGGTTCGTGTCAACTCGGCACTCAACGAGCCGCTCGATGCAGACATCCGTTTAGTGCAGGTTAGAGACCTCTCAGCACAACAGATCCTGCCGCGCATGGCGGATATCGACGAGTTCTCTCTCGCCGGGCTAACCAAGTCACGTTTTCTCAGTGATGTTAGGTTCCAAGTAAAAGTAGCCCCTGACGGTAGCGGGTCTATCCACGTTACCTCGTCGGTGCCGGTTCAGGAACCCTTCCTGAGCTTTCTAATGGAGGTTAACTGGCCTCAGGGTCGACTGGTCCGGGAGTACACGTTACTGCTTGATCCTCCGGTCTTTGACCCGGCCCCGGTGACGACAGCGATTAACGCGCCTGCGGCAACGACACCGGCGGCATCTGCCCAGCAGCCAGTTGCTGCACCGGCGCAGCGCTCCAATATCCAAACCAATGTTGGTGGTGGCGAAATTTTCGTCAAAAACAACGATACCCTCTATGTTCTGGCCAAGAACAATCGCGCTGCATCGGACATCAGTATCGAGCAGATGATGGTAGCGATGCAGCGTAAAAACCCGCAGCTATTTCCAACTTCAAACATCAATGTGATGCGTGCTGGGCAGGTGATGAAGCTACCAACGGCCGAGGAGGCTCGTGCACTGACCCGCAAACAGGCCATTGCCGAAGCGGCTCGTCAGACTGCAGAGTGGAAGGCGAGTCGTCGCGCGGCTGCAGCGCCCAAGTCAGAGCCTAAACCTGAGGCTAAACCGGATACGACTGCAGCTGATACCCAAGCGAGTGGTACCGCTGAGGGTGCGCCTGATGCGTCAGAGAGTCAGCTGAAAATTGTAACAGCGGAAAAGCCGGCTGAGATGGAGGAGTCCGTTTCAAGTGATGCGGCGCCTGAGGCGGAGGCTATCGAGGTCGAGGGTGACAAAGCTGTTGTTGATACAGGCCCCTCTGAGCGCGAGATTGAGCTGATTCAGCGTAACGAGGATCTCGAGAATCGATTGTTGGTAACGCAGGAGTCGGTGGATAAGGTCTCCCGCGAGAATGCTGAGCTGGGCGAAAAGCTCGATTCGATTCAAGAGCAGCTCGCCGCAATGCAGCGCCTGATTGAATTGAAAGATCAGCAGATGGCTTCGCTACAGGCAGAGATGCTGAAGCAGGTACAGGAGGCTAACAAACCTAAGCCGAGCCCGGTGGATGAGTTTATCAATCTGATGATGGCGAATCCGCTGTACTTAGGCGGCGCGGGTGGTGTGCTGCTGCTTCTACTGGCGCTTGCGGCGCTGGCGCGTCGTCGCAAGTCAGCTGATTACGATGATGAACCGGCACCTCGCAAGTCCAAAAAGGGTAAGAAGGGCAAGAAGGTTGAGTCACCCGAGGATGAAATTCCTGAGTTTGAGGAGAGCCCATCATCTGCCGTCGCGGCGACAGCAGCAGTAGCAGGAGCTGCGCTGGCGAGTCAGGCTCAAGCGGATCCGGTGGATGAGCTCGATGATCTTGACCTAGATATGGATCTGGATCTGGACCTCGATGATGATCCGACCCCTGCAGCAGAGATTGATCTCTCTGAGATGGAAGCGGTTGATGAGTCAGAGCTCGGTGGTTCGGAGATTGACTCGGTGCTTGACGACATCCTTGATGAAGATGTTTCGGGTGAGCCGCAAGAGGCGGATGATCTGGATGCATTGCTCGACTCCGATGCGGATATCGATACTGATCTAGATGAGCTGCTGGAGACGGATCTCGAGGATGATCTGCTGGACGATGAGTCACTCGATGATGCTCAGGTAAGCGATGTGCCGTTAGCAGATGAAAGCCTCGAGGATGATGAGCTCGAGGGTCTCGAATTTGCAGTTGCTGACAACTTTGGTGAAGAGGCGGTGGCCGAAGAGGCGGCCGATATGATCGACGAGGAGTTTTTCTCTGAAGAGATCGAACCCGAGTCGGATCAGGTTGCCGAATCTGCTGAGATTGAAGATTCGGAGCTGACCGATGAGCCCATCGAGATGGATAAGGCCAATGAGGATGCGCCGCTCGATACTGTCAGTGAAGATGACGAGATCGATGACCTAGTTGATGATGATCTCGATAAGATGTTGTTAGCCGATGCGGCGGAGCTCGAGACTGAACAGAACACTGACTCAGCAACTGAAGCCTCAACTGCACTCGATTTTGAAGCACCTGACCTGGATGCTGAGGAGATGGGTATCGAGGAGCTAGGTGTCGACGAGGAGTTTCCACCGGAGTTGGAGTCAGCGGCCGGGCTGGATCAGATGGTTAGTGTCGATGACAATGAAGCCGTCGAGGAGGATGATCTGCTTGAGTTGGGTGACTTCGATACCAGCCTGAGTCTGGATGACGAACCCCTTGAAGATGCTGAGTTGGCGACTGATTCGCTCGAAGGTTTAACTCTTGATGATGGTGATTCCTTTGATGAAGCTCCGGCTGAGCTTGCCGATGTGGCAGCATCAGGTGTTGACGAGCTGGATACGCTCCCTGAAACAGACCTAGATGAGATGATGCAGGACCTCAGTAATGAGATGACGATTGATGAGCCTGAGCGCCCTAAGTCGCCGGGTGAGCTAGTCGAAGAAGAGCTGACGGCCAACATTGCGCATGATCTGGACATGAGTCTGGAGGATGAGCTGGATGAGATGCTGGCAGAAGATGATGGCGATATTGAGTTAGTAGAAGAGGGTGATGACGAGGATCTATTTGAAGACGATCTACTGGATTCACTTGATGGTGCTGATGAGGTGGAGACCAAGCTGGATCTGGCTCGCGCTTACATTGAGATGGACGACACTGAGGGTGCTCGTGATATCCTTGGCGAAATCGCACGCGACGGCAACGCTGAGCAGCAAGCCGAAGCCAAGTCTCTGTTGGATAAGTTGAGTTAATGCAACACACATCTGAAGATCAAGGGGCGACGCAAGTCGCCCTTTCTCGTTCTACGACCCGTTACGCGCTAGGTATTGAGTACGCAGGCTATAACTATCACGGCTGGCAGTCCCAGCGCGATGAGGGTGTAGTAACCGTTCAGGAGACTCTGGAAGCGGCTCTGTCGCAGATAGCTTGCCACCCCGTCAATGTTATCTGTGCTGGGCGGACCGATACCGGCGTAAACGGCTGCTACCAGGTAATACACTTCGATGCACAGGTTCAGCGGCCAGATCGTGCTTGGGTACGCGGTACCAATACGAAACTGCCGGATGATGTGGCGGTGCTCTGGGCTAAACCGGTCTCGGATGAGTTTCATGCGCGCTTTTCAGCGATGGAGCGGCGCTACCGCTACCTGATCTATTCAGCTGAGGTGAAACCGGCGATTCTTAGTCGCGGTGTTACCTGGACGCATAAAGAGCTGAATTTAGAGCGTATGCAGGCGGGCGCAAAGCATCTAGTGGGTGAACATGATTTTACCTCTTATCGCGCTATTGCCTGTCAGGCAAAAAGTCCGGTGAAAACGGTCAAGTCACTAGAGGTTTATAAAAAGGGGCAGCTTATCGTGATCGATATCTGTGCCAATGCGTTTTTACATCACATGGTGCGTAATGTTGCTGGTGTTCTGATGAAAATTGGAGCAGGGGAGGCATCCACTGACTGGAGTCGCGAGGTGCTTGATGCGCGCGACCGAAGAATGGGCGGCGTAACCGCGCCCCCGTGGGGACTGTACTTCGTGGATGTTAAATATCCCGAAAAGTTCGAACTTCCACCCGGTAACCAGGGTCCATTCTTCCTGTAACGCCCCTAGGCTTGAGCGTAGCGCGTGATCTTGTCGCCACCTCTTTGAAGAGGCTCCTACAGTGGGCTTTCAGGCTTTCGTTCGCGGCGCTGCTAAGTTAAGATACGGCCTTTGTTTTTTGCGCTTGAGTGCTTGGTTTGAGAACGCGAGTTAAGATCTGTGGTATTACCCGTATGGAGGACGCGTTAGCGGCCGTTGATGCGGGTGCTGACGCACTCGGTTTTGTGTTCTATGCCAAAAGCCCGCGCGCGGTCTCTATCCCAGATGCTGCGGCTATCATCTCTCGTCTTCCCGCCTTTGTAACCAGTGTAGCGCTGTTTGTGGATGCGGAGCCTGAATATATTCAACGGGTTATCGATGAGACGCAGGTTGATCTGTTACAGTTCCACGGTCGTGAAACGGCTGAGGAGAGCGGTCGATACGAACGGCCCTACATCAAAGCGCTGCGGATGAAACCAGATTTAGATCTAAACCAAGAGATACTCGCGTACGCAGACGCGAGAGGTGTTTTGCTTGATGCCTACACTCCCGGGATTCCGGGAGGTACCGGCGAGCAATTCGACTGGTCAAGGATTCCAGCTGAACTTGCTTCAGAGATTACTCTGGCAGGTGGTCTGGACAGCGGCAACGTTGCTGCTGCAATCGACCAGGTACGGCCTTACGCTATCGATGTGAGTGGTGGCGTAGAGCAGTCGAAAGGAATCAAGGACGCCAAAAAATTAGAACAATTTATTGCTGAGGTGCACCGTGTCAACAACAGCTGAGCAGAACAACTCAATTAACGTACCTGACGCTAATGGCCATTTTGGTATCCATGGCGGACGGTTTGTCTCTGAAACTCTTATGGGCGCGCTCGAAGAGCTTGAAGCCCTGTATGAAAGGCTGAGTAAAGATCCCGACTTTCAGGATGAATTCGATAAAGACCTAGCGCATTACGTGGGTCGTCCCTCGCCGCTCTACCATGCTGAACGTTTATCAGCTCACTGTGGTGGTGCACAGATCTGGCTCAAGCGCGAAGATCTGAATCACACCGGTGCCCACAAGGTTAACAACACCATCGGTCAGGCTCTGCTGGCAAAGTACATGGGCAAACCGCGCGTTATTGCAGAAACTGGCGCAGGCCAGCATGGCGTTGCATCGGCAACCGTTGCTGCACGCCTGGGGCTTGAGTGTAAGGTCTACATGGGTGAAGAGGATGTTCGCCGCCAGGCTCTGAACGTCTACCGTATGCGTCTTCTGGGTGCAGAGGTTATTCCTGTGACTTCGGGTACCCGCACGCTCAAGGATGCTATGAACGAAGCGATGCGTGATTGGGTCACTAACGTCGATAACACCTACTACATTATTGGTACTGCAGCGGGTCCACATCCGTACCCTAAACTGGTACGCGATTTCCAAGCGGTCATTGGTCGTGAGACCAAGCAGCAGTCGATGACGCAGATCGGTCGCCTGCCGGATGCAGTCGTCGCCTGTGTCGGTGGTGGCTCCAACGCTATCGGTATGTTCTACCCATTTATGGATGACACTGAAACTCGCATGATCGGTGTGGAAGCGGGCGGTTTTGGTTTGGAGACAGGCCAGCATGCAGCGCCGCTAACCGCAGGTCGTCCAGGTGTACTACACGGTATGCGTACCTATCTGATGGAAGATGATGCAGGCCAGATCTTGGGTACACACTCGGTCTCTGCTGGCTTGGACTACCCAGGCGTAGGGCCAGAGCACAGTTACCTCAAAGATATAGGCCGTGCAGAGTATGTTGCAGCGACGGACGACGAAGCGATGGATGCGTTCCGCAAACTGACTCAGATTGAGGGTATTATGCCGGCGCTGGAGTCTGCGCATGCTGTGGCTTATGCGATGAAGATGGCGAGGGAGATGTCGCCTGATCAAGTGATCGTCGTGAATCTCTCCGGTCGTGGTGATAAAGATATACATACCGTCGCTCAGATCGACGGTATCGAGATGTAAGCTTTTAGGGAAAAAAGACGAATGAATCGTATTGAAGCGCGTTTTAACCAGCTGAAAGCCGATGGCCGTAAAGCGATTATCCCGTATGTAACTGCGGGAGACTCTGAGCCAGCTGTCACTGTTCCGCTGATGCACGCGCTAGTCGAGGCGGGCGCCGATGTTATTGAGCTCGGTGTGCCGTTCTCAGATCCAATGGCTGATGGTCCTGTCATTCAGCTCGCGTGTGAGCGCTCGTTGATGCACGGTACGCGCCTGTTAGACGTACTTGATATGGTAGCTGAGTTCCGCCAGCAAGACGCTGATACCCCAGTTGTACTCATGGGCTACCTAAACCCGGTTGAAGCGATCGGTTACGAAAACTTTGCTCAGCGTGCGAAAGCCGCCGGTGTCGATGGTGTGTTAACCGTTGACCTGCCACCGATTGAGTCCGAAGGTCTTATGGCTGCACTCAAGGCAGAGGGCCTGGATATCATCTTCCTGATCTCGCCAACAACGTCGCCAGTGCGCCGTAAGGCAATTTGTGAGCAGGGCTCGGGCTACCTTTACTACGTTTCGGTTAAAGGAGTGACAGGTTCCAAAGCCCTCAACGTCGACGAAGTCGCAACCTACATCACTGAGATGCGTCAGGACACTGACCTACCGCTCTGTGTAGGATTCGGTATTCGCGATGGCGAATCGGCTGCGGCTGTCTGTAAGGTTGCAGATGGCGCAATTGTTGGTAGTGTGTTGGTCAATCAGATCGCTGAGCTATCAACCCGCCCGCAGGAGATTCCTGCTGCGGTGGCTGCGATCATTAAGGATATGCGTACAGCGGTCGATGCCGCTTAAGTTCGGGGATTGAGATGAGTAACTGGTTAGATAAGATCGTACCCAACCTGGTGCGTTCCGAGAAGAAGCGGAACGCAATCCCTGAAGGTTTGTGGGAGAAGTGCCCCAAGTGTGAGTCGGTGCTCTACAAGCCGGAACTTGAGAAGAATCTGTCGGTCTGTCCTAAGTGCGACCATCATATGCGTATTGGTGCGCGTGCCCGCTTAACTCAGTTCCTGGACGAGGGGAGTCTCTCTGAGTTGGCTGCAGACATTGAGCCGATTGATCGTCTGAAGTTCAAAGACTCCAAGAAGTACAAGGATCGACTGACCGCTGCGCAGCGCGATACCGGCGAGACAGATGCATTAATTGCGATGCGTGGTACGCTAGAGTCTCAGCCTGTGGTAGCTGTTGCATTCGAATTCCGCTTTATGGGCGGCTCCATGGGTACGGTGGTCGGCGAGCGTTTCGTACGTGCTGCCGAGGTTGCGTTGGCAGAGCGCCAACCACTGATCTGCTTCTCAGCGTCGGGCGGTGCTCGCATGCAAGAGGCTCTCTTCTCGCTTATGCAAATGGCACGTACCAGCGCCATTCTCGAAAAGATGCGTAAAGCAGGTGTGCCATTTATCTCTGTACTAACCGATCCTGTCTATGGTGGTGTGTCAGCTTCTCTGGCTATGTTGGGCGATCTCAACGTAGCTGAACCCCGTGCGCTGGTTGGTTTTGCCGGTCCTCGTGTAATCGAGCAGACTGTCCGCGAGAAATTGCCTGAAGGCTTCCAGCGCTCAGAGTTTCTGCTTGAGCATGGTCAGGTCGATATGATTATCCACCGCAAAGAGATGCGCGAGCGTCTGGCCAAGATGCTGCGTCAGTTGCAGGGCTTGCCAGCGCAGCCTGTGACCGCTGCTGAATAATATCTGATTCAGTGGCAACTCCAGCTTCACTGAACGAGTGGCTCGCCTACATTGAGGCCGGTCATCCTACTGAGATCGAACTTGGTCTAGACCGCGTGGCTGCAGTTGCGCAGCGGATGGGTATCGATCTCAGTTGCTCCAAAGTCATCACTGTAGCCGGAACCAACGGCAAAGGCTCTACCACCGCGATGCTCGATAGCATTTTGCGATCCGCCGACTACCGTACCGGCGTCTACACTTCTCCGCACTTTCTGCGCTACAACGAACGTATTCAGCTCTTGGGTGAGCTCGCCTCGGATGATCAGATATGTGATGCTTTTTCTCATATAGAACAGTCACGTGGAGAAATTTCATTAACTTATTTTGAGTTTGGCACATTAGCCGCGCTGCATATCTTTTCACTAGCGAAGCTTGATTACGTCATTCTTGAAGTGGGTTTGGGTGGGCGTTTGGATGCAGTGAATATCATCGATGCGGATCTCGCCATTTTAACGAGCGTGGCACTTGATCATACCGACTGGCTCGGCGATACCTTGGAGCAGATAGGTTACGAGAAAGCTGGGGTTTTTCGCTCAGGCAAACCGGCAATTTGCGGCCTTAAAACGCCGCCGGAATCTGTCGTTGATCATGCCGGCGCAATTGGTGCTGAGCTACTGCGTCGTGGTGTTGAGTTTGATCTTACTCATCAGGGTGATCTGTGGAGCTGGCAAGGAGTCGACGCTCAAGGTGAAGCCTTAAGTTACGACGAATTGCCTCGACCCAATTTGCCGTTAGTAAATGCCCCGAGTGTGATTCAAGCGCTCTCTCTTATCGCCCCTAAAGTGGGCCTTATTGAAATTAAAATGGGACTGAAAAGTGCTCAGATGATGGGGCGCATGCAGCGCTCTACTTTAGGCCTGGCCCCTATGTTGCTTGATGTTGCGCACAATGAAGAGGCCGCCAAATATCTAGTATTGCGTCTTCGGGATTTGCAAATTGCGGGCAAATTGCGTCTCATTTTGGGAATGCTTAAGGACAAGGATAGGGCTGCTGTTGTTCAGCAGCTCGAAGCGCTTGCGCCAGAGTGGCACTTAGTTTCACTGCAGGGTCCGAGGGCCTCTAGCGCGAGTGAGCTGCAAGCGTTCGTAAATAACCCGCTAAGCAGTTACGATTCAGTTATGGAAGCACTTGAATCGCTTGAGCATCAGGTCAGCGCAGATGATCTGGTGGTAGTGTGCGGCTCATTTTTAACAGTTACGGAGGCACTTGAGTGGCAGATGCAGCAGGCGAACTAGCCCCCAAGCGATCAGGCTTAAAGAAGCGAACAGTCGGCGCTATTGCACTGGTGGTGATCTCTCTTAGCATTGCGCCGCTGCTATTCGATGCCGCCGGCTATAAAGAGCGCCAACTGACCAATCGGATACCACCTGCGCCTAAACCTTTTGCGCCACTCGAGCCTCAAGCAGCAACTCCAGAGCAGGCGGCATCCGTTGTTAATATAAAGCCGGCTGAGCCTGCTGAGCCGGTCCAGATTGCACCTTTGCCTGAAGAGATCCAAAAGGAGGTGGCAGAAGTCGCTCCCGGGCCTTCACCAGCTGAGGATACGCCGCGACTCGATCAGGATGGTCTGCCAGTGGCTTGGGGGCTGCAGCTGGCCAGTTTTAAAGATGAACGCAATGCCCGTGCACTGCAGACTGACCTATTGAAAGCGGGATACAAAGTCTACATTCGTCGCTCGGATACCTTGGTGCGCGTTTACATTGGACCTGAGATGCAGCGTACTCGTCTTGAAACTCTCAAGGAGAGTATCAAGCAGGAGTATGCACTTGATGGGATGATTACTCGATTTACGATCGAATAGTTAGTGAATAGTTGGGGTTCGCAATCAGGCTCTGGTAAAATATTGCCTGATTTCTTCTGAGATACGTTGATGATTTGGACAGATTGGGTGATCGTCGGGATTATCGCCCTGTCAGGCTTGTTGAGCCTTAAGCGCGGTTTCCTCCGCGAAGCGATGTCGCTCATCACCTGGGTAGTGGCGTTTGTTCTTGCCCGGCTATTCTCGGGTGTTCTCAGCACCCATATCGCCCCCTTCCTCCCAGATCCAGCTGCCGGGCTGATGGCAGCGTTCGCCATACTCTTTGTGCTGACGCTTCTCTGCGGCTCATTGATACAGATGTTGATCATTGCGCTGGTGCGCGCCACCGGACTCTCCGCCACGGACCGCCTATTGGGTGTCGGCTTTGGTGTGGTTCGTGGCGGTCTCGTGGTGATCGTAATGGTTGCGCTACTGCGCATGACTCCAGTCGCAGCCAACGACTGGTGGCAGTCCTCATCTCTGATACCGCACTTTGTGCTGTTGGAGGGGTGGACCAAAGATATGGCGAAACAGATAGGAGCGGCTATCTGGAGCGCTAGTAGCGCAGGGTAGACGCAACAGCATACTTCTTCGAGGTTAATAGAATGTGCGGGATCGTTGGCATTGTTGCCAAAAGCTTTGTAAATCAGACCATTTTCGACGCGTTGACGGTGCTTCAGCATCGCGGCCAGGACGCAGCGGGTATGGTGACCAGTGACGGCCAGCGCTTCTTTTTGCGCAAGGATAACGGGCTGGTAAACGAGGTGTTCCGCACCCGTCATATGAAGAAGATGAACGGCAATATGGGTATCGGCCACGTGCGTTATCCAACCGCAGGCAGCTCAAGCTCTGCTGAGGCACAGCCGTTCTACGTAAACTCACCCTACGGCATCGCTTTGGCTCACAACGGTAACCTGACTAATGCAGAGCAGCTTGCAGACGAGATCTTTCGCGCAGACCTGCGTCATATCAACACCACCTCAGACTCGGAAGTTCTACTTAACGTCTTTGCTCACGAACTACAGGGGCTGGGTAAACTAAATCCGACTGCCGATGATATCTTTACAGCGGTTGAGCGCGTGCACCAGCGCTGTGAGGGTGGTTACGCCGTTGTAGCCATTATCACCGGGTACGGCATTGTTGCTTTCCGCGACCCCTTTGGTATTCGCCCCGTCGTTTACGGCAAGCGCGAAACCGAGCAGGGCACCGAATACATGGTGGCCTCTGAGAGCGTTGCACTGGATACATCTGGATTTGAACTGGTTCGAGACTTGGCTCCGGGAGAGGCGATCTTTATCTCGCAGGATGGCGAGATCGCTACTAAGCAGTGCGCCTCAAAATCACTCTTGGCACCCTGTCTGTTTGAGTATGTTTACCTGGCACGTCCGGACTCAATCATCGACGGTATCTCAGTGCACCATGCGCGCATGGAGATGGGTAACAAGCTCGCGCAAAAAGTACTGCGTGACTTCCCCGAGCACGACATCGACGTCATTATCCCGATACCGGATACCAGCCGCACCTCTGCGCTGGAGATGGCCAAAGAGCTGGGTGTGACTTTCCGTGAGGGATTTATCAAGAATCGCTACATCGGTCGTACCTTTATCATGCCGGGCCAGACGCAGCGTAAGAAGTCTGTACGCCAGAAGCTCAATCCAATCGCGGCGGAGTTCCGCGACAAAGTGGTGATGCTGGTAGATGACTCGATTGTCCGTGGTACTACCTCGGCGCAGATCGTAGAGATGGCGCGCCAGGCGGGTGCCCGCAAGGTCTACTTCGCCTCAGCTGCTCCTGAGGTGCGTTACCCCAACGTCTTTGGTATTGATATGCCGTCGCCCACCGAGTTGATTGCCCACGAGCGCACAGCGGATGAGATCGGTGAGCTGATTGGTGCCGACTGGATGCTCTATCAAGATCTCGATGACCTAAAAGCGTCAATTACCAAGTTTAATGAGAAGATCGATGACTTTGACACCTGCGTATTCAACGGCAAATACGTAACTGGCACCGTCTCTGAAGATTACCTGGCACGCATCGATGCGAAGCGCAACGATGATGCTAAAGCCAGTGCTGACTCTAAACAGAGTGACGAGAGTAATGAATCTGCCGATCTACATAGCGCATTCTGAGGTACCGATGGCCAAGAAAGAGTTTGAACGCCCCGAGCGTCTGCAGTTCACTGATGCGCACTACGCAACTGATACCCTAGCCGTCAGAGCAGGCCAGTACCGCAGTGAAGAGGGTGAGCACTCTGATGCAATCTACCCGACCTCAAGCTTTGTCTACACCAGCGCTGCAGAAGCCGCCGGCACTTTTGGCGGAGATATCGAGGGTAACATCTACTCGCGCTTTACCAACCCAACAGTACAGGCGTTTGAGCGCCGCATAGCAGCAATGGAGGGCGGTGAACGCGCTATCGCCACCTCATCGGGTATGGCTGCGATTATGAGTCTCTGCCTCTCGCTGATGAAGCATGGAGACCACGTAGTCTGTTCGCGCTCGGTATTTGGGTCAACGGTTTCACTGTTCGAGAAGTATATTAGTCGTTGCGGAATTGAGACGACCTTTGTCGATCCCAAGGATCTCGATGCATGGCGTGCTGCGGTGCGCCCAGAGACCCGCATGTTCTTTATGGAGACGCCGAGTAATCCACTGGCTGAAGTGACTGATATACGCGCAGTAAGTGGGATCGCTAAAGAGGTCAACGCGAAGCTGGTTGTCGACAACTGTTTCTTGACGCCCGCGCTGCAAAAACCACTACAGCTCGGTGCTGACATTGTTATGCACTCGGCGACCAAATACCTAGATGGCCAAGGCCGGGTTGTTGGCGGTGTGGTTGTTGGTTGCGACGCTGATATGGAAGAGGTGTTTGGTTTCGTGCGCACAGCGGGCACCTGTTTAAGCCCCTTCAATGCCTGGGTGTTCCAGAAAGGTTTAGAGACCATGCCGCTGCGTATGCGTGCGCACTCGTCTGCTGCACTGGAGCTTGCTCAGTGGTTAGAGCAGCAGCCTGAGGTTGAGCGCGTCTACTACTCCGGCCTCAAGTCGCATCCACAACACGAGCTGGCTGCAAGCCAACAATCAGCCTTTGGCGGCGTGCTTTCGTTTGAGGCGAAGAGCTCCGATGCAGATTTGAAAGCGGCAGCATGGCGTTTGATCGATGCCACTAAGATGATCTCAATTACCGGTAACTTGGGTGATGTGAAAACTACCATTACACACCCTGCGACTACGACTCACGGGCGTATGTCGGCCGAGGCACGTGCCGCTGCAGGGATCCGAGATAATCTGATTCGCGTCTCAGTGGGTCTTGAGGACCTCGAAGATATCAAAGCCGATCTTCAATTGGGCCTTGATGCGCTCTAATTGATGTCTAACGCTATGCAGATCGTTCTAGCACCCATGGAAGGGGTTGTAGACGCACCGATGCGCCGCTTACAGGCGGCCATTGGTGGTCCTGATGCGATGGTTACTGAGTTTGTCCGGGTAACCGAACACCTTCTACCTCCCAAAGTTTTCTACCGGCTTGTTCCCGAGCTACAGTCCGAATATTGCGGCTACGGTGAAGTACCGCTGACTGTACAGTTACTCGGTTCTAATCCCCAGACTCTGGGTCAAAATGCCGTGCGGGCGATTGAGTTGGGTGCTCCGGCGATTGATCTTAACTTCGGCTGCCCTGCAAAAACCGTAAACAAGAGTATGGGTGGAGCGATTATGCTGCGCCAACCAAATTCTGTGTTTGACGCGGTTAAAGGCGTTAGGAGCGCGGTTGATCCGCACTACTCAGTCAGCGGTAAGATGCGCTTGGGTTACGAAGATAAGAGCCTGGCTCTGGAGAACGCTAAAGCGATCGAGGAGGGCGGGGCCGCCTACCTCACCGTGCACGCCCGAACTAAGGTGGAGGGCTATAAGCCGCCAGCGCATTGGGAGTGGATCGCCCGTATACGTGAGTCGGTGAATATTCCAGTGGTCGCTA
Organism: Oceanospirillaceae bacterium; assembly: GCA_038137135.1. Classification (GTDB taxonomy): domain Bacteria; phylum Pseudomonadota; class Gammaproteobacteria; order Pseudomonadales; family Balneatricaceae; genus Marinobacterium_E. The sequence continues at coordinate 10,227 of JAYQBD010000022.1, read as the reverse complement.
ACGGCGAGATCTGGACGCCTGAGGACTATCATAAATGCCGTGAAGTGAGTGGCTGTGAGCGCATCATGATCGGACGTGGTCTTGTAGCGAATCCATTTCTAGTGGAGCAGATCCGCAACCCGGGTGCTAATCGTGATACTGAGCATAACTGGCAGAGGCTTCAGCCCTATCTGCTCAACTTCTTTGATGATGTTAAGGCGAGTATCGAAGAGCGCCATGTGCATGGTCGCATAAAACAGTGGCTGACTATGTTGGGTTGGCACTTTCCACAAGCAAAAGAGCTTTTTCAGAAAGTACGCACCGAGCGTGAAGCCGATGGAGTGGAGCGGGTGCTCAGAGAAAATTGCAGGGTAGAGCTGTAGGAGGTTTGTGAGGCATAGCCGCACGAGGCGATTAATCGCGACCTTGGCTGGGCCAAGGTCCCCCCTGCAAACGATGTGACGCTAAGCTGGCAGCAGTAGCTGCAGACCTGAGGCCGTGTTAGAGATCGGAGCCACGAGACGGCGCTCAATCTCTTTGACCGGACCGCTGAAACAGCCGCGCGCTGCGAGCCACATAGCCCACTCAACACCCTGGGCGCCAGCAATGCGAGTCAGGTCATCGTTGGAGTACTGGCAGATGAACTCCGGATCCGTCACGAGCTTGTCCATACACATCTGATCGAAATCTGTGTTGAGGAAGCCGGCACGTTCACCATCCAACTGGTGCGACAAACCGCCAGTACCGAGTACAACCACTTTCTGATCTGAATCCCAACTACGAATGGCGTCGCCTATCGCTTTACCAAAGGCGTATGAACGCGATGGCTTCGGCATTGGATGGCGTTCACAGTTGATCGCAATCGGAATCACTTTTACGCCCTGGTAGCTATGGTTAGGGTAAAGCACAGACATAGGTACAGTGGCACCGTGATCGACCTTGATATCCTGGCAAACAGTTGGATCAAAGTCGTTCTCAATCAGGTGATTAACAATATGCCACGAGAGCTCGGTTTCACCGGTTAGTGGCGGTATCACTTTAACACCCCAGCCCTCGTCAGCATTTTCATACTGCGGAGCACAACCGATCGCGAAAGTCGGCTTTTTGTCGAGGAACATCGACAGGCCGTGGTCGTTGTAGAAGAGCACCGCGATATCCGGTTTCTCTTCCTGCAGGAACTTACGCATTGGCTTGTAGCCTTCGAAGAAGTCGACCCAGTAGGGTGTCTCTTCCAGCCCCTGGTCCACCGCGCGGCCAATCGCCGGGATGTGTGAGGTGCCAATCATTCCAATCATCTTAGCCATTCGGTTTGCCCACCTTCTGTGAATCTAGGTATGCCTGAAACTCTTCAGTTGTCTGGCCGGTCATAATGCCGCCAACATCCTGTACGTTCAGGCCCAGTACGCCGGCAAACTTAGCCAGGTAGTAGATGCTGCCGCCATTGCGCAGCAGGGTGATAATATCGCGCTTAAGAATCGCCTCTTTCTGCACTTCGTTTAGGCCAAACTTGTCACAGTACGCCGCTTCGTCTTCACGGAACGCCGCGCGACTCACCTCATCATTGAAGGTGAAACACATCTTGTTGAGGTTGAAGCCCAGTGTGGCCATCTCACCATCAAATTTGTAGGTGCCTTCCGGCATCTGGTTATCACTCATAAAGAGTCTCCTAGCGCTCCCAGTAGAGGCGCATTGGGTTATCAATCAGAAGCTTCTGCTGCAGCTCTTCGGTTACTGCGATCTGAGGGATCACATCAACCAGAGCACCATCATCCGGTGTGTGCGACTTCATATTTGGATGCGGCCAGTCGGTGCCCCAAAGCACGCGATCAGGGAAGGCCTCTACTAGAGCGCGCATGTAAGGCACAACATCTGAGTAGTCAGGTGGCTGCTGCGTAAGGCGCTCTGGGCAGCTCACTTTGGTCCAGACTTTATCATTATTGCGCATCAGATCCATAAAGCGCTGGAAGTCGGGGTGATCAACACCCTTAGTCACATCAGGACGACCCATGTGGTCGACAACGATGGTGGTATTGAGCTCGTTAAGGAACGGGATCAGATCTTCCAGATCAGGCGCCTCAAAGTAGACAACGATATGCCAACCCAGCGGCTTAATCTTCTCTGCAATCGACATGAACACCTCTTTAGGTGTGGTGTCGACCAGACGCTTAACAAAGTTGAAACGAACGCCACGAACGCCCGCTCTATCCATTGCCTCTAGCTCTTCTACGGTGATTGCCGGATCAACGACAGCAACGCCACGTGCTAGCTCGCCCGCGGTTTCGAGCGCATCAACCAGCGCAGCATTGTCCGTACCGTGGCAGGAGGCCTGAACGATCACGTTACGGCTAAAACCAAGGTAGTCGCGCAGTGCAAACAGCTGATCCTTAGAGGCATCACAAGGCGTGTACTTGCGCTTAGGGTGGTAAGGAAACTGCTCAGCAGGACCAAATACATGGCAGTGTGCATCAACGGCACCGGCAGGGGCTACAAAGTCAGGTTTTTTCGGGTTGTCGTGAAACGGACGGTAATCTGCATCCATTGTTCAAATCTCTCTAATTAAAGGGCGAAAACAGTTCCATCGAACAGTTTGCGCGCTGTGCGTAATAGTGCCGCGCTCTTGGCAGCGCCATCTTGATCCAGCTCAAGTACAACGGACATCTCGCCCGTTGGGTGCTCGACCGCCAGTGTTTTGCGACTGCCTTCGGGTACCTGTGCCACGGCGGCAGCAGGGGAGTCCGGCAGTATTGCTGCCGTCGCTACACTGACTGCGCCGAGTACACCAATGGTGGCGTGGCAGCGGTGCGGTATAAACGTGCGAGTGTTGATAGCGCCCCCGTTGAGCGGAGCACTCACCATCGACATCTTCGGTACCGACTTCTCTGTTACATCACCAAGATTCATCATTGGGCCAGCTTGCAGGCGGATCGCCTCGAGTCTAGACCTGAGTTCACTATTGGCTTCCAGCTCTTCACGGGTCTCGGTGCCAGTGATGCCCATATCAGCGGCGCGCATTACCACAACAGGCATGCCGTTATCGATCAGCGTGCACTCGACGCCATTGATGGTATCGACTGCATTACCCGTTGGGAGCAGGGCGCCGCAGGATGAGCCGGCTGTGTCCAAGAACTCCAGAGGTACAGCTGCATGCGTACCCGGTACACCATCGATCTTCGCTTCACCGAGGTAACTCACAACGCCGCCGGGCGTCTGTACCGTAGCGATTGCGATCTGCCCTGTGTTCTCCATGAAGATGCGTACTTGTGTCTCATCATCTTCTGCCGCGACCAGGCCACGCTCAATGGCGAACGGGCCGACGCCCGCAAGAATGTTGCCGCAGTTCTGCGCATCCGTAATGATCGCCTGGTCTACAAAGGCTTGCAGAAACAGGTAGTCGACATCGGCATCGTCGCGTGTGGACTTCGAGACCACTGCAATCTTTGAGGTCAGCGGATCTGCCCCGCCCATACCATCGATCTGCACAGGGTCTGGCGAGCCCATCATGCTCAGCAAAAAGGCATCGCGCTCGGCACTGTCCGAAGGAAGCTCCTGTTTGAGGAAGTAGCCCCCTTTGGATGTGCCGCCGCGCATCCACATACAGCGAATGCCGTTAGACATACTTTAGGCCTTTCTCTTCCAGACGTGGGCGCATGTTATAGATATCGAGGCCGAGTTCACCGTTGGCCATACGTACGCGCTTCTCCTCTTCACGCGCTTCGCGTGCAAGAGCCTCTTTAAGGACGGATTCTGCCTCCTCACGACGAATCACACAGACGCCGTCATCATCAGCAACAATGATATCGCCTGGGTAGATCAGCGCTTCTGCACACGCCAAAGGTACGTTGACCGAACCCAGAGTCTCTTTGATAGTGCCCTTCGCGTAGACCGCTTTGGACCAAACAGGGAACTGCATCTCGCGTAGGATCTTGGTATCACGTACGCCGGCATCAATGATAAGGCCTTGCACACCGCGCGCCTGCGCAGAGGTAGCCAGAAGATCGCCGAAGAAACCATCAACTGAAGGTGAGGTAGGTGCAAACACCATAATATCGCCAGGCTGACACTGCTCGATAGCAACATGCATCATCCAGTTATCACCCGCAGCCCCAGAGATGGTTACCGCGCTACCGGCAATCGCAGCGCCCTGATAGATTGGACGCATGTAGTGTGCCAGTAGGCCTGTACGCCCCGCTGCTTCATGGACAGTCGCTACGCCCAGCTTTGCCAGTCCGGCAATCACTTCAGGATCGGCGCGCTCAATGTGTTGTACGACTACGTTATCTGCCATGTCGGCTCCTTATTCTTGGTATGCGGTTAGACTTTCAGGCGGCTAAACACACGGCGAGTGTTATCTTCAAAGATCGCCTGCTTCGCTGCTGCATCAATTTTGGTGGTCGCATCGATGTACTTCTTGGTGTCATCGAAGTAGTGACCGGTTTCAGGGTCGATACCGCGCACCGCACCGATCATCTCTGAAGCGAAGAGGATGTTCTTAGTTGGGATGACATCGAGTAGCAGGTCGATACCTTTCTGGTGATAGACACAGGTATCGAAGTAAATGTTGTTGAGCACGCGCTCTTCCAGCTCAAACCCTTTATCCAGGGCCATGCCGCGGAAACGACCCCAGTGGTAAGGCACCGCACCGCCTCCGTGAGGGATGATGATCTTCAGTGTCGGGAAGTCTTTGAAAACGTCAGACATCATCAACTGCTGGAAGCCGGTAGTGTCAGCACCGAGGTAGTGTGAACCGGTAGTGTCGAAGTTGTGGTTACAGGCTGCAGATACATGAATCATCGCGGGGATATCGTACTCACACATCTTTTCGTAAATTGGGTAGAACTCACGTGCTGAGAGGCGGCTGCCGTTCCAGTGACCGCCTGATGGATCTGGATTCAAGTTAATGCCGATAAAGCCCATCTCCTCGACTGTACGGATGATCTCAGGTACAGACTTGGCAGGGTCAACGCCCGGAGACTGTGGCAGCTGAGCAACAGGTACGAAGTTCTCAGGGAAGAGGTCACAGACGCGACGGATCAGATCGTTCTGGTTCTCAGTCCAGAAGCGGCTAGTGTGTTCGTTACCGACATGGTGTCCCATCCAGCTTGCACGCGGCGAGAAGATCGTCAGATCGGTGCCGCGATCTTTCTGCAGTTTAAGCTGGTTATTGATAATTGATTCGCGAATCTCATCATCGGTTACACCGAAGTCACCTTTTTCGCCGACAAAGTTTGGATCCTTTGCAACCGCATCTTTCTGCGCATCGCGCCAAGCGCCAACGCCGGGAGGAGTTGTAGTGTAGTGTCCATGACAATCGATAATCATATTAGGGCCTCAACTTATGGAGTGTTTATCTGTCCAGTATCTAAATTGAGCCGTTCAAGGGCTAGTTAGATTTGACCTGTGAGCTATTGGTTTTTGATATAGAATGCAGTCAGCAATCTGGAGAAAATGATGCAACCAACGCCCTTCCCAAATCTCAGACATCTACGTGTTTTCGCAGAAGTGGCGGAGTCTGGTAGTATTAGCCAGGCGGCTAATAGGGTTTTTCTATCGCAGCCAGCCATGACTCAGGCGATAGCAAAATTAGAAGGGCAGCTGGATGCAGTGCTATTTGATCGACAGTCTTCAGGTATGTATCTGACGCGTGAAGGGGAAATATGGTTGGCACGTGTCAAACGCTGTCTGGACTGGATTCAACTGGGTTTGACTGAAATTCAGGGTACACAGACCACTGGGCGTCAGGCGCGTGCCGCGCAGCAGTTAACGCAGATATCTTCAACTCAACTGCGTGCTTTAATGGCAGTGACTGATCGGCAGAACTTTACGTTGGCCAGCAGAGATCTGGGAATCTCACAGTCCTCGCTGCATCGCAGCGCCCGTGACCTAGAGGGCAGTCTGGGTATTTCACTGTTTGAAAAAACCAGTACCGGCATCGCCGCGACCCGGCCCGCCAGAATTCTAACCCAGCGCGCCAAGCTGGCTGTCGCAGAGATAGCCCAGGGTGTTGAAGAGCTCAGCGCCGCCAGAAACAGAGAACGTGGACGTCTTCGTATTGGATCTATGCCGCTCGCACGTACATCACTGTTGCCGATGGCGATTAACCGGTTTACTGCGGCGCACCCAGGCCTGACGCTAGAGCTTGTCGATGGGCCTTACGAAGATCTGTTGGGGCACCTAATAAATGCTGACCTGGATGTTGTCGTTGGCGCGTTGCGTTATCCAGCGCCGACCGAAACCATTTTGCAACGTGAGCTGATAGCTCCACCACTGGCAATAATTGGTCGTGCTGATCACCCGCTCAGAGTGGCAAACAATCTGACCGTGCAGCAATTGGCTGCTTATCCCTGGGTAGTCCCTCGCGAGGGAACACCAACACGTGAATTTTTTAATAGCCACTTTGCTGAGCCTCTGGCTAGCGGATATATGTCTCTAGTAGAAACCACCTCACATGTACTCACACGTGAGGTGCTGTTGGGTAGCGATCGGCTGACCTTAGTATCCCGCCACCAGCTAGAGCATGAGATACAGGCAGGGCAGTTGGCCGTCATGCCATATGCACTCAGCCATACGCGCCGCTCCATTGGATTTATGCAGCGGCGTGACTGGAAGGCGACAACCACTCAACAAAAATTTATCGACATACTGCAGTCCTGTGCGGCTGAGTATGCGGATATCTGAACAGCAGGATTCTAAAAAACTAATATCTCGCTGGGCCATTCTAATTGTTAGGGCGCAGCGCAGGTTGTTACTGTCTACCCCATCGTAAATTCCAATTAGGAGAGAGTGATGCGAGTTTGTGTTGCAGGCGCTATGGGCGCTTTCGGTTTGAAACACCTTGATGCTTTGGCGCAGATTGATGGGGTTGAGGTGACCTCAGTTGTTGGTACTAAGCCCGAGAAGATCGAAGCTTTCGCTAAAGAGCGCGGTATCGGCCATTACACGACCGACCTGGCAGAGTCGCTGGCACGTGATGATGTTGATGCTGTTATTCTGGCAACACCGACACAGATGCACGCGTCGCAGTCTATTCAGTGTATGGAAGCGGGCAAGCACGTGATGGTTGAGATCCCAATGGCGGATAACATCGAAGACTCGCGTGCCGTTGTTGAGGCGCAGAGAAAGACCGGTCTAGTGGCTATGGCAGGTCACACACGTCGCTTTAACCCAAGCCATCAGTGGATCCACAATAAGATTGAGGCGGGTGAGATCAAGGTTCAGCAGATGGATGTGCAGACCTACTTCTTCCGTCGCACCAACAAGAATGCATTGGGCCTGCCACGCTCATGGACAGATCACCTGCTGTGGCACCATGCAGCCCACACCGTTGACCTGTTCCAATACCAGACGGGCGAACGCGCTCACCGCGTACAAGCACTCGAAGGGCCAATCCACCCAGAGCTGGGCATCGCAATGGATATGAGCATCGGCATGAAAGTGCCTTCAGGCGCAATCTGTACGCTGTCGCTCTCGTTCAACAACGATGGCCCACTGGGTACCTTCTTCCGTTACATCTGTGACAACGGTACCTACATTGCCCGTTACGATGACCTTTACGATGGTCACGATAACAAGATCGATCTGAGCGGCGTTGCTGTCTCTAACAACGGTATCGAGCTGCAGGATCGCGAGTTTATCGCTGCTATCCGTGAGAGTCGCGAGCCTAACTCTTCTGTGCAGCAGATTCTGCAGTGCATGGAGACTCTGAACGAACTCGAAGGCAAACTCAACGAGAACGCCTAAGCCCTCATAGCCTCACCGAAAGCCGCCCACCACCTGGGCGGTTTTTTTGGGCTTGTCTCGGCGGCAGAATTGCCACGCCCATCAGAGAATTAGATTCCGTTACAGTCCTAGTCTATTGGACTATTACGAGGATCTATTTCGGTTAGCGACCGAGGCTGTGTGAAAATTCCCTACCATTTATAATAAGTACCCGTTCCTGCTAATGATGTTGGAGTGGGTATGTCAGGATTTATAGCCGAAGCGAGTCGTGGTCAAACGACGCTGTTTCCAGAGAGTTTGGATGATTATATTGATGCGGATAACCCTGTCCGTGTTATCGATGTTTTGTAAACGAGCTAGACCTCCTGTCATTGGGTTTTGAGCGCACGGATCATGCGCAGACTGCGCCGTCCAGGCTACCATCCATCGACTCTTTTTAAAGCTCTACATCTATGGCTATCTAAACCGTATTCAGTCGAGCCGCCGACTTGAACGCGAGAGCCGTCGAAACCTAGAACTGATCTGGCTAATTGGCCGTCTCTCGCCAGACTTTAAAACGATCGCTGATTTTCGTCGTGATAACGGCCCAGCCATCAAGAAGGTATGTGCTCAGTTGGTCGTGATCTGCAAGAACATCGGTATGTTCAATAACTCGGCCTTGGTCATCGATGGCAGCAAGTTCAAAGCCGTGAACAGCAAAGACAACAACTATACCGTTGCGAAGTTAAAGGCCCGCATTCAACAGACAGAAAAACGGTAGAGCATCCATTCGGAACAATAAAATCGTGGATGGGAGCTACGCACTTCTTAACCAAAACGATGAAAAATGTAGCAACCGAAATGAGCCTTCACATCCTAGCCTATAACCTGAAGCGACTAATAACGATCTTCGGAGTGACCAAACTCCAAGATATAGTCCGAGCCTAGCTCGGCCGAGGCTAAGTTAGCTCAAACATAATCGGGATGGTCTGACGGTACTGATCTTACCGGCAGTATTCACACAGCCTGGACCCATAAGCGTCATTTAACTAAGATACTTGCCCCCGCTTACCCGCAGTGCTCGATTTGCTGAAGTGAACCGCAGAAGCTATGGTGAATTAAGGTTTTTCTTACTTTCGGATGGTTCATAAGGACTCGGAGGCGCGGGTGACTAAAATAGCAAAACATCTTGCTATTTTGACGACATTTTCAAGCAGTTATGCAGCGGCCGAATTGAGATCTGCATATGACAGCTACGAGCATCATATGGATTGGGGCTCCGGTTTCTTTGGAGGTTTGGGGATGCTTCTGGTCTGGGTACTCGTGACCGCCACAATCGTGTTCGCGGTAAAATATGCCCTAGGTAGCTCTCACAATACCAGCTCAAGCAGTGCAGTAGACATCCTAAAGGAGAGTTTTGCTCGCGGTGAGATCGATGAGGAGGAATATCGTCTTCGTAAAAAATTACTTGATGAGAGCTAGATGTCTGTCAATGCCGACGTATAGAAGTAAGGTCGATACCAACCCTGTGTAGCCGCTTTCACGGGATAACGTAGACTCTCCAGACGCGTTTGGTTAAGTGTTTGTCAGAAGCTACATGCCCAAACCATTCTCTGTGTTACAACTAACCATTCAAATAGAGAGTAATTAAATGCGTTGTCAATTGTGAAAACCCTGCTCAGCTTTATGGATAATTTTTCGGGCAGAAGTGTATTGTGGCTGTCGTTTATCGCAGTTTTATTGCTCGGTGTTGCAAGTTTTTATTCAGTAGCCGAAGTACCTCACGAGATATTCTATTTTGTTCCTACGACGATATGCAGCTGGTACGGATCAAAAAGATCGGGATTATTGGTGTCGACATTCTCTGTGATAGTGCTTTTTGGCGTTGAGGTTTGGCGCCAGGGGTTCGATCCATTACTACTATTCACGCACTTATTGCCAACCCTTCTTGGCTTGAGCTCGCTTGCGGTTATAGTTACGAACTTTCGCTCAGTTCATAGGTTTGAGAGCCTTGCGGCGCATACTGACAACTTGACAGGTATCAATAACACAAGGGGCTTTTACACCGAGCTGACTGACGAGCTATTACGATCGGTGAGATACGAACACCATTTTACGCTCGCTTTTTTAGATGTTGATGATTTCAAAAGCATAAACGATTCGCTGGGGCATGCGGTAGGTGACAAGCTTCTGAAAGAGGTGGCCAACTGTCTAAAGGTTTCAGTTAGATCGACTGATGTTGTGGGACGATTGGGCGGTGATGAGTTCGCCGTCTTAATGCCAGAGACTGAAGCAAATCAAGCGAAGCTAGCCTTTGAGAATTTACTCGAAGCACTGACGGTTCGGATGGCACGACATAACTGGAAGGTCGGCTTCAGTATAGGTGTCGTTACATTCGAGCGCCTACCGGATGATATTAAGGGAGCCCTTAAGGCGGCTGATGATTTGATGTATTCAGCCAAACTGGAAGGCAAGAGCAAAGCGAAATATCGAGTTTTGAGACCGAATTCCCGAAATGTGTGAGACGCGTTCGGGGTGGGCAGTCTTGGAAGT
>JAYQBD010000021.1:5258-26767 GCA_038137135.1 Oceanospirillaceae bacterium | reverse complement strand
AGTGGCATATGGCGTGGAACCGTCCGCCATCAAGGCAAAGGCCCAAACTACTACTGGGTCGAAGCGACCGTTGAACCCCTCGTCGATGCCCAGGGTGAGCGCTGCGGCTATATTCAGATTCGCCAGGATGTGACCTCGCAAAAACGGTTGGAAGAGTTGTGGATGACCGACCATCTGACCGGGCTTCATAATCGCCAGAGTATCGACCAACTCTGGGAGCGCGAAATACAGCGTAGTGTTAGATACGGCGATGTTTTCAGTATACTGCTCATCGATATTGACCACTTTAAGCGCGTCAATGACAACTACGGTCATTTAGTTGGCGATGAGTTGCTGTTCCAATTCGCACAGTTGCTGCGCGAGGTATCGCGGGACACTGACCATATCGGGCGCTGGGGTGGCGAGGAGTTTATTGTACTGATTCCGAACACAAATTTGAGCAGCGCCGTACTGATGGCAGAGAAGATTCGCGAGACTATAGACAGCTTTAGCTTCACCACGGTGGGTAGAATTACTGTCAGTATCGGCATAGCGACCTACCGTAACGGGATGAATCAGGACGATCTCTTCTCAGTCGCCGATGCGGCACTTTATCGTGGCAAAGCGCAGGGGCGTAACCGTGCGGAGGTCGGTGATATTCGCGACAAACACGAACTCAATCCAGACAGGTTGATAGGGAGTTCGCCCCAGTGCAAAACTCCCGTTCACTAGAGATGGCTCAGGCTTTGGCTTTTACCGGTTTCTGCGCGTCCCATGCGATCTTCTTACGATAGATCGTCGAGGGACTTAGCTCTAACAATGCGGCCGCTTTGGGCACGTTACCATCGCACAGCGCGATCGCATTCTCTATAAACAGCTTCTCAATCTCCGCCATTGGGCGAATATCAGCAAGCGTTGTAGCCAACAGCCCGGCATTGGCCTTGGAGCGACGACGTCGTGTCTTAGGTGCGGCCTTAGTCGCGGGAGCTACCGTCGCACTGAAGCTATCTAGAGGCGGCGGTAACTGCTTAACATCAATAATGCCACCTTGGTTGAGCACCACGATATTTCGAACCACATTCTGAAGTTCACGTACGTTACCAGGCCAACTGTATTGACGGAAGACTGACTCCGCTATCGGAGAAAAACCATCGTACTGCTTAGCTTCCTCTCGCGAAAAACGCTTGAGGAAGTTATTCGCGATCAACATGATGTCATCATCCCGATCACGCAAGGCAGGCATAGAGATTGGTATGACGTGAAGACGGTAGTAGAGATCTTCTCGGAAGCGCCCGGCTCGGACCTCTTCAAGAGGCTCGCGGTTTGTCGCGCAGACAAAGCGCACATCAACCACCTCATCCTTGTTACTGCCAACTTTTTGGACAATCCCCGTCTGGATGAAGCGCAGAAGCTTGGTCTGCAAATCAAAACTCATCTCGCCTATCTCATCGAGAAATAGGGTACCGCCATTGGCCATACTCGCCGCACCTTCACGGTTGGCGGTTGCGCCTGTAAACGCCCCTTTTAGGTGGCCAAAAATTTCGCTCTCCATCAAATCCTTTGGGATAGCAGCACAATTGAGAGCGATAAATGGGCCATCCGAACGGACGCTTTGACGGTGAAGGGCCTCCGCGCAGAGCTCTTTACCGGTACCGCTCTCGCCAGTGATAAACACTGATGCCTTACTGGGTGCCGCCTTCTTGATCAGCTCATAGACCTCGTGCATCGTGTCAGAGCCGCCCACAAAGTTATGAAACTGCTTAACCATCTGATCAGACTGCTCGGGTGCTCGCTCGGCCGCGTTGGCAGCCTGCGCGAGCGCCGCTTTAGCTGTGGTTTTAAGACGTCGTGAGTCAAAGGGTTTCTCGAGAAAGTCATAAGCGCCTAATCGCATCGCATCAACAGCTTTGCCGATAGAGCCATGGGCGGTCATCACTATGATGAGACTTGGTGAGCCCGCTTCGGTCAACGCACGAAGAATCTCGAAACCATCACCATCCGGCAGTTTGACATCAAGAAGGATCAAGGGATAACTGCGCTCGCTCAACTTATCCCGAGCTTCCTTAATCGTCGCAGCGATATCAACGCTAATCGACTCGCTCTTAAGGTACTCAGTGTAAATCTTGCGTAGACTCGCACTATCCTCGACGATCAAAACGTCTGCCGGATTATCACTCATGAACTATTCCTCACACCCTACTCTCGGGTGATTGATACTATTGTTGAGAATCTCGGTTAGCTCTCAAGCTTTGAGGAGAACTCGTTTAGAGCTGTAATTACCGCCTCAAGACGCGCGGGAATCTCGGGCACCAGCGACTCAACAGTTGCTGAATCACCGGCTTTGGCACTCTTTTCGATACGCTCGCTCAGAGAACGAAGAGACTCTGCGCCAAAGGTCGCTGATGTACCTTTAAGCGAGTGGGCCTCGACGGAGAGCGCGGACATATCATCCTGCTTAAGATTTGTCTGGATATTCTCTAAGCGTTGAGCCGATTCCGTTTCAAATACCTCGATCAAACTTGGCAAAAACTCGACAGAGGTGTCTTCTAGAAGACGCTCCATTACCGCTAGATCAAGCACGCCACCGATTGATTTCACGAACTGCTCATCAAGTGATTCAACTACAGAGGGCATTATTTGCATCCTTTATTACCTATGGATTGTTAATACACATCCAGTTTAAGCAAACTGCGTGCCAGCTTTCTACGAATTACAAGCCAAACTCTGAGATTATCTGGGAAACTCTTCGCAGGACTTAAATAAGCACAAAAACTAATCGGCGTACGATGAAACTCCGCACGCTCCAACCGAAATTATCGATTTGCTTTGCAAAATGCAACGCTAATTGCAACGATCAGAGCAGTTGCGGTAAGGCTGAGGCTCCCGGCTTGAAATCTAGCAACTCGTCGCCTTCTATTTTCTATTGACCAAATTGGCATGGTTACTGCTAAAACTTTTAGCAAACCCGTTGAATCGTGCGCTGCACGTTAAAGGCCATCTCGATGAATATGCAAACTACGCCTCAGCCCGACACTGAGGTTAATTCCGAAGAAGCGCAACACTCTGTATTAATTGTCGATGACAGCCCGACCGAGCGACTGCGTATTACCAATATGGTAAGAGCACTAGGGTATCCGGTCGAACAGGCGGTTGATGGAGCTGACGCCCTAACAAAGCTGCAGCACAAAACACACCGTCTCATCATCAGTGATCTCACGATGCCTAACTTAGACGGTCGCGGGCTATGCCGAGAGCTGCGCAGTTCGCCAGAGTACCAGCACCCCTACATTATTATGCTGACAGCAAGTGATGATCATCAGGATCTGGTTGCTGGAATGGATGCGGGTGCAGACGACTTCCTTACCAAGCCGGCGAATAAAGATGAACTCCGTGTTCGTCTTGCAGCGGGTGCGCGTTTAATCCGCATGCGCGACTCGGTCGAGGCTCAGAATCTCAGTTTGCGCATCGCGCAACAACAGAACGAAGATGAGTTGGCGCTGGCGGCAAAGCTACAGAAAGAGTACGTACCTCAGGATCAGTGGCTCTCTCCAACACTACAACTTGCGACGCATTTCACGATGACCCGAGGTATTGGCGGCGATGCTATGGGACTGGTGCATCCAAAACCTGGTCAAACGCTGCTTTACCAAATCGATGTCATGGGCCACGGCATAGCTTCAGCGATGCTCTCATTCGCTCTGCAGAATGCCCTGCAGCAGATGCTCAATTACCACCTCAGCGCGAACTCGATGCCGCCCCTGCATCAAATCGCGCGCAGACTGAATGAGCGTTTTCCCAGCGAGCGCTTTTCTGGTCTCTACTTTACTTTGCTACTCGCGCTCATTGACGAGGAGCACGACAAAGTAAGTTACTGCCAGGCAGGGCATCCACACCCCTGCGTTATTAGCCCAGATGGAGAGCAGATCCAGATCAATCGCGGTAGCTTTCCCGTTGGTCTGTTCGATTTTGCCGATTTCGAGACTCGCGTACTGCCGTTCAATTCCGGCAGTACACTTATGCTCAGCAGCGATGGACTTTTCGACGTGCAATCGCCGTCCGGCGAAACTCTGGGTCGCGACGCAATCGAGAGCGTGCTTAAAAACGCGCCGGGGCTCGATGCAACAGAGACCATGGCGCAGATCGTAAAAACAAAACGCCAATGGCAAAGGCATCAACCACTGGCTGACGACGTCTCCGTTCTGCTAGTGAAGCGCTCGCTTTGCACGGTTAACAAACGCCCTACCCCTCGACCGCTCTTCCTCAGCATGCAACCCACAATGGAGAGTGCTAACGAGGTGCTTAGCGCTTCCGAGGCTCACTTTAAGACGCTCAACGTCGCAGAAAGATTGATCGGTCGGGTACAGACATCGCTGGCAGAGTTATTAAATAACTATGTCGAACATGCCAACTGGCACTCTGATGTTATTAAACCTGCAGTTGAGATCAAGATAGAGGTGGCAAGCAATTGTCTGCGTGTCGATATCACCGAATTCGCCAACCCTATTCCGCATCTCTGCCCACCAAAACCTATCGACCTGATGGCCGAATCGGGTCGCGGCTATCACATCCTTCTCGGTTGGATCGATAACATTAAGACGGAGCGGAAACAGGGCAAGAACCGCTGGGTGCTTGAGTATAAAAGCAGCTGATAAGAAATGTTGGCATACCCCTTGCTACGTTACCAATAGAGATAGTTTGAAGAAGCTTAGCCAGGTCGCTAAGCACAATAGAGGAAGTCAAAAATGTCAGTAAGTGTAAGCTCATACGGCGAAGCCGAAGTTGTTCACCTGCCTGAGAAACTCACCATGGCGAACGCTAACGAGATCAAAACTAGCATCAACTCAATGATCGAAGAGGGCCGCCACCGCCTAGTCGTTGATATGGCCGGCGTTAACTTTACCGACTCTTCTGGTCTGGCTGTGCTAGTTGCACTCTATAAGGGTGTTGGTGCAAAAAATGGCCGTGCTGTGCTGCTCTCACCGCAACCGAGTGTGCAGTCGCTGCTTGAACTGACGCGCCTGCAGGAGTTGTTTGAGATCTACCAGGATCCGCGTGCTGCGATTGATCGCGTGCTTGCAGCTTGAGTGACCGTTCATTGGGTAATTCTGTGAGCAGTAGTATGTCATATCAGTCAAATCAGCGGGTTGCATCAATTTCAAACGGTGCGCTCAACCATTTGGGGTTGAGCCTGTCCCGAGTCGAACCGAACCGATTTGTTAGCTGGATCGGTCTTGGGTTGATGACACCGGGCAACAAGACCCTATCCTTTGTTGATGCGACGATTCTCAACCAGTGCCGCGACGACAAACAGGCATACGAGATGCTTAAGCGTGCCGAGCTGCTAGTCCCTCGCGGGCAAGCTCTGCAGCTTCAGCTATCAGTCTACAATGTAGATTCCCAGCCCAGTGTTCCAACACAACTGCTCTACGATGAGCTGTTACTAGATCTTGAGTCACGCCAGCTCAAAACCGTCTTTCTCACCAGCAATAATAGGATGATGGCCACGCTGGAGCCTCTGCTGCTGCAGCGCTATCCATCCTTACACCACTCCATTGAGACTCTGAATGATCAGTATCACTTCAGTACTACTGAGCTAGCCGCTAGATTGCAGCAATCTGAGTCACGCGTGGTTATCTCGCTATTGGATAGTCCCCAGCAAGAGCGGATGTTGTCGCGCTTGAATCGGTTGATGAAAGATCAGCTTTTCATCGGTATAGGTAGCGGTCTACCCGAAAGCATTATGGAGTTACGAGCCAACGAATCGACACTCTGGCGTCGCATTGCACTGGCGCTGCGTAAAAAACGCCACACTGTTTTGCTTAAACCAACACACTGGACTGGTTATGTGGCTCGCTGGTTTGAAGCGAAACTTCATCCTCAGGGAGATACTGCACAACTTAACCTAGCTATCCTTGGCTCAAGCTGGCGTTCCCGCCTGCTACGCACAATTATTGCCGTCAAAGCGAGCAGTTTTCGGATGCGCCGCAGGCTTGGCACGCTATTAAAGCGGGCGTTGGACCTTATCGGTGTCGGCACGGGACTTCTGCTGCTCTCGCCAGTGTTGATCATCGTTGCCCTTCTGATAAAAATCAGCTCGCCCGGACCTATTTTCTACTCGCAGATGCGCGTAGGCCTGCGCGGAAAGCTGTTTCGTATGTGGAAGTTTCGTTCTATGTATACCGACGCCGACAAGCGCAAAGCTGACCTGGAAGCTCAAAACGAAATGGCCGGCGGTGTGCTGTTCAAAATGAAGCGAGATCCACGCATCACGCCCATTGGAAGAGTTATCCGCCGACTTTCGATCGACGAGCTACCACAGCTGCTTAACGTACTGACAGGCGAGATGTCGCTGGTAGGTCCGCGACCGGCACTACCCCAAGAGGTTGAGGCCTATCCCGTATTGGCTCGTGCCCGCCTCGAAGTGAAGCCGGGGCTAACCGGCCTCTGGCAGATATCCGGCCGCTCAGACTTGCCGTTTGATAAGCAGGTTCTACTCGACACCGCTTATGTACATACCCAGTCAACCACCAACGACATTAAGTTGATTGCCAAAACCATACCTGCTGTTGTCAGCGGTAAGGGAGCTTACTGATGATTGCACCTAAAACTGCCGTACTCTTCGCTGATCGCAAGGGTGCTGAACTCGCGCCACTGAACGAACATTTCGCACCCGCCAATCTCCCTATTGGCGGAAAATGCGCGCTTGAATTCTGGTTCGAATACCTCTGCGAGCAGAAATTTAACAAGGTCTACCTTTTCGTGGGTTCACACAGCAGCGAAATTAAATCGCAGTTCCCATCCGGTGATCATTGGGGTTTTGAGCTTCACTACCTGCCTTCGCGCGGTGAAGAGGCGCCGACTGACCTGGTAGCGCGATACCCTGACCAACTGCCAAAACAGTTTTGCGCCCTGCGGGCAGACATCGTGCCCCAACCGAGAAATGCGGGCTCGATAGTGCATCTGGCGGAGGTTGATCTAGGCGTTGAAAAATCCAGAGAGAAGCTTGATCAACTGAGCTGGAAGAGTGTGCAGTCAGGTGCTCAAACACCTCACCTGCTGACAAGCTTGCAGGAGTATGCCGAAATTACCGAACGAATTCTGCACTCCAAGCTCTGGTGCTGTACACCTCGAGGCTTGATGCTTGATGATCACAAATGGACGGCGACACCTGAGTTCTCCAATGATCGTATTGACGCCATCGACGGGTCTCTCTACGTCGGTCGCGATACGGTCATCGATCGATCAGTTTCAATGGAGGCGAATGTTAGCGTTGAGAACGGCAGTTTTGTCGACCGCGGAGCAACCCTCAAAAATGCCATCGTACTACCCGGCACCTACGTTGGCCAAAACGTGAGTTTGGAGAACTGTTTAGCCTACGGCAGCTTGATGATCGACCTAAAACATGGAATTGCGCAGCAGATTGATGATCCTGCCCTGCTCTCTCCCATATCGAGTAACGCACGAGTTACCCGAACGACAAACTCAGAACGTTTCGTCGCCGCATTTCTGATGCTGGTCAGCGCTTGGGCTGTTCTACCTATCGCGCTGCTATTCAAACGCCGAGGCGCGACACTAACTGCGAAAACTACGAGCAGGTCTAACCGTGGCTCGCGCAAGTATCCGATCGGATTCGAATCACTGAGCTTCAACACAGGCTGGAGCAGCCTGAATAACTGGCCAAAGCTAATCCATGTAATAGACGGTGATCTAAAACTTTTCGGCACAGAGCTGGAGGAGCTGGAGTACGAGCCAGTTCTCGCGGACCTACCCATTAGCCAAGGCGTATTCACGCCGAGAAATCTGCATCCCAACCACCTTTTTGATGAGGTTGAAGAGCAGCTCTGGGGTCTCGAGTTAGCCAATGCTGGTAACGGATTCTTCAAACTATTGGGTAAGGCTATTAAAGCGATCTCCAACACAGTGTTCAGGCGGTCCGCTGCCGCAGCATAAAATTTGATTTATGACAGTGCAAACCAGCAACTTTGATCTAAACTGCAGTTATCAGCTTCACTGACTGCCGGATCATGCTACGCACGCTTATTACTCTTCTTCTGCTCAGTTTTACCCTCACCGCTCCCTCAGCCTTGGCTGAGGGTCGAATTCTTGTGCTTAGCGGTTACGTTGATGGGCTTCCATTTCCGCGGCGAATTAAACAGGATCTACGCGATCAACTTGAAGCTCAGATACCGGGTGTAGTTGTTCACGCCCAGTCGCTGGATATCTATCGGCCCCAACCTGAATCCCACAAACAGCTCCTCGTTGACGTTATTTCGGCGACCTATGCAGGTCAGGTCGACCTGATCGTCGCCCTAGACCCGAAAGCCTTTGAGTTCTATCGCGAGCGTTTAAGCAGTCAGTTCGGGGATACCCCAATCATATTTTCCAATGACCGCGGTGAACTGACAGCTCTGCAAGCGCATGAGTACTCACTGCTTATTCGTCCCAATTTTAGAGAGACTCTTCGCATCGCCCGCCACCACTATCCCGAGCTAAAACGACTCTACCTAGTCGGGGATGAGTACAACGAGGATCTTACCGTCTCGGAACTTGACGGTCAGCTTGCCGGCATTGAACTGGTACGTCTCGGCGAGAATAGTTTGGAGCAGATGCGTCAGACGATTAGCTCACTCGGAGAGGGCGACCTCCTCTTTTTTCAATTATTATTCGCCGATGGCGAGGGTACCCCTATGGTACCGCCTATTCGATACTTGACTGAGTTCGCTGCGCTCAGCCCTGTCCCTACGCTCTGTATGTACGCCAACTTTATCGCCCAGGGCTGCTTGGGCGGCTCTGTCTCTAGTCCAGCCGACCAGGCTCAGGCTCTGGTAGAGGCCATACAGACCTATGCCTTCAAAGAGGTTTCGCTCGATACAGCGACCTGGAGCCCCCTGCCTCAGCCTCCAACAGGACAGATTCTGCGTCGTTTCGCATCCCAGTCGGTGGTTGATTACACGGCCCTCGAGCGCTTCGGTCTTGACCAGCGCAAATTGGCTGGGGTGCGCTATGTAAACGAGCCGCAACCGATATACGCGGGTTTTGCCAAAGAGCTCGCCATTCTGTCAGCGATAGCGCTAGCACTTTTGGCAGCCACGATCGGTTATCTCTGGTTTGTCCGCGGCCAACGAAATCTTCTACACCGCTTCGCCTCGCTCTCCGATACAGTGCCAACCGGTATATTTTGGAGCGATGAGAGTGGTCGACGCTGGCATCACAATCAGCGTATCTCACATTGGGCAAATCAACTTAACATGCCCGTTGGCGAACTGCGTGAGGCGGCTCTGGCACACCTAAGTCGTCACCTGCACACGCACAAGGAGTTCGCACTTGGAAAAGCGGGAGAGATCCGCTACTTCAATGTTCGCGTCACTGAGTATCAGGATCACCCTGAGATCTTGCTACTCGAAGAGACCACGGAGCTGCACGAATACCAGCGCAAACTGCAAGAGCAGGCGCTTATTGACGAACTCACCGGCCTTCCCAATCGCCGCTCCGTCAACACAACTCTTGAGCGCTGGTGTGCCGCGAGCCATAGGGAACAACGCAGCTTTGCTGTAATGCTGTTTGACCTTGATGGATTCAAATCTATCAATGATAACTATGGCCATGCAGCCGGTGACACCGTTTTAGCTAAAATCAGTGCCCGGCTTAAATCGCGGAGCCGCCAAAGTGATATGATATCGCGCCTTGGCGGTGATGAATTTTTGCTGCTTGCCGATGGACTCGGCAGTGATATTGAGGCGCAAAGCCTAGCTCGAGCACTCTTAACAACGATTGAAGAGCCGATAGACCTTGATGAGGCCGGTGCGCGTGTATCGCTTACAGCGAGCGTTGGTATAGCCCTCTGCCCAGAACACACGAGTGATCCCGATCTGATTACGCTGTTCGCCGATCGTGCGATGTACAGTGTCAAGCGTGATGGTGAACGCGGCAGTGTGGCCGTTTATAGTCCGCTTTCAGATGAGGCTGAGGCTTAAACTCTACTCACTCGGTTTCTTAGCAAGCTGTTGACGCAATGCTTGGTAGACGCCATTACTCCAACCAAAACCGTCCTGTACGGTATACTCGCCGCCACCGGCTAACTTTCCAGGCGTCTCTACATCGTACTTTTCGATCATTTTTCCATAGCTGCTGAAAATACGGTCATTGACGCTCAGCCAGGCCCTAGCCGCCCGTTCTGCTAACTCATCGAACCCATAGTTTTTCAGGCCAACAAAGGCGATCCACTGCAGCGGAGCCCAGCCGTTGGGTGCATCCCACTGCTGCCCCGAGTCGCACTCAGTCGTCACCCATCCCGCACTGCGGAGCAACCTCGCCTCGATAGTTGTCGCAACACACTGAGCCTGTTCAAAAGTGGCGATTCGCGCAAAGAGTGGGAAGAGTGTCGCCATACTCAGGTGCTCACGCTGGCTCAGATCGCGTAGATTTAGGTCCGTGAAGTAGCCTAAAGAGTCACTGAAAAAGTAGCTACGAATAAGATCGGCTCGCGCTGCCGCCGCCGCTTGATAGCGTATCTTATCGCTCGGCTCGACCTCCATCTGGGAGAGTTTGGACTCAAGTAGATAGAGTAGCGCATTCAGATCAACCGGTAGGATCTGAGTTGTGCGGATCGATGCCAGCCCCTCCCCCGCAAACCAGCGCGACGAAAAATCCCAGCCCGATTCAGCACCGGCACGCAGATCACGATAAAGGTCAGTGGCCTCGCGCTCGGACGCCTCAGCCAGCTCTACATCCTCAATGTAAGACTCAGGTCGTGGCGTGGCTGCGTCATCCCAGTAACGATTCAGAACCCCTTCTGGATAGACTGCGACTCGACGCTGCGCCTGACCAGCACTGAGCTGTTGCGACCCATCCATCCAAAACAGGTACTCAGCCCTCAACTGTGGCAGGTACTTCTGTGCACTCTCTTCATCAATCAAATCCAACATCAACGCGAAGAAAGGGGGCTGTGAACGCGTTGTAAAGTAAGAGCGATTACCGTTGGGTATAAAGCCGACTCTCTCAATCAGTGCAGCGAAGTTTGCCACCATTGAATCTACTAAAGCTTGCCTTCCATCCGCTAACAGTCCCAACTGAGTGAAATAGCTATCCCAATAGTAGATCTCATTGAAACGCCCGCCTGGAACCACGTAGGGGTGTGGCAGGTTTATACGGCTTGAATAAGGGCCTAGGGCCTCAGGCTGGCGTGTCAAAGCAGGCCAGAGCTGCGCAATATGCTCTGCCGCGGTGGATCCCGACTGAGCCAGGACCGAGGGCACTGCTTCCGATTTGAAATAACGGTCAAGAAAGGCCTTTAGATCAAAGTCAGGCTCGCTGGAGCTTTGTGCGTAATCACGGTTGATCAAATCAGCTGAGGCTTGCGGCTCTAGATCAACAAATCTCTTCGAGTCTGCAAATAGCTGCGAGCTCTGCACGGCAATAAAGAGCTCTGGGTAGAGTAGATCGGGTGACTGCATAACAAATAACGGCTCAAGTAAAACGATTAAGAAGAGAGATAAAGTTTACGCATCTTGCCCGCTAAGCGCTATATTGTTAACTAGTACCCGCCAGATGGAACTCCCCTATGAGTAGTGATAAACCCCAAGAAGTGATGCTTAAACTGCGCAACCTAACCGAGGAAGATATTCCTCAACTCGAAGCGCTGATGGACAGAGTTTACGACGATATTGGCGGCTCCTGGCCGCGCGAATCACTGAAGCGCTTAATTCACGAGTTTCCTGAGGGGCAAATCACCATTGAGGATAAGGGGCAACTGGTCGCAGCTGCGTTAGCGGTGCGTTGTAAACACGCACGGTTTACCCGCCAACACACTTATGAAGACCTACTCGGGCGACGCGAAACCTTCCGACATAACGCCGACGGAGATGCACTCTACGGTTTAGATCTATTTGTACACCCAGACTATCGTGACTACCGGTTGGGCCGACGCCTTTACGATGCCCGTAAAGAGATCTGCGTGCAGCTTAATTTACGCTCGATCATAGCCGGCGGGCGAATTACTAACTACCACAAGTACTCCGATGAGATGACCCCCGAGCAGTACATCCGGGCAGTAAAGCAGCGAGAAGCTCACGATCCTATCCTCAGTTTTCAGCTCGCCAACGACTTTCAGGTGCTACGTATTCTGCGCAACTATTTACCCGAGGATGAACGCTCACGCGGCTTTGCGACCCTGCTGGAGTGGAGCAATATCGTTTACGAACCTGAGATTCTCGAGGCTGAGAAGTTCGTCAAAAAGAATGTGCGCGTCAGTATTATTCAGTGGCAGATGCGCTCGACGAAGAGCTTTGAAGAGTGGCTCGAACAAGTGGAGTATTTTGTCGACTCAATGGCCGACTATACCGCTGACTTTGTACTCTTCCCTGAGTTCTTTAACGCGCCGCTAATGAGTATGGGTGACCAGAAGAATCAGTACGAAGCCATACGCTTTTTGGCGAGCTTCGCGCAGCAGACAATTGATGCTATCCAGGCGTTCGCGGTCGCCTACAACATCAATATCATCGCCGGTAGTATTCCAGTGCTTGAGGGTAATGTGCTCTACAACAACGCCTACCTCTTCAGGCGTGATGGCTCGCATGAGGTGCAGCCAAAAATACACATTACACCCCACGAACAGCGCGATTGGGTGATCACTGGTGGTAGATCACTTCGAGCTTTTGATACCGACGCCGGCCGCGTCGGTGTTTTGATCTGTTACGACGTTGAATTTCCGGAGTTGCCTCGCCTACTGCGGGAACAGGGAATCGATATTCTCTTTGTACCGTTCTGGACCGATACCAAGAACGGTTTTCTACGAGTGCAGCGCTGTGCTCAGGCACGCGCTATTGAGAATGAAATCTACGTTGCCATTGGCGGCTCGGTGGGTAACCTGCCGCAGGTGCAAAACGTTGACATCCAGTATGCCCAGTCGGCCGTCTACTCTCCGTCAGACTTCGCTTTCCCGCATGACGCCACCATGGCGGTAAGTACACCTAATACAGAGATGGCGCTGATCGCTGACCTCAATCTCGATCTGTTAAACGATGTACGTTTAGAGGGTTCAGTGACCAACGGTAAAGATATGCGAAAAGATCTTTACCGATTGAAATGGCTGGGGGACTAGGGCACTGAGAGACTAGAGGACTGGGGGACTGGGGCGTTACTAGGTCCCCTACTCGCTCTGCGCCCTCCATACCACACGATTTCGCCCGTCGCGTTTAGCTTCATAGAGCGCATCGTCGACCCTCTGTAGCGCTCGCTCAGCATCGTAGTCGCCTGCCTCTAGGGTGATTCCGCCAATCGAGACCGTTAGTGAATCACTAACGCTGCTTTCTGCATGTGGCAGCGCATCCTGCTCGATGGCTCGGCGGAGCTTCTCAGCCTGGTGCTGAGCGCCCTTGGCGGGCGTCTCAGGCCAGAGCAGGAGGAACTCCTCGCCTCCGATGCGTGCACAGAGGTCTGCAGCTCGCCGAGCAACAGCATTGAGATGACGGCCAACGAATTGCAGTGCCTTGTCACCTTCAGGGTGGCCGTAGTGGTCGTTGTAGCGTTTGAAGTGGTCAACATCTAACATCGCCAACGAGAGTGGCACGCCCGATCGATTAGCACGTGCGAGTTCGCGACGAAAGATATCGTCGAATCCACGCCGATTATAGAGCCCCGTCAGATGGTCCTTAACCGCCAGTTCCTCAAGCTGCCGCTGCTGTGCGGATAATTGCAGTTGATTCGCTATTCGCACTTTGACCGCTTCGGGTCTGAAAGGCTTGTGGATATAGTCGCTGGCACCTAACTGCAGGCCACGCGCCTCCTCCTTGTCGTCGGTCAAGCCCGTCAGGATGATAATGGGTAGACGATCAAAACGGTGCTGCGATCGAATTCGCTCGAGTAGCTCGAACCCGTTCATAGAAGGCAGATTTAGGTCGAGCAGCAACAGATCAATATCCGACTGTTGATCCAGTAACTCCCAGCCCGCCTCCGCACTCGTGCAGGTTTCAAGCTTGTAACTATCACGCAGCAGGCGTTCCAGCAGCTTCTGGTTTGCGGGCTCATCCTCGATTATCAGCAGTTTCGGGTGCTTCACAGCCGACCTCTAAGCGATTGATGAAGTAACAGTAGTCTTAGTTAAAGAGCTACTGCCTACCCCTAGCTTAGTCGATTGCAACCAGAGCGTCTTGCGGTAGATCAACACCACTCCAACCGGTCTGCATAAAGGCGCGGATATTACCGTGGTCGCTGCCCTCGCGATTCTGCAATACATCTTCGCGGTAGTATTTACCGAAGCAGTGCAAAGTCTGCTGTTCGGTTAGACCGTTGAGGCGTGCAAAGCCCAATATTTTGCAGGAGCCCTGATTCTGTTCAGCGCTGTTCTTTTGAGATCCGTTGGTGAAGGCTGAGGGCTGGTGCTTATACTCGGCAGCAATGACCGTCATCACTTGATCGAACTCAACGGTTGCAGGAGCCTCACTAAGCTGTTGAATCAATGTTTGAGTTGCAGACATTTTCTCTCTCTAGTTTTCTGGCTGCTCAATTTGCAGCTGATTGAAGTGTTGCCAGAGCGTCTCTAGCTGGTCGATTACTTGAATCGCGCAAGCTAGCCAGTGCTCCATCTCTTGGGGTTCAAATGCGCTGAGACGTTCAAAACTTTGGAGCTGGCGGAGGGTTAGACCAACATCGCGCTCGAGCGTCGCGTAATCTAACCAAGGGTTACCCAAACCCGCATACTCCCAATCTATCAGGGTTAAGTGACGATCCCAGAGCATGTTGCCGGTGTGCAGATCATGGTGGACCAGACACTCACCGATATCAGGCAGCGTCGCCAACAGGGCCTCAGTCTCATCCACGAGCTGACCCATACCTGGTAGACTTCGACTGAACGCGTCTCGATAACGCATAAAAAGCGCCGCGTAATCTAGCAGAGGTACATCTGATATTCTATGCATCTGCTGGACCGCGCAGCATATCTCATCTACCTGTGCCGCGCTCAACTCATCTCGAGCAATTAGCCTCCCTGCGAACGGCATCAGCAGCAAGCCCAAATCTGGCATTATCAGCTCGGCAGAGATCGCCCATTCATTTGCGTAAAGAGCCCGAAGTACTCTTTGTTCTCGCCAAGGATCAACCCCAGGAGCGGTCTGAGTATCGGGCTCTACCCGAGCGATCCAGTGCCGCGAATCGAACTCAGCTTGGAACAGCGGATGACGTGTACCCTCGCTCAATATCAACTGCCAATTGAGAGTCTCACCGAAGTGCCTGTCGAGTGCATTCCGCGCTTTGAGCGGCATGACAATGTTTTGATCAGTCGGTATCATTAGACCGTACAGCTATTAGTAAAAAATTGTTTAAAACCGCTTGCCACGTTCACTAACTTTGGCCTCGCCTATAAGGATATTAGACATGAGATCGGCTGCTATTGCGACCGCACTGCTTGCTTCAACCTTTTCTGTTTTCAATGTTTCTGCTGCTACCCCAACTTTAAACGTATACACCTATGACTCTTTCGTTTCAGAGTGGGGCCCAGGTCCGCAGCTTAAGAGCGCCTTTGAAGCTCAATGCGCTTGTGTACTGAACTTTATCGCAGCAGAGGATGGCGTCTCCATACTCAACCGCGCTCGCATTGAGAAGTCGGCAACGGAGGCTGATGTATTTCTCGGCCTAGACTTGGGGCTGATCCAGGAGGCGAGTGAACTGGGCTTAGTGCAGGCGCATCAGGTTAATACCTCAGCGCTGAAGAGTGAACTCGAATGGAACAGCGCAGAATTTGTGCCCTTCGACTACGGCCATTTTGCTTTCATCTACGACAGCCGCAAGATTTCCACGCCGGCAGCTTCTCTGGAAGAACTGATCGCTTCAGATGCCAGTCTGATCTATCAGGACCCACGCACCAGCACGCCGGGCCAGGGCATGATGCTCTGGGTGAACGCCGCCTACGGCGACCAGAGTGCGCAGGCGTGGCGCGACATTGCCGACAACACCGAAACTGTGACTAAAGGTTGGTGGGAGGCCTACAGCCTCTTCCTTGAAGGCGGTGCAGATTATGTTCTAAGTTACACCACGTCACCGGCTTACCATGTCGTCGCTGAGGGTGTAGATCACTACAAAGCAGCGGCTTTTAGTGAAGGTCACATCGCTCAGGTCGAAGTTGCAGGCATCAGCGCCTACACCGATCAGGCAGAACTGGCGAACGAGTTTCTACAGTTCCTGATTAGTCCGCAAGCCCAGGCGATTATCCCTGTAACCAACTGGATGCTCCCCGTCATTGATGGCGTTGAGCTGCCTGAGATCTTCAACAACCTGGTTACCCCAAAAACCCTTGGCTTCTCACCGGCTGAGATCGCAGCCAACCGCAAGGCCTGGATCAATGAGTGGCGCGACGCCGCCTCTAACTAGTCATGACGAGGCTTCGATCATCCGTGTTACTGAGCGGCGGTGCCGCTCTATTGAGTTTGATCGGAGTCACCATTCTCGCCTTTCGCGGGCTCGCCGGCTTCGATGATGCCCGCTTTGATCTAACCATAGTTGGCGACAGCTATACGCTACGCATCCTTCGCTTCTCGCTCTGGCAAGCACTTCTGTCCACCACCCTCTCGCTGGTGATTGCTTGGCCGCTGGCCCGCTGGCTGTATCAACTGCGACCAAGGGGGTTGCGCCTTTTTCAGCAACTCTGCCTGCTCGCATTTGTCATGCCGACCCTTGTGGTGATCACCAGCATTATGCTGCTGTTTGGACCGCAAGGCAGCGTACGACCGCTATTACCGGAAGATTGGAAACTCTTTGGCCTGTCCGGCATCCTCATCGCGCATGTCTATTTAAACTTTCCACTCGCCACTCGAATACTTCTGCAGCGCTATCAAGCGATGCCCGACAGCGTCGAGCGACTGAGCGCGCAGCTTAAACTCTCGCGCATCCAGCGTTTCGCTATTCTGGAGTGGCCGCAGATTCGCCCAGCGCTACTAGCTCTGGCGGGGCTGATATTTATCCTCTGCTTCAATAGTTTCGCCGTCGTTCTTGCTCTCGGAGGTGGACCGGCATCGACCACCTTTGAGCTCGCGATCTATCAAGCTTTGAAGTACCAATTCAACCTCAGTGAGGCGTTGACTCTGGCGTGGATGCAATTTGCGATTGCCGGGGCGCTATTTGCCTTGTCTGCCCTCCTTGCCAAGGTCAACTGGCTAGGCTCATCCAGGACGACCGAGCGTTGGCAACCTCGCGGATCTCTGAGTGAACGCATCTTACGAAGGTCTGCTTACTCGTTAGGTTGGCTACTACTCCTCGCCCCGATATTGGCACTGACTAGCTCGTTGGATCTCTCTAAGTTACTGAGCATGAATCTAACTGAACTGGGAGATGCTTTGCTGCGCTCTCTCGTCATCGGGTTGGGGGCTACGCTGGTTGCGCTGCTGCTCTGTCTGCTGATCCTGCCACTGCAACCTAACCCACTGCTCGCTTGGCTATCGACTCACCATCTTGTTGCTCCGGCGATGGTCCTCTCCACCGGAATCTACATCTGGCTTTTGAGCCTGGGCAGCTTAGGACAATGGAGTTTCATTTGGCTGATTCTCCTTAACGCCCTGTTGATTTTGCCCTTCCTCATCACCCAGTTGCGCCCAACGGCCATCAACTATCAGCAGCAGTACCACCGCCTTATCAGCAACCTAAACTTAAGCCTATTCCAGCGCGCACGAATCTATATCAGCCACCTACAGTCTGCCTTGCTATCCGCGTTTGCACTCGGGTTGTTGTTGGCATTGGGAGATGTCTCCGTCTTTGCGCTCTTCGGGCGCTACGACGAACCTACACTACCCTGGCTGATTTATCGTTATGCGGGTAGTTACCGGCTGGAGGAGGCTGCTATAGCTGCCAGCCTATTGCTGTTAGTATCTGTCGCGCTTCTGCTTCTACTCGAGCGCAACCGAACAACTCAAGCGAGATAAACCACCTTGGCTCTAAACGTCGATCAGCTCAACATCGTCTATCCTGACTGGCAACGCAGTTACAGCTTCACAGTTGAAACGGGCGAGCGTCTGGCTATTAAAGGTCCGAGCGGCGTCGGCAAGAGCACGCTACTGCTCTGCCTGGCGGGCTTTATCGAGCCTGCCAGCGGTACTGCTTATTGGAAAGATCAAGACCTACTTGCCTCAGAACCCCATCAGCGCCCAATCAGCATGCTGTTTCAAGAGGACAATCTATTCGAGCACCTCAGTGTTGAACGCAACCTCAAGCTAGGCTTAAGCGAGACAGGAGTGGCAAAGTTGGGATCAGCGGTTGAGCGCCTCGGTATTAGTGACCAGTTGAGTAAGCTGCCGGGGCAGCTTTCGGGTGGTCAGCGACAACGCGTCGGGTTAATCAGAACGCTGTTACGGCCGGAACCACTGATTATCCTTGATGAACCCTTCGCCGAACTGGATACAGAGACTCGCGCATTGGCGCTCGAGTTCAGCCGAGAACAGATCGAGGCTGAGGGTAAAACCCTAGTGTTGATTACCCATCAGGATGAAGACATTGCAGCGCTCGCCACGCGAACGCTGCATTTGAGCTGAGACTACTCGACCAGAGAGTGGCAGAGAGTGGCGAGGCAACCTAACCGCGGTTGTTAGCGCTTAGTAAGGCAGGAGCACCGTGGATCCAGTCGTCTTGCGTGACTCAAGGTCGGTGTGCGCTTGAGCGACATCAGCCAAAGCATAGGTCTGATTCACTTCTATCTTCACCTCTCCGCTCAATACACGGCTAAATAGATCCTCACACATGCTCTCGAGCAACGGACGCTCGGTAACGTAGGCAAAGAGCGTTGGGCGGGTGACTTTAAGAGATCCTTTAGCGGCTAGGGTAGCAATATTGAGCGGCTCGACAGGGCCCGTCGCGTTACCGAAGCTCACCATCGTCCCACGCGGTGCGAGGCAGTCGAGTGAGCCATCAAAAGTATCTTTGCCGATGGAGTCATAAACTACGTTTACACCTTTGCCATTAGTGAGTTCACGCGTGCGGGCGACAAAATCTTCCTCGGTGTAGACGATACACTCGTCACAGCCATACGACTTCGCCAGCGCGGCCTTCTCCGCTGAGCCCACTGTACCGATTACGCGCGCACCAAGTGCCTTGAGCCACTGTACCGCTATCAGACCTACACCGCCTGCTGCAGCGTGCAGCAGAACCTGATCTCCGGGTTTGACCACGTAGCTATCGGTCACCAGATACTGCACTGTAAGCCCCTGAAGCATCATGCCGGCTGCTTGCTCGAAACTGATCTCGTCCGGTAGCTTCACCAGAATCTCTTGTGGTACAACACGCTTCTGCGCATACGCGCCAAGCGGGCGGTTGGCATAAGCCACACGATCACCCACGGCGACGAGGTCTACCCCCTCACCTACAGCCTCAACTACACCCGCGCCCTCCATACCCAAAGCGCCCGGCATCTCCTGAGGATAAAGACCCGTGCGGAAGTAGACATCGATATAGTTTAGGCCAACCGCCTCCTGGCGAATAAGTACCTCGCCCGGGCCTGGAGCACTGACTTCAACATCGACCCACTGCATTACCTCAGGGCCACCGTTTGACTCTATACGAATCGCTTTTACTGTCTCTGACATCTCAATATTCCGTTAGTTGGCGCAGGTGTAAGTAAGTGAAGCCCAATCGCTTATCCAATCCTTACCCTTTGCACGTGGGTTTGATGCGTCCTCGATGTGGACAACATTTAGTAGAAATGGGCCCTCGCCAGCTGGAAACTCAACGTATCCATCGGCATCAGCCCTGAATTCCTGGACCTCTTCGGTCCCTTTTCTGAAGCGCCGAACCAAGTGTCCCTCAAGCGGTTCGCCCTGATAGAGTGCACGAAAACGCGCC
Organism: Oceanospirillaceae bacterium; assembly: GCA_038137135.1. GTDB lineage: Bacteria > Pseudomonadota > Gammaproteobacteria > Pseudomonadales > Balneatricaceae > Marinobacterium_E. Next base: position 6,973 of record JAYQBD010000021.1, on the reverse strand, counting down.
AGCTCTGAGCAGCGCAGGAAGCCCGAATCGGGCACTAGCTCAATCCGCATACCTAGCGGCTCACTCAGCCACTCAGGTTCATCTGGCCCACTCCAACTCAACGCCTTTGCGTGACGATAATAGGACTCCGTAGCATCTTTGAGGCTCTTGCCTTGCTCTTTGTACCAATCAAGCACCCACTCAAGCCCCTCATCTTTGAGGTAGTTGGTAAACTTCTCGGTATCGCGAAAGCGAATATTAAAATCGTTACTGGTGTAGGCCACCCAGGTCGCGCGACCCTCGAGCTCTAAGGTTACAGCTGGCTTATCGCCGGTGACTGCCTTAATCGGCTCGATACCGGAATCCGTACGTTTTATGAAGGCTTCGGTTTCTCGGTCAATGTACGGGTAATTTCGGCCGCTAAAATACTGCCCAATACGAATTTCAAACCCGACGGCAGTACCTTCAGGCGCTGCAAAACGCTCTGGCTCTAGCCAAAACTCGTGAGCGCTGACAGTCAGACTATTTAACGCTAGTATCAGTGTCCCAAAGGGTGCGCAGCGGCGTATCAATGTTGAATTCAAATCTATATCCACCATCAAGGAAAAATAATGCTGAGAATGACTCTCGCAGCGCTTCTGGCACTTATTGCCACTACGTTCTCTCACGCCCATGAGATTACACCAACCATCATCAATGCTGAAATATCCAGCGATAACTCTTTGCAAATTCAGCTGGATACAAACCTTGAGGCGCTGATGCTTGGGGTTGGCTCTACCCATGAGGACACCGATGATTCGCCATTGGCGCAGCAGTACAACGCGTTAAGAGCGACTCCCGCCGCGCAGCTAGAGACCGAGGCTCGCTCCTTCGCTGAGGAACTCTCAAAAGAGCTCAGATTCACTGGCTCTCAGGGTGAAGCGCTGAACTTTGATTTCAGGTTAATGTCCGTCAATGTAACTGAGAACAGCGACCTCGAGATTGCACGCGAATCCGTGCTGCTATACCGCGCGGAACTAAATGAGGCGCTCAATGGGCTTGCACTAAGTTGGCCCGAGCCCTTGGGTAACTTTATATTTCGTGTTACCAGCGGAGGAGAGCTGAAGGCGGGTCTTTATGTTATGGCCGGTGAGCAATCCGACCTAGTCGAACTCAATGCGACAGGCACCCAGAACCAAGGCTTTCTGGAGTATATAGTCATCGGATTTGAACACATAATTCCGCTGGGGCTCGATCACATTCTATTTGTAATCGGCATCTATCTGCTGAGTCAATCTTGGCGCGCGCTACTCTGGCAGGTCAGTGCCTTTACCCTAGCCCACACAATTACCCTCGCGATGGCGACGCTGGGACTCGTCAGCGTCTCACCATCAATCGTTGAGCCGCTCATCGCCCTCTCAATCAGCTACGTCGCGATAGAGAACCTATTCCATCACAAACTCAGCCGCGGGCGGATCGCGCTGATTTTCGGTTTCGGTCTACTGCATGGTCTTGGCTTTGCCGGTGTTCTAGGCGAAATTGGCCTAAATCCAGAGGCTTTCATCTCCAGCCTGATCGCCTTCAACATTGGCGTCGAGTTTGGACAATTGGCAGTGATCGCACTGATGTATCTGCTGTTGGGTATTTGGCTGGGCAAAACCCAATACTGGGAGCGCTGGGTGCGCATCCCTCTGAGTGTGCTGATCGCACTCGTAGGTCTCTACTGGTTCTTTGAGAGGATACTCTAACGCTTGTCG
>JAYQBD010000021.1:0-5158 GCA_038137135.1 Oceanospirillaceae bacterium | reverse complement strand
AACTTGTAGTGGCACGCCCGCAGCGATCTGGAAACCCGCCTGCGCAAAACGGCTGCCATTGTGGATGTCCGCCTCTTGAGTATAAGAGACCACTACGCCCGGAGCGCCGAAACCATCCGCAGCCAGACTTTTGATGCCGCGGTCTGCCAGAATTTTACGGGCGCGATCACCCAGCTCCTGCTGAGCCGATTTGAGCTTATCGAAGCCGTAGTTCTGAGCTTCTGCCATCACATCACGCAGCTGACGCAGACCGTCGGTCGGCATGGTTGCATGATAGGCATGTGCCCCTGATTCGTAGGTCTCCATGATCTGCGTCCACTTCTTCAGATCTGCAGCAAAACTGGTGCTTGTAGTCTCATCTAGACGCTCACGCGCAGCCTCGCTCATCATGACCAAGCCACAGCAGGGCGAACCACTCCAGCCTTTCTGTGGAGCGCTCACCAGAAGGTCAACACCGCACGCCTGCATATCCACCCAGCTAGTGCCGGACGCGATACAGTCCAGGACAAAGAGCGCTCCCACTTCATGCGCCGCATCGGCCACTGCTTTGATGTAAGCGTCCGGCAAAATCATACCGGCAGAGGTCTCTACATGAGGTGCAAAAACGACCTCGGGACGCTCGTGACGGATCGTCTCTACCACCTCTTCGATAGCCATTGGAGCGAGCTGTGACTCAGGTTCATCAGATGCAAATTGCGCCTTACAAACCAGCTCCTCGCGTGGGATCTGACCCATTTCAAAGATCTGTGTCCAACGGTAGCTAAACCAACCGTTGCGGATCACTAGCACTTTTTTACCCGTCGCGAACTGACGCGCTACAGCCTCCATACCGAAGGTACCGCTACCGGGAACAATCGCTACAGAGTAAGCGTGATAGACCGATTTTAGCTGGGTGGAAAGATCTCGCATGACCTGCTGAAAAGCACCCGACATATGATTGAGTGATCGGTCCGTGTAGACCACCGAAAATTCGAGTAGACCCTGAGGATCTACATCAGGAAGCAAACCCGACATCCTTATCTCCAAAATTTTTAGATTTATAACTATCGGCTATTTTAACAACCGAGCGGAATCAGGCAACAGCCGTAACACCAGCTAGGTGTCTGAGCTAGCGGCATCTGCAAGGCGCTGTTCAGACTCGACCAATTTAAGTGCTCGTTTAAAGTCGAACTGAGATACGGCATCACGCAGTTCGGCCATCACAGAGTCGGATACCCCCTCAACATCAACCATTAAGCACTTTTCTGCTGCCACAGGATCAAAGCTCTGCAGCGCCATGCGTAGCTTTTTGAGACTCAGTTTGGGTAGTTCAGTCACACTTGACTGATCTGTAAGTTGCGTCGCCAGCCAACCCTCAACTGCCGCTATTGACTCCCGATGCAGTCTCGACTGCACAACGGCTAGGTTGCGCGCCTTCGTAACCAGATCAGGGCTCTTCGGTTGACGCAGATGCTGTTAACTCGATTAAATCGCTGAGGTTCTAGCTGACTCAGCAGCGAATCAGCCAACTGCTGTGAGATGCCACGGAGGCTAAAAATCAGAGTGGCAAGACGCGGGGTACTTTTTCTAGCTTGCTCCGTGTCACCGTAGCCAACGACCGAGATATCTCTGCCAACTCTTAACCCCAAATCAGTACACGCAGACATTGCTCCCAGCGCCAGCTCATCCGTAGCACAGACAAGAGCAGTCGGGCGCTGCATAGAACGCAGTAGATAACTCGCCATCACACTACCCATAGCGAACGTTGGCTCGCCGTTAAGGATAAGCTCAGTATCAAGTTGAATACCTGACTGCCGCAGAGCTTTGCGATAGCCGAGCTCACGTTGACGCGCATATGAGTAAGGCTCTGGACCATTCAGCAGGGCAATTTCGCGGTGTCCAGCATCGATGCACTTTCGGGTCGACAGCCAGAAAGCGGCCTCGTTATCGACATCAATCCCCAATCAGCTGGGACTAAGAAGGCGACTGTAGGACGAGCGAGGTTTCCGTCATGATTACAACACTTGTGACTCTTATTGACAACATAAATGAAACTAAAGCAGTTAGGTTTAAGATGAAAATGTCTCATAGAGAAAAGTGTTGAACTGCATCGGGAGTAAGCGCGTAACCGGGTTAACAGTTAGTAGCCAGAAATCAGACCATGCGCGCCCCACTTCTCACGTTTACCCTTTGGAGTCTAAGTTGGACTAGCGCTGCGGCACCCTCTACTGGCCAGCTTCTGCAGGAAGCGCAACGTCAGTTTCCAGCTATTTATCTGCCATCAGTCGGTTACCGTAACCCGTCAGAAGTTCTATGGACGATGCCCGAGGATGAGGGTCCGGGTATCGCAGTGAAAGGTTTTCGGTTCGAGGGTAACAAGAGCTTAAGTGATCAGCAGCTTAAAGAGGCCTTCTCTCCCTACTCCGATACCAGCCTAACCCCCCGTCAGATCTACTCTCTGACCGACCTGATCAAACAACTTTATGCCAGTACAGACCTCGCTGTAAGCGCAAAGGTGCCGCCACAGGATGTTGAAGATGGAATAGTTCTATTCAACATCAGGGAGGCGGGTTTTGCCGGTGTTGAACTCGATTATGGCTTCGAAGATAGCTTCAACGTTGATCTTGAACAGATTGAAGCAATTGCCGGCGCCGGCGTAATTGATGTGGAACAGCCAAAACTTAGCGAAATGCAGCGCGGGCAACTGCTTGCTATTGACCTGCACGGGGTTGCGGTCTCAGGTGGCAACCATCCGAATGAAGAGGGAGATCAGCTACTCGAGTTGTGGGTGGAGAACACTGCAACCTACTCAGGAACCGTTGAAGTCGATAACTCCGGTAATCGCGAGACTGGTGAAGCGCAACTGCGACTTACTTCACTATACGCCAGCCCGTTTAATAGAGGCGGCGCAACCTATGTAAACCTTATTACCAGTGAAAATTCTCGCTTTGGCAGCGTCGCCTATCGTGGTCCAGTCGGATTACACGGAGCAACTTTCGATGTTCAGCTGGGACTACTCAACTACGACACGGGGAGCATTAGCAGTAATGCGCAAAGCTACGCACTAGGTTATCGCTACCCAGTAACAAGAAGCGTGCAGAGAAACCTATTTGCAACGCTCTTAGCAGAGCACCGAGACCTGGGATACGTTCTGAACACCCTTGATCTGACTTTCGATGGCAATCGCGCCTATCGGGTTGGCCGACTCACCTACAGCGCGCAATTCACTGTGGGCGACACCGATGAAAATAGTTCGAGGGGCAGTTTCAGTAAGATCTCAGGCTTTCTAAATTTTAGTCAGCGTTACCCCAGCGGCTGGCGATATAATGCGCGCTTGAGCGGTCAGTTCAGTGATGTCGAGTTAGGCGATGCTGAACGCATGATTCTTGGGGGACGAGAGGGGCTCAGAGGCTACACCAGCGTGGACGGTCTGACTGATAACGCCCTAATGGTAAATCTTGATCTACAAAAGCAATTAAGTGATCGTTTGCGTCTGGGGGTCTTCTACGACGCCGCGCGCGCGGAGGATCCCCAGATCGCAGGCTTTCAAGCCACTATGGCCAACTTGGGCATCTCTTCGCGCATCAACCTAAAGGAAGATATCACTTTAGACTTTGATGCGGCCCGAGCACTGAACAACTCTTTTGGTGCTACACAACGCGGGGATAACCGCATCTACGGCAGATTGACTATCCCATTTTAAGCGCTGTTACAGCGAGAATTAGAGACCGAAAGGGTTAGTTTCACGAACTTCGACCCGCCCCTCCTCTCGACATTTGAGGCCTGCACCGGCGATAACGTTCCAGAGTTTTTCGATATCGTCACGGTTGAGAAACCGCCCCACAGGCGTGTACTCACCGCGACAACGTACCCTTATTGAAGCGGCAGTCCAGGCGTGGCGAGGGTTCTTTTTGATAAACTCGCAGGCTGCACGGTCGAACTCAAAACGAGATGTGGGAGCATTGCGGCCGCGTTCAAGCGTGATGCGATTTGGCTCTAGGTAGAGCACCTCTTTACGATAGCTATCGTGTGATGTGCGATAGATAAAGTAGACCAGTAGAGCGAACTCGAGCCCGGCAAAGGGCAGTACCACCCAAGCGCCCATAAACGCCCAGAATATGGCGATACCAAACACCACGAAGCCAAAGACTTTTAGTACAAAGCAATTAAACCGCCAAGATGCAGAGCGATTCGGTGTGAGAACGATCTGGACCGACTCATTGTTGTTGTTAGTAACGACCACGGGATATCTCCGACTCCCAGTTGCTCGACTCTTTTACCAACTTATATGGATTTTAGATCGATTGGTATCAGAATTACTCCAATTGTCAGACCAAAAACCGGATTGACGTATACTCTTACCGACTCAACTGCGTTCAGAACGATTGACTATGTTCCCTTTAGACTACATCGAACCCGTTTTCCGGCCGCCAAGCGAAGCGCGCTCGCTGATTCTGCAAGTCACCAACGGTTGCAGCTACAACAAGTGCACCTTTTGCACCATGTACACCGATCCGCAAAAGCGCTTCAAGGTGAAGCCGGCGTCCGAGATTGAGTCGGAACTGGTGCAGATGCAGCTCTACTCCGGTTACATCCGTCGCATTTTCTTGGCTGATGGCGATGCGATGACGCTATCTTTCCGTCGTCTGGATGATATTCTCGACCTGATAAACCGGTATTTGCCAGATATAAACCGCGTCTCGGCCTACTGCCTGCCGCGCAATCTAAACAACAAAACGGTTGAGCAGCTGATCGAACTGCGCCAAAAGGGGTTGAGCCTCGTCTATGTGGGTGCCGAGTCGGGTGATGATCTGGTGCTTCAGAAAGTCGCAAAGGGAGAAAGCTACGCCTCTACCCTAGCCGCACTGAGTAAACTCAAGCAGGCTGGCATCAAGGCGTCCGTGATGGTCCTCAATGGCCTCGGCGGCAAACGCTACTCAGAGCAGCACGCCATCAACTCAGCCCGCCTTGTCAGTGAGGCTCAACCGGAGTACCTCTCTACACTGGTACTTACAATGCGCGATGAACAGCGCTTTCTTGAAGGCTTTGATAACGACTACGAGCCGATGTCGCAGCTAGAGCTAATTCAAGAGATGCAGCTGTTCTTGCAAAACTGTGAGCTAGAAAACAGTATCTTTCGCAGCGACCACGCCTCAAACCACTTAGTGCTCAAAGGGGT
>JAYQBD010000020.1:9386-27164 GCA_038137135.1 Oceanospirillaceae bacterium | reverse complement strand
TCTGGTTGCTGGCGCGTGCGGCCGAGGGGTCGATGCGTGATGCGTTGAGTCTGACTGATCAGGCGATCGCCTTTGGCGCTGGCTCAATCACAGATGGCAACGTCCGAGCGATGCTCGGCACTATTGATCATCGCGTGGTCTTTGAACTGCTCAATGCTCTAGCAGAGTCTGATGGTGCGAAGCTGGTTCAGCTAGTCGCATCTATATCGGAGTTTGCGCCGGATTATGCTGGCGTGCTGGCAGAGATGATCAGCATTCTTCACCGCATTGCGCTGGCACAAGTAGTTCCAGACGCCATCGATAATGCTCTGGGTGATAAGGCACAGGTGGTTGATCTGGCAGCCAGGATGCGCGCAGAAGAGGTGCAGCTCTACTACCAGATCGCTCTGACCGGCCGTAAAGATCTGCCAATGGTACCGCAGCCGCGCGAGGGGCTGGAGATGACATTGCTGCGTATGTTGGCGTTCCGTCCTGCTGATCAGCGTCCGATTAACGCCGCTCCGGTGGTTGAATCTGCGGCCGTTTCCACGCCTATTGCACCTGCACCTGCACCTGCACCTGCACCTGCAGAGAGCGCACCCGCGCTTCGGGCCGAGCCCCCTGCGCCAACTCACTCTGCGCCAGAACCTTCGGTTGTTGATAGGCCTCCAGTGTCCAGCAATGAGCCACCCCCCTGGGATGAAGAGCCGATGCCGGTTGACGCCTATGGAGACGAAGCATCAAAAAAGCCTGAAACCGACGTACCTGTCACTGCTGCGCCTGACGCAGAGGCAGTTGGCTCTGCGTCGGTTACTGATTCGCAGGGCAGTGTTGCAGAAGATTCTCAGGAGAGCTTTGAAGAGGCGGATGTTGCTGAAGAGTCTGAACAGGATTCCGAGCAGGATGCTTTACCTGAAGTCGAAGCTGATACTGCTGACCTCAAGGCTGCTACGGATACCTCCTCAATCAATCTATCCTCAGGCCTAGCACCTGAACCGGCGACGTCGCTCGCCGCGCTGCAACTGCCGCACTGGCTGCGGCTGGTAGAAGCACTGGGGTTGAGCGGTATGACGGAGAGCCTGGCGCGCAGCCTCTCGCTTGAGTCGATTAGCGGCAACAAACTCGCGTTGCACTACACTCGCGAGCAGGAGGCCCTGCTGAATGATGTACACAAGGCGCGTATCAGTGAGGCTCTGCAGGGCTATTTCGCAGAGCCTTTGGCGATTGAATTTGTATTAGGCGAGCAGTTGCAGGAGACGCCGCAATTGTATCGCCAGCGTAGAGACCGTGAACGCCGTGCAGCAGCCCTGGCTCATCTGCAAGCTGATCCGGCGGTACAACAGATTATCGAAACTTTTTCGGCCGAAATCCTCAGCGATTCGGTTGAACCACTGAATATAGAGTAAGGAGATCGCATGTTTAATAAAGGCGGTATGGGCGGCATGGGTAACATCATGAAGCAGGCCCAGAAGATGCAGGAAGAGATGCAGAAGGCGCAGGAAGAGGTTGCTGCAGCTGAGGTGACAGGTGAGTCGGGTGCAGGCCTTGTGAGCATCGTGATGAACGGTCGTCACGACGTTAAACGCGTCTCAATTGATGACGCGCTGATGGATGATGATAAAGAGATTCTCGAGGACCTGATCGCTGCTGCAATCAATGATGCGGTACGTAAGGTTGAGGCGAATACCCAGGAGAAAATGGGTAAGATCACTCAGGGCATGGGTATGCCTCCTGGCTTTAAGATGCCGTTCTAACGATGGCGTTAACTCCAAAGCTTCAGGCGCTTATTGAGTCACTGCGTCGTCTACCGGGTGTCGGACCTAAGACAGCGCAGCGCATGGCGTTGCATCTGCTCGAGCGCGACCGCGATGCGGCGCTAATGATCAGCGAGTCACTTGCAGCGGCGGCACGCGATATCGGCGAGTGCCAGCAGTGCCATTCACTCTCTGAAACCGAAGTCTGTGATATCTGCCAGCACCCGGGCCGCGACCGTACTACACTTTGCGTTCTGGAGTCGCCAATAGACCTAATGGCGATTGAGCAGACCGGTGGATTCTCAGGACTCTACTTTGTGCTTGGCGGCCATCTATCGCCGATTGATGGCATAGGTCCAGAGGAGTTGGGGATAGATCAACTCCTCGATCGTGTAGAGCAGGGCGAGGTGCGAGAGTTAGTGCTCGCCACCAACCCTACCGTTGAAGGTGAAGCGACGGCGCACTACATCGCTGAGCAGTTGGGTGACCTAGATATCAAGGTAAGCCGGATCGCACATGGTGTACCTGTTGGGGGAGAACTCGAATTCGTTGATGGCGGAACACTGGCCCACGCATTGGCTGGGCGCCGTCAGATGGAGCGCGGCAGGTGATTCCATTAGAGCAGTACAACTGCGAATCACTGATCAAATCGGCCGACGCGCCGATCTGGATTACTGACAACGCAACTCTCGCGCAGAAGTGTGAGCAGTGGAGTCACTGTCCGCTAATTGCGCTGGACACTGAGTTCATCCGTACTAAAACCTTTTATCCGATCCCGGGTCTTATCCAATTAGCGGATGATCAGTACTGTTATCTGATTGACCCACTTGCTATTAATGACTGGAATCCCTTGCGCAAACTTCTGACTAATCCAGATGTTTTGAAGCTGTTCCACGCTCCGAGTGAGGATATCGAACTCTTTCGTCACTCTTATCAGGTGGTGCCACAACCACTATTTGATACTCAGATTGCAGCTGCCTTTGCGGGCTGGGGACACAGCCGCGGTTTGCAGAAATTGCTCAAGTTGGTGTTGGATGTTGATCTCGATAAAGAGGAGACGCGCTCCGACTGGCTGCAGCGTCCGCTGACGGCCAAGCAGGAGCGCTACGCAGCGCTCGATGTAGCGCACCTTGTTGAGCTTTACCGTCGTATTCAGGCCAAACTGGTCGCGAATGGTCGTGGCCCTTGGGCGAGTGAAGAGACGGCGCAGATGGTGGCAAACGTTGCTAACGCCGAGGCGGATATCGACACTTACTACCAGCGTTTTACACAGTTGGCTAATCTGGCTCCGCATCGACAAACAGCGCTACGGGATGTGTGTGCTTGGCGCGAGCGTGTAGTGCGCGAGGAAGATCGTACGCGTAACTCTCTGCTGTCGAACCACCTGATCGTCGAGGTCTTTAAACGCTGGACTAAGAGCTTGAAAGATTTCTCAGAGATCAAAGAGATGCGCGGTTCAGTGGTGGGTACCTATGGGATGACTATTGTTTCGATGCTGCGAGAGGCGCGTACGGCGCACAAAATTAATCCAGCGCCGCCAATGCCAAAACCACTCGACTTTAAGTGGCACGCGGTTGTGAAACAGCTTCGCAAGTTCGGCCAACAGATTTGTGAACAGCAGGATATCCCGCAAGAGCTGCTACTGCGCAAGCGCGATATTGAAGATCTGATTCGTGCCTTTGATGAGGGCGTTGAAGGTGATTCAATTCTGCCACCAAGCCTGCAGGGGTGGCGTCAAAACCTCATTGGTGAGCCTTTGGCCATTGAGCTGCAACGAATTATTGAAGAGAGAAGTGAATGATTGTCTGTTCTATCTATCGTAGTCCGAAAAAAGAGGAGATGTACCTCTATGTGGATAAGCGTGATGGTCTAGATCGCGTCCCAGATGCGCTCAAAGAGATGTTTGGTGCACCGGCACATGTGATGGATATGCCGCTCACGGCAGAGCGCAAGCTAGCGCGTGCCGATACGGCAAAGGTGCTAGATGGCATCCGTGATCAGGGCTTCTATCTGCAGATGCCACCACCGAAAGAGGACTATATGCTCGATATCCACATCGATCGCCCAGAGACCGGTGTGCGCTAATGTCCGAGGTTTTTTGGCGTTCCAAAACGCTAGAGCAGATGACCGAGACGGAGTGGGAGTCACTCTGTGATGGTTGCGCACTCTGCTGTCTACACAAGGTTGAGGACGAAGACACTGAGGAGGTGTTCTACACCACTGTAGTCTGCAATCTACTTGATACTGACACCTGCCGTTGTACCCAGTATGAGCGTCGCTCCGAGCTTGTGTCGAACTGTGTGAAGTTGCGTCCCGAGGATGTTGCCGAGTTTCACTGGTTACCGCCGAGTTGCTCATATCGATTGTTGTATGAAGGCCACCAGCTACCCGCGTGGCATCCCCTCGAAACCGGCAATCCACGCTCGGTGATGGAGGCTAATGCTTCAGTCTTGAGCTACTACGAAGTCAAAGATAACGAGATCTCAGAAGATGAGATCATCGACTACATTATCGATCCGGATGAGGGGTGATAATTCCCGTATGAGTATAAAACTTCGTCAAAATTGCATTGTACGTATCGGGGTGGCTGAAATTAGCCAAGTGCCCAGCGTCGTCTAAGCTGTGGAAGCTTGCGTTTCTTAAATTTTCGCGCAACCACAGGGCGTGGAACTGACGCTCACTGGCTTCTAGTGAGCCTGTCGTTATTAGTGCCGGTCCCTCGTACTTTTTTAGACTTGTAATTAGATCTGAGCTGAATTCAAAGTTGTGCCCGGCCGGGGTCTTGAGATCGGCAGCTGCGTAATCGGCAACTATTTTTGAAACCTCGCTTAGCTGCGCACCTGTCAGTCCCTCGCGCATCATCGGATGAGATAGCCACTCTTGCTTTAGGCGTTCAAGCTGACCGGCCTTAGCCAGATCTATGAAGTTGTTTAGCGGTATTACTTGCTGTTGCGTTGGAGCTTTAACGCCGTCCACTGCTGCTCCGTGAAGAGCCAGAGAGGCAATTTTAGATGGCTGGGTTGCCGCCATTCGAAGCGCAACCCGAGCACCTTGGGATATACCCAAGAGATGAACGGGCTCGGCGTTTAGTTCTCGGTCTATATAATCGAACCAGTAGCTGTGCTCGTTTGGAAGGTCCGGCTTACAGTCGTTTGAGCCGTAGCCAGGTCGATCCAGGTTGATCACTTTAAAGTAGTCCTCAAGCGCTCGCGCTTGCTTGAGCATCGAACGGTGATCAAGCGTCCAGCCGTGAAGCAGTAGAAGTTTAGGGCGTCTCGTCATAGGTCACTGAGTCACTCGCGGCGTGCCACAGGTCATCGCCTATTGGGTTTGCCTGCTCTTCGAAGACGTGTCCGACTAGCCCCGCGCAGCGTGCAATCAGGATGATGCCGCGCATCAGGTTAGACGGAATGCCTGCCTCGGCAAGCACCGCAGGGATAGCGGCACTAATATTAGTTACGAGTGGTTTGCTAACGACTTGGTTGAGTGATTGCTGCAAGGTCTCGAGAGCCGCTAAGAATTGTCCATCAATCGGCTCACTGCGTGCGATCTTTAATAGCTTGTTTACACGCGGATCTAATCCCTTGTGGACAGGGTGACCAAAACCGGGAAGAGGGGCTCGCCTCTCTCTATGATCTTTTACTATCTGATCTGCACATGCACTCGCGTCAGCAGCGGCTACAATCTCTTCAAGTAGTTTCCCACAGGCACTTGAGGTCCCTGCGTAGCGATCACCCACGCCCAAAAGACCCGCAACCACAGCACCCTGAAACGACTCAGGCGCACCGCTGTAGGTTAGACGGCTAGCGACAGCTGAGGGTATGAGGCCGTGTTCCATAATACAGACCATCACAGCCTCAACTAAGCGAACCTGTGTGGGGGTGGGGTGCTCACCGAGGGCCTGAAACAGAGCGTACTCGACAAACCCGAAATTACCCATAATTTCATGAACAAGATCTTTGCCTCGAACTTTGACTGAGTCTGCATCGTAGCCTGCTATCTGTGTTGTTGGAGCCTCGGGCTTAACCATGAATTGTCCTTTTCATATAACGAAATGGGTATTTGACTATCGCTAATCTGGAACCGCAGTTGCGGCGTAACTTTTACACTGCCAATACGAGACTAGTCGCCAGACAGTTCTCGTAGCAACTCTTTTACAGTTGGCAGAGCCCCATACAATTCTAAGAAGAGGTAAAGCAATGAGTTCAGTTGGTCAGATTCGCAGCAGAATGCACCACAACGCCTATGTTACGCGTGACTTGGAGGCGACCCGCCAGTTTTACGAGGATATCATCGGTTACAAGCTGTCAGCGACTTGGGCGGAGAAAGCGGACCTGTTCGGTAAAGAGCGCACCTATGCGCACTGCTTTTTTGATATCGGCGACGGCTCCAGCCTAGCGTTCTTTCAGTTCGCAGACGAGGAGGATGCTCAGGAGTTTGGCCCTGAACTGCCGCCCTCTGCTTTCAGGCATCTGGCCATGAAGGTCGACCAAGAGACTCAGGACGGTATTCGTGATCGTCTAGCGGCAGCTGGCATCAAAGAGCCGCAGACCTACATCCTCAACCACGGATACTGTTACTCACTATACGTGGTTGATCCCAATGGTCTGATTGTTGAGTTTACCGTTGATCATGATGATGTAGAGGCAATCAACGCCGAGCGCGCAGCGAAAGCGCACGCCGAGTTGGCCAATTGGCTAGCCGGTGACCACAGCCCGAATAACACCCAGTTCCACCGTTAAGCGGTTATTAGAAGTGGGGTGCGAAGCGCCCCATTTTTTTTCAGTTCCCAGAATACGGGAGGAGTACATTCAGAATGATCTATGATCCTAGCGTTGAGACGCGAGACCCTGCTGAGCAGTTCAAAGATGACGCTAAGGCCTTCCGGAACCAGATGGAGTATCTGCTTAAGAACTCGCACTTTTACCAGAAGAAGTTGGCTGAGGTGGGCTTGACGGATATTGCTGATATTCCCTCACTTGAGCAGATACACACGCTGCCATTTACCGAGAAGGATGAGTTACGCAGCTCACAAGCTGACTATCCTCCATTTGGCTCGCACTTGGCTTGTGATGAGTCAGCTTTGCGCCGCGTATTTAGTACCAGTGGCACGACGGGGGTGCCGTGTTACCTCGGTCTAACCACCAATGACCTGAATATGTATGCCACCAACGTTGCGCGTGGTTACACCGCGGCTGGCTTTCGTGAAGGGCAGAAGATCGTCGTTGGATTTAATGCGGGGCCCTTTGTTGCCGGGGCTGTCTATTATGGCTTCGACAAGATCGGCTGTAGCGTTATTCCGGTGGGTACCGGCAATACCGAGCGTATGGTTACCGCGATTCAGAAGTTGGGTGGAACCGGTATCAGCTGTACTCCGAGCTACGCGTTATACCTAATTGAGTGGTGCCAGGCGCATAATATTGCGCCTGAGTCTTTGGGGATTAAAAACATCATCACCGCGGGTGAGCCCGGTGGTGGCGATCCAATGATACGCAACCAAATTGAGTCAGCGCTGGGTTGCCAGGTGCGTGAGTCCATGGGTATCGGTGATATTTCGCTGTCAGTATGGGCGGAAGATGACGATGCTCAAGGGATGAACTTTATGGCCCGTGGTTTTGTGCACGTAGAACTGATTGACCCGCAGAGCGGCGAGCCGATCCCTTGGGAGGACGGTGCTCAAGGTGAGTTGGTATACACCGCACTGCAGCGTGAAGCGATGCCATTGCTGCGCTTCCGCAGTCGCGATCATGTTGTCGTCAATATGAAGCCAAACCCCACCGGACGCACCGGCCCCCGTATCCGGTGTGTAGGTCGCACCGATGACATGTTAATCGTGCGCGGTGTGAATCTGTTCCCAACCGCCGTACGAAGCGTTATAGAGAATCACCTAGAGCGTTTAACGGGTATGTTCCGCATTAGACCGAATAGCCGAGGCGTACAGCAGGATCCGCCTTTACCTATACAGGTCGAGGTCAAGAATGACGCTGATCTACACAATACGGAGCTCGCGAATGCGATCAAAGCAGAGATCAAAGAGCGTCTGCTCGTGACTAGTCGAATAGAGCTGGTGACTCAGGGGACAGTGGCGCGAGAGACCTACAAATCAAAACTGGTAGATTACTCACATCTGGATAACTAGGTTGGATTGCAGCCGAAAAAAAAGAGCGCCGAGGCGCTCTTTTTTGATGCTCAACAAGAATTACTTGTTGTTCATCTGTGCTTTGATTAGGTCACCGATGGTGGTAGGACCTTCAACTTCAACCTCAGCGTTCTGAACTGCTTTCAGAGCCGCTTTCTCATCAGCCTGGTCTTTCGCTTTGATAGACAGGTTGATAGCGCGGTTACGACGGTCAACGTTTACGATCTTAGCTTCAACGCTGTCACCAACGCTCAGTACAGAAGATGCATCTTCAACGCGGTCAACAGACAGCTCAGATACTTTCAGTACAGCTTCGATACCTTCAGCCAGCTCTACAGTTGCTGCTTTAGCGTCAACTGCGATGACTTTACCGGTTACGATAGCGCCACGGTCGTTAGCGGCGAGGTACTCAGAGAATGGGTCGCTAGCCAGCTGCTTGATGCCCAGAGAGATACGCTCTTTCTCTGCATCGATAGACAGGATAACCGCTTCAACTTCGTCGCCTTTCTTGTAAGCGCGCAGAGCAGTCTCAGCGTCAGCTTCCCAAGTGATGTCAGACATGTGAACCAGACCGTCTAGGTCGTTGTCTAGGCCAACAAAGATACCGAAGTCAGTGATAGTTTTGATAGTACCAGAGACTTTGTCACCTGCAGCGTTCTGCTCAGAGAATGCAGCCCAAGGGTTCTGTGTGCACTGCTTGATACCCAGAGAGATACGACGACGCTCTTCGTCAACGTCCAGTACCATAACTTCCACTTCTTCATTGATCTGTACGATCTTAGATGGGTGGATGTTTTTGTTAGTCCAAGACATTTCAGAAACGTGTACCAGACCTTCAACGCCATCTTCCAGAGATGCGAAGCAACCGTAGTCAGTCAGGTTAGTCACTTTCGCAGTTGCGCGAGTGCCCGCTGGGTAACGGTTCTTAATAGCTTCCCATGGATCTTCTGACAGCTGTTTCAGACCCAGTGAGATACGGCCATTTTCCTGATCGAACTTGATGATCTTCACAGAGATCTCGTCGCCTGGAGTCAGCATTTCGCTT
The DNA here is from genome assembly GCA_038137135.1 of Oceanospirillaceae bacterium. Classification (GTDB taxonomy): domain Bacteria; phylum Pseudomonadota; class Gammaproteobacteria; order Pseudomonadales; family Balneatricaceae; genus Marinobacterium_E. The sequence goes on along the minus strand of JAYQBD010000020.1, from coordinate 18,247 downwards.
GGGTGTGAGATACGCTTCCAAGCCATGTCAGTGATGTGGAGCAGGCCATCAACGCCGCCCAGATCAATGAATGCACCGTAGTTGGTGAGGTTCTTAACGTAACCTTTGACTTCCTGACCTTCAGCCAGAGACGCGAGGATCTCATCACGTTTTTCGCTGTTCGCTTCCTGCAGAACTGCGCGGCGAGATACAACAACGTTGTTGCGTTTCTGGTCTAGCTTGATCAGTTTGAATTCAAGCTCTTTGCCTTCGAGGTGATCAACGTCACGTACTGGGCGAACGTCTACCAGTGAACCTGGCAGGAAGCCCTGAATGTTATTGACGTTAACAGTGAAGCCGCCTTTGACTTTGCCAGAGATGTAACCCTTGACAACTTCTTCAGCTTCAAATTTAACCTGCAGAACTTCCCATGCTTCAGCGCGTTTCGCTTTTTCGCGAGACAGCTTAGTCTCACCGAAACCGTCTTCAACAGCTTCCAGTGCAACTTTAACGCTGTCACCGATAGCGATTTCGAGTTCGTTCGCATCGTTCAGGAACTGTGAACGTGGGATAACGGCTTCAGATTTTAGACCAGCATTAACAGTAACCCAGTCGCTGTCGATATCAACAACTTCACCAGTTACCAGTGTGCCTGGTGTCATCGCGAGGTCTTGGAGGGATTCTTCAAACAGATCAGCAAAGCTTTCGCTCATGAAATTTTCCTACTAAAAAGATGCCTTTACGGCGATCTTGCCTACACCATCGGCTGCGTAGGGTCGGTTTTAAATACGCCTTATCAGTGGACTGGGCCGATGTATGTCCAGTGCTAAGACGTTAAGTGGTGCGAAATTATACAGAAAACCAGGAGGGAAGGGTAATTTTTTCTATGAGGATCAGCGAACTATCGCCGCGTTGAGAACTTGGTCCAACGCCTCACGAAAGCTGACTTGGCAAGGTGGTAAGACGATGTCTAAATCCGCTCGCAGTTCATTGGGTAGTGGGTTAAGTGCCGGTTCTTGCAACCAGCTTGCTATGGCTCTGAGTTCGCCGCTGTTATTGGCAGCGATACTTAGGGCATTGCCGACACAGAAAGCGTAAGTGGGTAAGTAGCGCTGCACCAGTATCGCCTTGCGCGCCTCATCCATCATGCGGTCGTTTTCGCGGACGGTATGGGTGTACTCCTGTTGTGCCGCGACCGCCATCAGTTCAATCATTAAGCTGGAGTAGTTTTCCGCCTCTGGCAGCGCGCGCAAACGCTCCTCTATCTCGCGGCGTACACGTTCCAACTCAATATTGAACTGCTCTGGCGCGTAGCGTTCGTTCGTCTCTTTGTAGTTCTCTAGCTCGGCGACGCGCTGCTCTAGTTGTTCAATTTTGAGACGAAAGAGTTCGTTCTCCTCCAACAGCGCATTGCGGTTGCGCACTAGACTTTCGACGACTCTCTCCTCAGGCGTGAGTTCGTCCTCTGCGAAGGTCGCAGGAAGCTGAGTGGCGCCGAGCTCGCCGACGGTTGCTGTAAACTGCGAGCCAGGTAGAACCGCCAAACCAAACTTTTCAAAGCGAATGGAGTTGCTGCTCTGCTGTGAGGCGATCAAGGGGTAGACGAAGTAGCCGATTACACCGATCAGCGACACGGCCGTAACCCCGATAGTGATCTTCATCCAACCCTTCATGTTCAGCCTCTAGCTATTAGCTTTTGAGCTGGCGCCCATGTTCAATCTGCAACTCAATCAAGTCGATTGTGAGCTCTCCCGATTCGCGCAGTAGCGCTTCGGCATCTGCGTTGACGGGTTCTTCACCCTCAGCAGATTCTGCCAATAGCTCATCCAACGAGCTGATTGGGGACTGATTTTTAGCCATCCGACGCTGATTCTCGATATCGATCTGAGCCTTATCAAACTGGTCACGTTGCTGTCGCAGTGCGGCTTCGTTTAGGGGCAGTTCGGTGAGCGCCTTCTGCTGGTTGATTAGCTGTAGCTCGTCCCACATGTGGGTGAAGTCGGGGTTATCGGAGGTGCGTGCTCGCGAGCGGTTGGTCAGCTCGGGAATCCAGCGGTCTAACTCAGAGTAGCGACCGAAGCGTACTGGACGAACTTGGTCCCAAGGGAGTGCGAAATCCAAAGCGCTCTCACCGATCTCCTCTTCATCAATCAGGCTCGGGAAGTCAATATCAGGGCTGACCCCCTCATGCTGTGTGCTCTCACCCGAGATGCGGTAGAACTTAGCGGTTGTGAGCTTGATTTGACCGTGCTGTAGTGGCTGTAACGTTTGTACAGTGCCCTTGCCGAAGGTGCGGCTACCAACAACTAGACCACGACGGTAATCCTGAATGGCGCCGGCAAAAATCTCTGACGCTGAGGCGCTGAGACGGTTGATCATAACCGTAAGCGGCCCGGTCCAGAGTGTCTCAGGGTCATAGTCGCCTAGTACATCGATACGACCATTGGAGTCACGAATCTGCACTGTTGGGCCGCGGCTGATAAATAGACCGACCAGTTCGTTGGCTTCGCGCAATGAGCCACCGCCATTGTCACGAAGATCAATAATCAAACCGTCTACGTTTTGCTGTTTCAGCTCCTCAATCAACACGGCGACATCGCGTGTCGTGCTGCGGTAATTGGGATCACCTTTCTGGAGTGCAGCGAAGTCGATGTAGAACGCGGGCACTTCGATGACGCCAAGTTTGTAGTTCTTACCATCGCGATCGATACGAATCACTTTGCTCTGCGCGGCCTGCTCTTCCAGCTGAACTTTTGAACGAACAAGGCTAACAATTCGGCGACTGGCTCCCTCTTGAGAGCCGGCAGGAATTACCTCGAGGCGAACGATTGAGTCCTTTGGACCGCGAATCAGCTGAACAACGTCGTCTAGGCGCATACCAACAACATCTTCAAACTCACCATCCTCACCCTGTGCAACACCAACGATAAGATCAGCAGGACTGAGCTGCCCGCTCTTATCGGCAGGTCCTGCGGGTACCAGGCTGACGATTTTGGTGAACTCGTCCTCGGTCTGCAGCACCGCGCCAATTCCTTCAAGCGACAGGCTCATGTTGATCTGGAAGTTCTCAGAGACTCGTGGCGAAAAGTAGGATGTATGCGGGTCATAGGAGTTGGCCAGCGCATTCGCAAAGGTCTGAAATACATCGTCTGATTCAGACTGAAGCGCGCGGTTACGCTGCGCAGTGAAGCGTTTAGTGAGTGTCTCTACCGCCTCTTCGCGACTGCGATCCGCCAGCTTGAGGTTTAGCAAAGCGCTCTTGAGGCGCTTGTCCCAGTAGCGGTCAGCCTCTTGCTGACTCGCAAACCAGGGGGCCTCTTCTCGGGAAACGGGCAGTGTCTCGTTTTCGGTGAATTCATAGTCCACCCCCTGACTGAGCTTCTCGAGCAGATACTCTTGGCGGTTGTTGAAGCGTGTCAGGTATAGATCGTAGATGGCATAAGCAATGGAGAGATCGCCTTTGCGGATCTGATTATCAAGCTGGGTGCGGTACTGAATATACTTATCCAGATCGCTCTTGAGGAAGTAGGAACGCGACGGGTCGAGGATTTCGATGTAGCGGTCGAATACGATCTCGGACAAATTGTCATCGAGCTTCTGGCTACGGTAGTGCCCTTTTTCAAAAGCGCGAGCCACAGATTTCACGGCACTCTCGTGCATCTTGCTAGGTTCTAGTGTGGCATGGGCGGTGAATGGCAGTAGCGCCGCCACTGCTATCAGGATCAGTCGCTGTCCGAAACGCACGGTCTCTCTCCTTAATGCTCCGTTTTCTCTCATCAAAACGGAAAACTGGTCATTTGAGTGTAGGCCAGCCGCTGGGAAGATGTAAAATACCCAGCGAGTTAAGTCTTTGATGAGGATACAAGTTTGCGTCTAATTTTGGCACTCATTGCTGTCGTTGCTCTGAACGGCTGTGATTCAGATTCAAAGAGTGAAGCCGAACGCGAGGCCTTTCGTCAGCAGCTTATCGACAAAGCGTTAAATGATGATACGCGCAAAATGGGCGATAAGTTCCTATCAGAGAATGCCGCGGCTGAGGGTGTAGTAACACGTCCAAGTGGACTGCAGTACAAAGTGCTGAAGTCCGGTTCAGGTGAAAAGCCGCAGCTCGATCAGCTGGTGGTAGTGAATTACCAGGGCCGCCGAGTGGATGGCGTTGTTTTTGATGGTACCGCCGAAGGTAGAACGGCGACCTTTCCACTGAAAGGACTTATTAAAGGCTGGCGCGAAGGGTTGAGCCTGATGCCGAAAGGGGCCGAGTGGGAGCTCTACATTCCTGCTGATCTAGCTTATGGTGCAACCAGTCCTGCTGAGTTGATACCTGCCAACTCCACCCTTATCTTTAAAGTCGAACTGGTTGATATTCTCGACGATGCCCAATAGGAGCTGTGATGAACTTAGATGCCTTCAATGCTGAGCTACTCAGTTTTCTTGATGCTAGCCCAACGCCCTTTCACGCAGCTCGCAATCTCGCTAGTCGCCTTAAACTGGCAGGCTTCGACGAGGTTAAAGAGCATGAAGCGTGGAGCTTGAAAGCGGGGCAGGGCTACTACCTGCTGCGTAATGACTCGTCGATTCTCGCTTGGCGCCAACCCGAAAGCTTCGATGCAGGCTTAAGATTGGTTGGTGCGCATACCGACTCGCCCTGCTTGAAAGTTAAACCGACCCCCGAGCTGCATCGCACAAACTATCATCAGCTCGGTGTCGAGGTTTATGGAGGTGTGCTACTCAACCCCTGGTTTGATCGTGATTTGAGCCTGGCCGGTCGGGTCAGCTTCCTGGATGAGGTGGGTGAACTCCAGCATCAGTTGGTCGATTTTGAAACTGCGATTGGCACTGTGCCGAGTTTGGCGATCCACCTTGATCGTGAGGCTAACACCGGTCGTACCGTGAATGCTCAGTTGCATCTGCCGGTGCTGCTGGGGCAGGGAGACGAGAAACTTAATCTGCGCGCCATGCTGGCGCAAAAGCTGCAGGCCGAGGGGGTAAAAGTAGCGCAGGTCTTAGACTACGAGCTAAGTTTCTACGATACCCAACCGGCCGCACTGATCGGCCTGAAACAGGAGTTTCTTGCGTCGGCGCGTCTGGATAATCTACTAAGCTGCTACATCGGATTGCAGGGGCTGTTGCAGGCTGAGCTAGGCCAGGCACAGGTGCTGATCTGCACAGATCACGAAGAGATCGGTAGTCAGAGCGCTTGTGGTGCTGCCGGCCCCATGTTGGAGCAGTGGCTCGAGCGTGTAATGCCCAACAACGAAGAGCGCAACCGGGCGCTGGCAGCATCAATGCTGATTTCGGCCGATAACGCCCACGGTGTACACCCTAACTACGCGGATAAACATGATGAGAATCACGGCCCGATCCTGAATCGGGGCCCGGTTATCAAGCTCAATGCTAACCAACGGTACGCCACAAACAGCGAGACCAGTGCAACCTTTAAACAGCTCGCGCTACAGGAGGAGGTTGAGGTGCAAGCCTTTGTAGTGCGCTCTGATATGGGCTGTGGTAGCACTATCGGCCCAATCACTGCAGCTGAAGTGGGTGTCAGAACTGTGGATATCGGTGTGCCGCAGTTTGCTATGCACTCAATTCGCGAACTGGCTGGCGTGGCGGATGCGCACTCGCTCTATCGAATAGTGAAGCGTTTCTACGCTAAGGCGAGGGTTTAACCATGCTTAGGACCATTCCAGAGCTCAATCAGTTTATGCAGGACAACTTCCCACAAGGTGTTGAGTTTGGTTCTCTAGAAGAGGTTGGCGATGGCTGGGTGCTGATGCGACTGAGCGTGGCTGATTCACACCTGCGCCCCGGAGGGACGGTATCAGGGCCCACTATGATGGGTATGGCTGATGTGGCTATTTGGACAGCACTGCAGACCAAAATCGGCCCGTCTCCGCTTACCGTCACCAGTAACCTGAATATCAACTTCCTCGCCAAACCGCAGCCCGTTGATATGCTTGCTCGTGCTCGCGTGCTGCGTGTGGGAAAACGCAGCGGCGTTGGCGAGTGTTGGATCTACTCCGGCTCGGAGGAGTTGATGGTGGCGCATGTCACCGCCAACTACTCCATCCCGTCTCGTTGAATCGCTGATCAAAACTGCTCAGTATCGATCTCTACTTGCTGGCCTGCGCTGTAACGCTGGCCGGTGACCGTGTCGTCGTTAATTAGCTGATCCAAGTGCGCAACCACATCGGCAGAGAGCCGAATATCTGCCGCTGCCAGGTTGTCACGCATGTGATCGACAAAACGGGTGCCCGGGATCGATACGATTGCGGGATCCTTGGCGCGAATCCAAGCCAGCGCGAGCTGTGCCGGAGTACAGTTTTGCTGTTTGGCAATCTCGACATACTCTGTCAGTAGCGCTTTATTGGCAGGGAAGTTCTCTGGGTAGAAGCGTGGCATTGCACGACGAATATCGTTCTCTACCAGTTCAGCTGGGTCATCAAAGGTCATACTCAGGAAGCCACGTGCCAGAGGACTGAACGCGACAAAGGTGATATCCAACTCTTTGCAGGCGTCCAGAACTGCGATCTCTGGGTTGCGGGTCCAGAGCGAATACTCAGTCTGTACCGCTGCGACAGGTTGTTCCTTGTGTGCGCGACGGATGGTTTCTGCGGACATCTCTGATACACCGTAGTGAGCAATCTTACCCTCGCGAATTAAATCTCCCAGCGCGCCTGCGGACTCTTCAATCGGCACATTCGCATCCAGACGGTGCAGGTAGTAGAGGTCTATGTGATCGGTCTGCAGACGGCGCAGGCTCGCTTCACACTGGGCTTTGATTGTCTCCGGCCGCCCATCCAAAGCTTTACCTTTACCGGGCTCGACGTAGAGCACGCACTTGCTAGCGAGGAAGATATCGTTGCGGACCGATTTCAGTGCTTCGCCGACGAGGGTTTCGTTCTTGCCGCCGCCGTATAGGGTTGCTGTATCAAAGTGGCGGTAGCCCATCTCAAAGGCTTCGCGGAAGCCGTGGATCGCTTCGTCATCCGATACCGGTGTGTTGTAGGCGTGGGACATATTCATGCAACCCAGGCCGATAGGAGAGGATTTAAAAAGCTCGAGTTTGTCGCTCATATTAGGCAGCTCTTCTGTTAGCTAAATTGTGCGCTTAGCCTAGCAGGGAAGAGCTGCCAATTGAACTCTAGGTTGCCAGTAAGGGTATCAGCTCTGGGCAGCAGCCAAAACCGCCTCGTAGTTGGGCTCTTCGGTTAGCTCTTTAACCAGTTCAGAGAAGATCACTGTGCCATCGCGAATCACCACAACCGCCCGTGCAAATAGCCCGCGACGCTGGGTGTCGATAATCTCAATGCCGTAATCTTTGCCAAACTCGGGCGAGCGGAACGCTGATGCATTAGCGACACGCTCCAGACCTTCTGCCGCACAAAAACGGGCTTGCGCGAAGGGAAGATCGACAGAGACGTTCAACACTTTTACCCCCTCTATCGCGTTCAAACGTTCGTTGAACTGACGCACTGACTTTTGGCAAGTCGGTGTATCGATGCTGGGGAAGATGTTTAGAACCAGTGTCTCGTTGGCGAAATCGCTTAAGCTCAAATCGTTGAGCGCTGTATCGGCGAGGGTGAAGTCTGGTGCGGCTGTGCCAACCGAGGGTAGGTCGCCGCAAGTGTTCATTACTATATCTAAACGAGTTGTTTGCATGCTGTGCTCCTTTCAACTAGCACAGGTACGTATTTGGTTCGATCTGGGATCTCTAGATTAGCTCCGAAACTGCCCTGTATTCTGTGCGGTCGCGGCCGCTCTCTTTTGCAGCATAGAGGGCGCCGTCTGCTGCATCGACGAGTGCCTGAGTAGAAGCTAATTCCATCGGTTTTAGCGTGGTGATTCCCAAACTAACCGTTAGCTGTCCAAGCGGGGATTCAGAGTGTTCGATTGCGACGAGAGCCAGAGCTTCTTAACAAAGCCCTGACACTCTTCATCACACGCTAGGTCGGTTAGATTCTGTATAGTTAAGAGCGGGTAGCCTTCTTCATCCAGTCCTGTCTGTTCTCTGAAGATACTGTTGGAGCGGATAATATCGCTATCGATTACCCACTCAAAGAGCCCAATCTCTCCGGACTTGGCGATCTCATCCTGGCGATTGAGCGCCTCCTCCACCTGTTGCAGACTACGCTCTAATTGCGACCTTGATTTCTTCTCTTTAGTAACCGCAGTCACCATGAATAGTGCGATCTCATCCCCATCACGCTCGATCTTTCGCACGTAACGTTGCCTTAGCCACTCGACACCGGTTATGTATTTATTGCCGATGATAGGATATTCCGCAACATTACCGGGCGCTGCATAGGCGTGCTCGAGGGACTCTCGATAGTTTGGGGCGACGAGTTCAAGACGATCTTTAAAAGTTGGCGCCTCGGGGAGAGGGCTTTTCCCCCGGGCGAGGAAGCGTGCTGTCCCTTGAGTTAGATTCTCCTCAATAATTCGGATATCAGCCTCTTCGGTCGCAAGGTTGAGGTGGTCCAGCAGCTCAGCATTCTGCTGATGGATCTGATCAAGCTCAATTTGACGAAGTTTGTGTTCATGGATATCGACAATGCTGCCGTATGACACGTGATGGCCATCCTCTTCGAGCATATTGATATTTACTCGAACCCAGCGAGGCCCCAAGTCCCCGATCAGTCGATGAACGAGTGATAGTGATTCGCCCACAGCCAAGCCCTTTTTAAGGGATTTAACAATCTCCGGGATATCGCTTGGGTCAGCTGCCGCGATTACGTGCTCACGCCCGTGTATGGGCTCATCATGCTTAATAGCGTACATCTGGCGGTACACCTCATTGACCATCCAGATATCGGTTTTTTGGTCTTGGCGAAACAGACCGATGCGGGATTGAGTTGAGGCTATTTCGGTTAATCGCAGTG
>JAYQBD010000020.1:1264-9286 GCA_038137135.1 Oceanospirillaceae bacterium | reverse complement strand
TGGCGAAACAGACCGATGCGGGATTGAGTTGAGGCTATTTCGGTTAATCGCAGTGTCTGCTCGAGGCGGTGGCGACTACTGATAAACATATTCCATAAGGCGTTTATCGCAATCAGTAGCCCGATCTGTATACCCACAGCCAACGCCATATGGATAACTCCATAGATCAGGTTGAGGGGGGAGAGGCTCAGATAGAGTGCAAATAGGGCAATTAGGAATAGCAAGGATCCTGCCACGGCCCAACGAAACCCGTAAAGCATCATCAGCGCGATGGAAGCGAATAAAACCGTTGTCGATGACGACATGATCGATTCGTTACGGATTGTGACGGCTATAGATCCTAAGCAAAGCAAGAGGATCATTGCGCCTATTTGCGCGCGCGGGCTAAAAAGGTTTTGGCGTAAAGCGAGCAAGGCCGTAAATAGGTAGATTGCAATTATGGGTACACCGAGTAATGAGGGTTCGAGTACTAGATTGCGAAACACCGAGATAGCAACAGGGGCCAAGTAGATCAGCAGACAGATGCGCACGAAGAGCGCAGCAAAGCGCGCAAGGATATCCTCGGGTATTTGGACTTCCGCAAGTGGGGATAGCTTGGGTTCTGATTTCATCTACCGGGTTTGGGCTCAGTCAAAAGTTAGATGACTCGACCTTTTTAAAGTAGTCGTAAAACGCGAACTTTGCCTGCAGTAAATAGAGAATTAATCTAGTAGCTGAGACGAGGCAATAAAAAACCGGCTCGTAGCCGGTTTTTGAATAGAAAGTCTGACTAGATGCGTTCGAACACGACCGCGATACCCTGACCACCACCGATACACATAGTTACCAGCGCGTATTTACCGTTGATGCGCTGCAGTTCGTGGATCGCTTTAGTCGCGATAAACGCGCCTGAACAGCCAACGGGGTGGCCCAGTGCGATGGCACCGCCATTCGGGTTGGTTTTGTCAGCCGGTAGACCTAGACCTTTAGAAACCGCAATCGCCTGCGCAGCAAAGGCTTCGTTTGACTCGATTACATCCATATCTGCAATGGTCAGGCCGGCGCTTTCAAGGGCTTTCTTCGAAGCTGGAATCGGGCCTTCACCCATGATGTGGTTAGGAACACCGGCAACTGCGTAAGAGACGATCTTAGCAATGGGTGTTTCACCGTTAGCTTTAGCCGTTTCAGCGTCAGCCAGTACTAGGAAAGCCGCACCATCGTTTATGCCTGAGGCGTTGCCCGCTGTTACTGTACCGTCTTTCTTAAATGCTGGACGCATACCGGCAAGTTTTTCAGCCGTCGTACCCGGTTTTGGGTGCTCGTCAGTATCAAAGATGGTTTCGCCTTTACGCGACTTCAGCGTGATCGGTACGATCTGGTCTTTAAAACGACCCTCTTCGATAGCGATTGCTGCGCGACGCTGTGACTCAGCCGCAAACTCATCTTGCTCTTCGCGAGTAATTTCCCACTTCTCAGCGAGGTTCTCTGCCGTAATACCCATATGGCCAGCGCCGAAAGGATCGGTCAGAACAGAGACCATTGCATCGATCATACCCGTGTCACCCATGCGCGCACCGGTACGCATCGCAGGCGCCATATAAGTGCCGCGTGACATCACCTCAACACCGCCACCTACGGCGTAATCGCACTGACCGAGTTCAATCTGCTGGGCGCTTGATACAACAGCCTGAAGACCCGACGCACAGAGGCGGTTGACTGCCATCGCTACGGAGTTCATTGGCAAACCCGCCTGAATCGAGGCAACGCGAGCTACGTATGGGTAGCGCGATTCAGTCGGAATACAGTTACCGACTGTCACGTAATGAATCTTCTCGGGGTCAGCTTTTGAACGAGAAACTGCTTCCTTCATTACGGTACCGGCGAGTTCAGCCGGTTCGATAGAGCTCAGGCTACCGCCAAAAGCACCGATGGGTGAGCGCATTGCGCTAAGTACTACAACTTCACGTGTCATCTATGACTCCCTTTAATATGTATCAATTTGCGTCTGCAAAAAACGAGTTAAGAAATTTGCTTAAGAGCATATGACATTAAAAAGACAATTACATGACGCTATCGACTAATTAGGGAGATAAAAGGAGAATATTTAGCTGATTAATTCTCACCCTATAGATAAGTAGGCGCTACTGCTGTGATGAACGTTATTTTTGATATGGATGGGTTACTGATCGATTCAGAGCCCACTTGGAAACGAGTAGAGAGTGAAGCGCTGAAGCGCGCGCTTGGGCTGGAGCTAACACCCGAGCAGTTGAAGCGCTTCACCGGGCGGGCAACGCGTGACTTTGTGCGTTTGGTGGCATTAGATAATCCGCAATTATGCGTCGACCAGCCAGAATTGATCGAACTGATTTTGTCGATGATGGCACAGCGCATCGTGGATGCGCCCCTGCTTCCCGGTGCACGAGAGCTGATCAATTTCCTTCAAGCTGAAGGTATTCCGATGGCCATCGCTTCATCGACCCCACGCATGCTAATTGAAGCGGTGGTGGAACGGCACCAACTGCCGATCGAAGTCATTACTTCGGGTGCCGAGGCAAAAGCCTCCAAACCGCATCCTGAGGTGTTCCTTCAAGCCGCTGAGCGCCTGAATGCTGACCCTTTTGATTGCTGGGTGTTCGAAGACTCGCTTAATGGAGTTATTGCAGCACGTGCTGCGAGTATGAAGGTCGTTGCGGTTCCCGCAACTAACTACTCGCCGATGGAGCACTTTTCGATTGCGAACCGTATCGACAAAAACCTCGAGGAGTCTCTGGCAGCGCTCCAGCGAGGAGATCTGAGTTAAAGTTCGATTTTAAAGTCGCGAATAACCGGCTGGTCGCTCGCCTCCAAGTTCTGCAGTGCGTCGCTGACGTGTTTGACGTGTGCAGCAGCGGATTTACGAGCCCAGGCGGCATTGCGGCTTATGATCGCATTGTAGATCTGCTTGTGGTGGCGTTCGATCTGCTCACGGAAGGTCTCCCGATGCGAGAGGTTGCTGAGCGTGGTCGCTACACTTTTAAGCAGTGGGCTCTTTAGACTTGCCAGCAGATGCACGAGCACGGGGTTGTGCGACGCCTCTACGATACGCTGGTGAAAGGTGTAGTCCAGCGCGAAATTGGCAGGAGCGGGTACGGCCTCCATCTCCTTGAACGCCTTGGTAATCGCGTAGTGCTCCTCTTGAGTGCCATTTTCAGCCGCGAGAGCAGCCGCCTCACCTTCCAGCAGGGCGCGGACCTGGTAGAGGTCGTAGAGTGTGCGTGCGTGAGTGTTGTAGAGCTCCATCAGCGGGCTTGTCTCACCGATCTCTTCGATCACTTTTTTGGCAAACGAGCCGCGCCCATGAATCGTCTCGACGATGCCTCGCCCGGCTAGCTCGCGCAACGCCTCGCGTACCACAGAACGAGAAACACCCAAACGCTCGGCCAACTGACGCTCTGAGGGTAGTTTTTTCTCGGGCGGCAGACTGCCATCCATAATCATCTGTTCCAAACGATACGCGATGGATTGAGAGATGGTCTTGGTTTTCTCACTCAACGGGCTGTTCTCATCTGGTAGGACCAGTGGGCGTCTGTAGCCGGCTGGCGCCAAGGTTGCTGACAAATTCAGTGTAGGTCGTTATTACCCACATCGTGAAATTATAGTTTACAAAATACTGGTCTGACCAGTGTCTGTCGCCTTTGACTGTTGGCGTACACTTACGGACATTAGCAATCATGCCCGCAGTGGGCGCAGGAGAGACCTATGTTGACCGTACAGCGTTTGGACCAGAGTGATGCCCAAGTAATTCTAGCCGGAGCGCGAGCCAAGGCTGAGGAGATCGGTGTGCCGATGTGTATTGCAGTCACCGATGAGTCCGGCAGCCTTCTAGCTTTTGAGCGTATGGATGGTGGCAAGATTCACAGTATTACACTGGCGCAGGACAAAGCCTTCACCGCTGCATCAGCGCGCAAAGCGACACACGACTACAACGCGGGTTGTATCCCCGGAGCGGATAACATGTTGTTTGGTATCCACACCGCAATGGGAGGACGCCTCTGTATCGTTGGCGGTGGCTTGCCGATCTTCGTTGATGGCGTTTGCGTTGGCGGTGTGGGTATCAGCAGTGGGACCCCAAGCCAGGATTTGGAGTGCGCCACAGCAGGTGTGGAACACTTTCTCGCCTCACTTGGCTAGAACTTTAACGCTAAATTATGGCGGTCCGCTGTCACTTGGACCGCGTCAGGCCTATGACAGCGCCGACTAAGAGAAAGGAAGGTTCGGATGCAAACTTCGACAGCCCGTACCGCGGAGCAGTTTGCCCAGCGCCAGTCGCTGGCGCAGCGCTTTGCTGAATTTATCGATCCACACTATGTAATTGCCGATGAGGAGACTCTGAAGCCTTATGAGTGTGATGGCCTATCAGCCTACTGCGAAGAAGCGCTTATTGTTGTATTGCCCGAGACCGTAGAGCAGGCGCAACGAGTGCTACAGATTTGTCACGCCGAGAATGTGCCTGTGGTCGCGCGTGGCGCGGGTACCGGACTTTGCGCTGGCGCGATGCCGCACTCAGAGGGTGTGGTGCTGTCGATGGCGAAATTCAACAAGATCCTAGAGATCGATACAGAATCGCGTGCGGCTCGGGTGCAACCTGGTGTGCGCAATCTGGCTATCAGTGAAGCGGCAGCACCGATGGGGCTCTACTACGGTCCGGATCCATCTTCACAGATCGCATGTTCTATTGGCGGTAACGTCGCCGAGAACTCGGGTGGTGTGCACTGTCTGAAATACGGACTCACCGTACACAACCTCTTGAGTGTGCAGTTCCTGACGATGGAAGGCGAGCTGCTCACCATCGGTTCCGAAGGGCTAGACAGCTGCGGTATGGATCTGATGGCACTGTTTACGGGCTCGGAAGGTCTGCTGGGTGTCGTCACTGAAGTGCGGGTTAAGCTGCTGCCTCGACCTGAGCGCGCTCAGGTCGTTGTGGCCGGTTTCGACTCGGTAACTAAAGCCGGCGATGCGGTCGGAGAGATCATTGCTCAAGGAATCATCCCTGGCGGACTCGAGATGATGGATGGCTTTGCTATTCAGGCTGCCGAAGACTTCGCTAAGGCAGGCTACCCCTTGGATGCTCAGGCGCTGCTTCTGTGTGAAGTGGATGGCACCAACGAAGAGGTCGATGAGCACATTGCCGCCGTTGAAGCCCTTTTTCATAAACTCGGAGCGACCTCGGTTCGCACCTCTCAGTCCGAAGAGGAGCGCGCACGCCTTTGGGCGGGCCGAAAATCAGCCTTCCCCGCGGTGGGTCGTATCTCCCCTGACTACTACTGTATGGATGGAACGATTCCACGTGGTCAGCTGAGTCACGTCCTGCTAGAGATGCAGAAGATGTCTGATCACTACGGCCTTCGTGTTGCTAATGTCTTCCACGCTGGCGATGGCAACCTGCATCCGCTGATTCTGTTTGATGCGAACGTGCCGGGTGAATTGGAACGCACCGAAGAGTTTGGTGGAAAGATTCTTGAGCTTTGCGTAGAGGTTGGCGGCTGTATCACCGGTGAACACGGCGTTGGCTATGAAAAACTGCGCCAGATGCCAGCTCAGTTCAACGATGCTGAAATTGTGCAGTTCCATGAACTCAAGCGTGCGTTTGACCAGAAAGAGCTGCTGAACCCGGGCAAAGGTATTCCAACCTTGCGTAGCTGTCAGGAGTACCGTTCGCTTGATATGAACATCACACCTAATGCGACTGTGGAGTCACAGCAAGATACGAAAGGGGCTACCCATGGCTGATCAGACTTCTCAGCTCATTGAACAGGTTCGCGCTGCTGCAGATGCGGGCCGAAAATTGGCGATTCAGGGCGGCGGCACGAAAGCCTTCATGGGACGCGCTGTTGATGCCGATCAAGAGGTGCTAAGCCTCGCTGAGCACAGTGGTATCGTGAGCTATCAACCGGTCGAGCTCGTTATGACTGCGCGCGCCGGGACCTCGCTTACTGAGCTTAAAGCGGCTTTGGACGAGCAGAACCAGATGCTGGCTTTTGAGCCTCCCGTATTTTCTGACGCTTCGACTTTGGGTGGCACCTTGGCGACCAATCAGTCGGGTCCCGGCCGTCCATGGTGGGGTTCGGTGCGCGATCATGTGTTGGGCGTGCGTTTGATAAACGGTAAAGCGGAACATCTGCGTTTTGGTGGCCAGGTGATGAAGAATGTGGCCGGTTATGATGTCTCTCGTCTTCAAGCCGGGGCCTTCGGTGGTTTGGGTGTGATGTCTGAGATCAGCTTGAAGGTGCTACCTAAACCGGCGATGCAGCGCACCCTAGTGACCGACTGCAGCCAATCCGAAGCGCTCAAGTTGATGAATCAGCGTGCCGGTGAGCCTAAACCGATCACCGCCGCTACCTGGTACGAAGGCACACTTTATACGCGTTTGGCAGGCGCTGCCTCAGCAGTTGAAGCGGCGGCTAAGGCTTTGGGAGGCAGCGAGCTTGAGGATGCAGAGCTTTTCTGGAGCAATCTGGCGAATCAGCAGCATGAGTTTTTTGCGACTCAAGAGCCAATTTGGCGCCTGTCGATCAACTCCAAAACGCCCGAGTTGAACCTCAAAGGGGCAAAACTAATTGATTGGGGTGGCGCGCAGCGTTGGTATGCCGGCGACTTCGATTGGGATCAGATGGTCTCTATCGCCAAACACTCGGGTGGCCAGGTATCGCTCTATCGGGGTGGCAATCGCGCTGCTGAGGTTCTGCACCCTCAGAGCGAAGCGATACAGGCGCTACAGCAGCGACTAAAAGCTTCATTTGATCCGGCAGGGGTGTTTAACCCGGGCCGTGCTTACAGCTGGTTGTAACAGGTTGTATTAGGAACCGACAGAATGAAAACGAACATAGTACAGACCTTCCTGAATACACCGGACGGCCAAGAGGCAGAACAGATTCTGCGTACCTGCGTGCACTGTGGATTTTGCACCGCGACCTGCCCAACCTATCAGGAGCTTAACGATGAGCGTGATGGCCCACGAGGGCGCATATACCTCATCAAACAGCTGTTAGAGACCGACGAGGTCACCGAGAAAACGCGTACCCATCTGGATCGCTGTCTGACTTGTCGCAGCTGTGAGACAACCTGTCCGTCAGGTGTGCAGTATGGTCGCCTAGTTGATATCGGCCGTGGGATTGTTGAGAAAAAACTGCCGCGTTCAGCTCCTCAGAAAGCCGTGCGTTGGGGGCTGCGTCAGTTGCTGCCTTACTCAAAACGTTTTGGTGCAGCGATCGCCGTTGGGCAAGTTTTCAAGCCACTGATCCCTGGGAAACTCGGCGCTAAGATTCCGCCGAAGCGCAAGGCATCACCCTGGCCAAAGCAACGCCACGCGCGCGTTATGATGGCTCTGGCTGGGTGTGCCCAGTCGAGTGCCGCGCCCAATACTAACGCGGCGACCGCTCGCGTTTTGGACAAGCTGGGTATTACATTGGTTGAAGCGCCTGATGCAGGCTGTTGTGGTGCCGTCAGCTACCACCTCTCGGCACATGATGAGGGGTTGGACTTTATGCGTCGCAACATCGATGCTTGGTGGCCAGCGGTGGAGGGTGGCTGCGAAGCGATCGTTATGACCGCCTCTGGCTGTGGTGCGATGGTGCAAGAGTATGGTCATCTACTGCGCAATGATCCAGAGTATGCCGAGAAAGCCAAACGGGTATCAGAGCTGACGAAAGATATCTCTGAGGTGCTGCTAAATGAAGATCTGAGTGCACTCAAACCGACCACCTCAGGTGAGAAGGTTGCGGTTCACTGCCCCTGTACTTTGCAGCATGCTATGAAACAGGGCACTGCTGTTGAACAGGTGATGAGCAAACTTGGGTTTGATCTGGCGGTGACCAAGGATAAGCATCTGTGCTGTGGTTCAGCCGGTACCTACTCGATTCTCCAACCTGAAATGAGTGGGCGACTACTGGACAACAAGGTGAAGGCGTTGACGGGTGATAATCCAACCCAGATCGTTACCTCTAATATCGGTTGTCAGCTGCATATTGAGACCAAGGCTCCTGTACCTGTGTCGCACTGGATAGA
>JAYQBD010000020.1:0-1164 GCA_038137135.1 Oceanospirillaceae bacterium | reverse complement strand
AGCGGTATCCAAAACGCTGTAATCAACAGTGTGCCAACCCCACCAATCAATACGGCGGGCGCGGCACCGACCAGTGCGGCCAGAACCCCCGATTCAAATTCACCTAGGTGATTTGAAGTACCAATAAACAGAGAGTTAACCGAAGAGACACGCCCACGCATGGTATCTGGCGTCTCAATCTGAACCAGCGTCGAACGAATCACCACGCTCACCATATCGGCTGCTCCGAGCACAAATAGCATCAGCATTGAAAACGCAAAGCTCTCTGAGAACCCAAATCCGATAGTACCGAGGCCAAACACAGCGACAGCCGCGTAGAGTTTGTGGCCAGCAGTTCGGCGAATGGGGTTACGTGCCAAGTAGAGCGACATGAGCAGGGCACCCACCGCAGGCGCGCTGCGCAGAAACCCAAGCCCGACCGAGTTGGTCTCCAAGATATCTTTGGCAAAGATTGGAAGCAGAGCGGTGACACTGCCTATCAGAACTGCCAGCATGTCCATCGAGATAGAGCCCAGCACCTGTTTCGTGCGCCAGACAAAGGTAAAGCCGGCTAGAAGTTCCGCCACGTTGGTTTTGCGTGTCTCTTTTACCTGTGGGATTGGCGGCATCAAGAAGATCACAGAGAGCGAAACCAGTATCAATGCGAAGCTGCTGAAGTAGAGCGTGCTGGCGCCAAGTATGTAGATGAAACCACCGATCGCTGGGCCGACAATGGTACAGAATTCGCGGCCGGCGGCAGTTACCGTCATTGCCTGCGCCAGCTCCCGTTTGCTAACCAGGTTAGGCACAACAGCAGAGCTTGCAGACATGCCATACGTTTGTGCGACGCCCAGCGCGACACAACAGAGGTAGATGATATTCGCCGTTATTAGGTCCAGGTAGCTGGAAACGGCAAGTGTTAGCACGGCAACACCGGTTATGGAACGAGCAAACAGCATCTGTTTTACACGGCTATGGCGATCTGCCATATGCCCGGCATGAACGGTCAGCAGTAGTAGCGGCATGTATCGCGCAAGCCCCACCAAACCCAGCGCCAGCGCACTCTCCGTTAGGAGGTATACCTGCCAGCCCAGACCCACCAACAGCATCTGCTGGGAAAGAGAACCACACATCTGACCTATCCAGTACTGGCTGAATTGGCGGTTATCAAAAGGCGCTGGAAGT
>JAYQBD010000019.1:22419-27661 GCA_038137135.1 Oceanospirillaceae bacterium | reverse complement strand
CTGACAAGCGCCCACACGCATTACTTGATCTATTTGTTAAAGAGCGTTGCTTGTATCCGGTAGACCGCGTTGCCGCTGTCTCCCCAAGCGAGGCGCGTATATTACCGCGCCCAAATTTATAGTCAACAGCTAATCTCAGAAATTTTTAACCGCGACGTTTTTTATCCTTCTCGCGCTTCTTCATATCTTTGATATGTTGGCGACTACGCTCTTTCTTGGCGAGCTGACGAGGTGTTAAACGATTCACTTTCCCAGCGAAGGGGTTGTCACCTGTACGGAACTCAAAACGCAACGGCGTACCGCGCACTTTCAAGAATTTCAGGAAGCGATTCTCTAGGTACCGCTTGTACGAACCTGGCAACGAATCCGTCTGATTACCGTGCACGACAATAATCGGCGGATTAGACCCACCCTGGTGAGCGTAACGCAACTTAATACGACGATTCTTCACTGATGGCGGCTGATGATCTGCCACCACGTCTTCCAGAAGTTTAGTCAGCGCATTGGTAGACCATTTTTTAAAGGCGAACTTATAGGCCTCGTTAACAGAACGATAGAGGTCGCCTACTCCAGTGCCATGCTTAGCCGAGATAAAATGGAAACGGGCAAAAGATGCAAACTCAAGACGACGATCTACCTGAGACTTTACTTTGTCACGCTCATCCGGAGACATACCGTCCCACTTGTTTAAAGCAACCACTAGAGCGCGACCAGAGTCGATCACAAATCCCAACATATGTAGATCTTGCTCTGTAACACCATCGCGCGCATCAATCACCGCAATAACAACGTTTGCATCGTTGATCGCCTGAAGCGTTTTGATTACAGAGAACTTCTCTACCGCCTCTGTAACCTGACGACGGCGACGAACACCGGCTGTATCTATCAGCGTATATTGCTGTTCATCACGCTCATATGGGATGTAGATAGAGTCGCGGGTCGTGCCAGCATGGTCGAAAACCACAACTCGCTCTTCGCCCAACATGCGATTTACCAGGGTCGACTTGCCTACATTGGGCCGTCCAACAATGGCGATTTTGATGTTGTCATCATCTTCTTCGTCTTCAGCATCCGGATCTGGTAGCGGCACACCCGCCTCATCGAGCGTCATGTCGATCAACTGACGAACACCACGGCCGTGCGCTGCTGCTATACAGAGGGGATCACCCAAGCCCATCGCAAAGAAGTCCGAGCGCGCCACATCCTCATCGAGCCCATCAGTCTTATTGACGACGAGGTAGACTTTCTTTTCGCGGCGACGCAGATGGTTTGCGATCATCTCATCGGCTGGATTGAGGCCAGCGCGTGCATCCACTAGAAAGAGAACAATGTCCGCTTCATCAATCGCCTGCAACGACTGGGCCGCCATCACCGTATCGATACCGGTCTCATCACCCGATATACCGCCCGTGTCGACAACAATGTAATCACGCTCACCCATACGGCCTTCACCGTATTTGCGGTCACGGGTTAGACCAGGAAGGTCTGCCACAAGCGCATCGCGTGAGCGTGTCAGCTTGTTAAATAGTGTCGACTTACCGACGTTCGGGCGCCCCACAAGGGCAATTACCGGTAGCATAATGCACACCTACACAACATATAAGCAAAAACAAAAAAGCGGCAATCTGCCAAGCAGATCACCGCATGATGGGGGATCAAGGCGCGCTATTGTACGCGCAGAGCCTCAAGCTTCCCAGAGTTACTTAGCACCAGTAGTGTATCATCTACTACTACTGGTTCTGCATAGATTGGCGAACTATCCACTTGATAACGTGCCACCATATGACCATCTGACTGGGACAACACATGCAGATAACCCAGTGCATCACCAACCACTAGATCATTACCAACCACCGCAGGACTACCCAAACGACGCAGTGCGAAGTTGGAGTTACGCCAAACACTCGCCGCTGAGGAAGCATCGAAGGCTTCAACCGCTCCCACGGAATCCGACGCATAGATATTGCCGAAACCGGCCGCCAAACTGCGGTAGGTTGAGAAGTCACGTGTCCAAACTGTCGATGCTGTGGCCGGGTTGATTGCCACCAGTTTACCTTGGTATCCACCCGTGTAGACAAGCTCACCCGAGATCAAAAAACGCCCATCGAGATCGACTAGACGCTCGAGCTCGGAGCGACCGCTGCTTTGAGATACACGCAACTCCCAGACTGGAGCACCCGTATCAAGCGCAAGCGCCACAACCTTGCCATTTGCAAAGCCTGCCATGACACCATCACGTAAAAGCAACGGAGTGCTGGTACCACGCAATGTCAGGGCCGGCTCTTGCGCATCGTAAACCCAAAGCTGTTCTCCGGTCTGGCGTGAGAGCGCAATAATCTGCCCACTCGTAGTCTGCACAATGACCTTATCAGCATTAATCTGCGGCTGCGCCAACACTTCAGCAGGCAGCGCGATACGCCATAACTCCTGACCACGATCCGCGCTTAAAGCGACAACCTCACCCGAGCTCAGCGCTACAGCCACTACACCAAATGCCGCGCCCGCACTTGCGCTGACCGGCTGATCCAGATCAGTACGCCACTGCACCGCGCCGGTTTTAAAATCAATTGAGCTAACCAGACCCGCTGCGTCAGCAACGTAGACGCCTGTCTCAGTGACCGCCGGACGCGACTGATGGTACAGATCACCAAACCCACTTCCGATATCAACACTCCACTGACGCACTACCTGCTTCTCGGGTGTGAACTGAACTAACTCTTGAGGCTGCGCCTCTTGAGGCCCAGACCAGAAACCACAACCGCTGAGTGCGGTGATACTTAGAGCAATAAGGGTCGAGCGAAGCTGTCTCTTCATTAGGACGCATCTCCTGCTGCAATATCATCCAGCTTGAGCTGAATCAGCGAGCGTGATTGTTGATCAGCCGACTCGATAGCCTTGGCATAAGCCGAACGAGCAGCATCCAGATCGCCTTTTGCAAAAGCCAAATCTCCACTCAACTCACTCTGCAAACTCGCATATTGAGTCGAGGTTACTGCCGCTAACGCAGACTCTGCAGCTGCCAAATCGCCCTGAGCCATTGCCACACGGGCTAGGCGCAGCTGCGCGAGCTGCTTCATCGGCTCATCGGCCGCATCGCTTGCCAGAACGAACTCGAGTTCAGTCTTAGCCTGATCAAGCTGACCCGCCTCCGCAGCAGCGCGCGCCAGCAGCATTGATGCCATCGGCGTGTAGGCACTTGAAGCGTAATCCTCCTTCAGTTCATCACCCAGATGGAAGGCTGACTGACGCTGCGCAGCGTCAATAGACGCGGCTGTTACAACGCTACTAATATTTTCGTAGATCGCCGAAGCATTTGCAGCGGTCGCTTCTTGATTTGAAACCCAGGTTTTCCAACCGAACACACCCGCTACAGCGATCGCCACACTGATAAGAAGAGAGTTTCCGTTCTCTTTCCACCAGTTCTTAATATACTCGACCTGTTCCTCTTCGGTACGTAACTCAGCCACCTTACTCTCCAAGCTCCTGCTCTAAACGCTGTTTTAGCGATTGAGCTAAATTCTCTATTGGTAAACGAATCTGTTCTGCGGCACTGCGCAGCGGCTTCACTGCCACTTCCCCAGCTTCGCGCTCTTCACTACCCATCAACACCGCCAGATGAGCGCCACTACGGTCTGCTTTTTTCATCTGGCTTTTGAAACTTCCGCCGCCACAATGCAGCTGTACGTTAATTCCCGCGTCCGCGCGCAACGCTTCAGCCACCGCCATCGCCGGTGCGAGGTTCTCATCACCAATACCGATCATGTAAACATCAACGAGCTGGCGGGCCGCAGCGGGCACTGCTTCTAACTCCTCGAGCAATAGCACCAAGCGTTCGACGCCCATTGCAAAGCCCACAGCTGGAGTATGACGACCACCCAGTTGCTCTACCAAGCCATCGTAACGCCCACCAGCACAGACAGTTCCCTGAGCTCCTAACGCACTAGTCACCCATTCAAATACTGTCTTGCCATAGTAGTCGAGACCACGTACGAGTCGCGGATTGACGACGTAGTTTACACCAGCGGCGTCGAGCAGGGCACAGAGTTGTTCGAAATGCGCGCGCGACTCGTCATCGATGTAGTCATTAAAATTGGGCGCACTATCTAACAGAGCCTGAGTGTTCGGATCTTTCGAATCGAGAATACGCAGAGGGTTGGTCGTTAAACGACGCTGACTGTCTGCATCAAGAGCGTCTTTACGCGTCTCTAAGTATGCAACCAGATCACTCTTAAATGCATGACGGGCTTCGCTACTCGCCAGAGTATTAATCTGCAACTCAACAGCCTGATCAATACCAAGCTGACGCCACAAACGCGCGGTCATCAAAATCACTTCGGCATCGATGTCCGGTCCCTGCATACCGAAAGCTTCTGCACCAATCTGGTGGAACTGACGGTAGCGCCCTTTCTGCGGACGCTCGTGACGAAACATTGGACCGGTGTACCAGAATCGCTGCACCTGGTTGTACAACAATCCATGCTGCTCTGCTGCTCGCACACAGCTAGCAGTACCCTCAGGACGAAGCGTCAGGCTATCGCCATTACGATCCTCGAAGGTGTACATCTCTTTCTCGACGATATCGGTGACTTCACCAATAGAGCGCTTGAACAGCTCAGTCTGTTCAACGATAGGTGTGCGCACTTCAGCGTAACCGTAGCTCTGAAGTACGGTTTTAACAGTGCTCTCAAGATACTGCCAGACCGGGGATTGGTCTGGCAGCAGATCATTCATACCACGAATGGCTTGAAGTTTTGCCATTTAAAAAGAACTCGCTACTACTTAAAAACTGCCTACCGCATCAGCGCGGCAGAGTTAAACGGGCGACATTCTTTCTGGTAAACGCTTCTAAATCAACTGTTGTGCCATTAAAAGTAAGCGTACTCACAGCATCAGCACGACCAATAACGAAATTAACCGGTGCCGGACCACTCAATTCCAGCTTACGCCCCTTCTCCGCCAATCCGTTAAACAGTGCCTCACCTTTAGCATCTTTGATGTTTACCCAGCTCACATCTGAGAACTCAATAGTAACGCGAGCGACACCCTCAGCGTCCGGCTGCGCAGCTTGCTCTTCAACTTGCGCGACCACCTCAGGTGCAGGTAGTGGTTCTGGTGCCACCGCAGGCTCCGGTGCAGTGACCTGCTCCGCAGATTCTGGCTGCGGATCAGGAGCAGCCGGCGTTTCCAGACTCGTGACGACTTCAGTCTGCACCTCAGGAGCTATTTCAGTCGACACCTCTAC
>JAYQBD010000019.1:7191-22319 GCA_038137135.1 Oceanospirillaceae bacterium | reverse complement strand
GACTCGTGACGACTTCAGTCTGCACCTCAGGAGCTATTTCAGTCGACACCTCTACGGCCGGCTCTTCGG
This sequence comes from Oceanospirillaceae bacterium, assembly GCA_038137135.1. Classification (GTDB taxonomy): domain Bacteria; phylum Pseudomonadota; class Gammaproteobacteria; order Pseudomonadales; family Balneatricaceae; genus Marinobacterium_E. The sequence goes on along the minus strand of JAYQBD010000019.1, from coordinate 22,250 downwards.
CTACAGTTTCAATGACACTCTCAACGCTCGGCTCCTCTGCAACCGCAGTCGGCTCGGCATCCGCCTCCACAGTCGGGACTACCGGTGCCTGAGAAGCTGACGACGTCCCAGGAATCACTAAACGGTTAGGGTCAGCCTCTTGCTCTGGCTCAGAGTCGCCGAACAGGCCGCTCAGATTAAAGCCACCAAGGTTAATGTCCAGTTTGCTTACGCCGTAAGCGGCCCCGCCTAAAATCCCGACAACGACCAAAACCTTAACTACCCCGCCTAGGATGCGTGGCAGCTTGGAGGGGCGTTTGGACAACGTCATACTTGCAGGTGCCGACGCAGCCCCGGAAGGCAGGTCTCGGGCTTTGGAGCGTTTAGGCGCTGCTTCACCAATGATCGCATCGTACTGCGCTACAAAGGGTTCAGCATCGATACCGACGCGTTTACAGTAGGAGCGGATGTAACCGCGCGCAAAAACGGGCTGCCCCATTCCTGCTAGGTCTCCAGACTCAAGTGCAACAACTACTCGCGATGTCAGACGCAGCTCACGCTGAATCGCTTCGGCACTGAGGCCAAGTGCCTCACGCGCCTGAATTAACTGATCGCTGGCAAAACCTCCGCCAACTTCAAAACCCAAGTCCTGATCGCTCACCGGCTGGACTCCTCGTATTTCTTATATTCTTCTGATTCTGGGTATAAATTTTTCAACAGCAGTGCGTAAGTCGCAGACCTGCTGGCATTCCCCTGTATGCGTGCCAACCTTACACCAACCCAGAGGCTCTTAGCAAAATGGTCGACCAGACCACGATCTACTAGATCTCTGAATTCAGCAAACCACTTTGCAGCTGCATCTGCGTTGCCGCGCTCAAGATGGAGATCAGCAAGCTCGATCATTGCCAGAGGACGATCCGGAGAGAGCGTCAGGGCGCGCTCAAGCACAAACACAGCGGCATCATCACGTCCAATCAGACGATAGCAGCGCCCGAGGTTCTCAAAGGCCTGTGCTCGCTGAGCATAAAAGGGATCTTCAGTGGCACGCGAAAGCTCGGTACAAGCCTCCTCGTAACGCTGTTGAGCATAGAGAAATGCACCATAGTTGTTGTGAATCATCGCCGAACCAGGATCATTCTTCACCGCATCACGAAAATAGTTCTCGGCCAGCGCGTTTTCAGCCTCTGCCTGGAATACTAACGCAAGTCCATTGAGCGCCGGCGCATGATTCGGATTTATATCGAGCGCCTGCTTCAGGGATGACTTAGCACTCACTGTGTCACCCGCTTGCAGGTACTTGATACCGAGATCGGTGTAGGACTCAACAGAAGCTTGCGTGGCTTTGGCGTACATTGAGCTCGAAGAGAAGCTAGAACAACCTGCAAGTAGAGTCGTGAGGAGTAGAGCCAGAGCCAGCTGACGTTGAGTATTCACTCGATTTCCTTGTGATAAACGTTATAGGTTTAGTTCTAACACAGGACGGTCAATCTGTCATGCTGGCAGAAGAAAATTCCAGCGAAAATTCAGACTCTTAGCAGCTACAAGCCGCTGTTATTTAGCCTCTCGCAGCTCGATATATTTCTGGCTTCGACGGGTCCGGTCGGCGACCTGACCAACCAACTGACCACAGGCTGCATCAACATCATCACCACGAGTACGGCGCACTGTTGTCAGTATCTTGCCTTTGAGCATCTCAGCCTTGAATCGAGAGATAGCGTTTTCACTTGGACGCTCGTAGCCTGAGTTCGGGAACGGATTGAATGGAATCAAATTGAGCTTACATGGCATTTTACGCAGCAACTTAACGAGCTCACGTGCGTGCTCAGGCTGGTCATTCACACCTGCAATTAGCGTGTACTCGACAGTAGGCACGCGCTTATCGCCAAGCTTAGCGAAGTAACGATTAACCGAATCGACAAGCACCTCAATCGGATACTTTTTATTGATCGGCACCAAGACATCGCGTAACTCATTATTGGCAGCATGCAGCGAGACGGCCAACGAAACATCAGTTACATCACCGAGTTTCTCCAGTGCAGGCACAACACCCGAGGTACTCAAAGTGACGCGGCGTTTGGAGAGTCCGTAAGCGTTGTCATCCATCATCATCTGTACGGCATCGACAACGTTGTCGAAGTTCATCAGCGGCTCACCCATGCCCATGAGGACGACGTTGCTGACGCGACGCTCGCCACTTGGATCAAAGCCGCCAGAACAACGTATAGCCACGCGCAACTGCGCAATGATTTCTGCAGTACTTAGGTTTCGGTTGAAGCCCTGTTTACCCGTAGAGCAGAAACTGCAGTCGAGAGAACAACCCACCTGAGAAGAGACGCAGAGTGTGCGGCGATCCCCTTCTGGGATCAGCACCATCTCAATAGCTGAACCACCATCCATCTGAATAACCCACTTACGCGTGCCATCTTTGGAGGTTTTATCGACCAGAATCTCAGGCTCACGAATCTCCGCCACCTCTGCCAGCTTAGCGCGCAGCGTCTTGCTGATATTGGTCATCTCATCGAAGGAGCTAGCGCCCTGCTGGTGCATCCACTTCAATACCTGAACGGCACGAAATTTCTTCTCACCAAGGGTTTCAAAAAATTCTTCGAGTTTTGCGGGGGATAAACCGAGGAGGTTTACTTTAGATTCGGACATGGTGCGGGGTGTCTCTTGAGGGTTGGCACAGGTGTTTCCACCTGTGCCCGGATCTTCAACTTATGCGCCGAAGAAGTACGCGATTTCGCGCTCAGCAGATGCTGCAGAGTCAGAACCGTGTACAGCGTTCGCGTCGATAGACTCAGCGAAGTCACGACGGATCGTGCCTTCAGCAGCTTCCTGTGGGTTAGTAGCACCCATCAGTTCGCGGTTCAGAGCGATTGCGTTCTCACCTTCCAGAACCTGTACAACAACAGGACCTGAAGTCATGAAAGCTACCAGATCGCCAAAGAATGGGCGCTCTTTGTGCTCAGCGTAGAAGCCTTCAGCGTCAGCCTGTGACAGCTGCTTCATCTGCATAGCAGCGATTTTCAGACCAGCTTTTTCGAAGCGAGCAACGATTTCGCCGATTGCGTTCTTAGCAACTGCATCTGGCTTGATGATAGAGAGAGTACGTTCGATAGCCATTGGACCTAACCTTTAAATTAGTTGGATGAAATTTTTGGTGCGCGGATTATACGCCAAAGGTCGACCCGAGGGTAGCATTTCGGCGAGCGACCTTAATCACGCAACGGAGCGGTTAGTGCCCCTCAGAAACCTGGTTAATAGTGTACTTGGGAATCTCTACAACTAGGTCCTCATCACCAACAACTGCCTGACAACTCAAGCGCGACTCTGGCTCCAGACCCCAAGCCTTGTCAAGCATGTCATCTTCGAGCTCATCAGACTCTTCCATGCTATCGAAGCCTTCACGCACAACTACGTGACAGGTAGTGCAGGCGCAAGACTTTTCACACGCGTGTTCAATATGAATACCGTTACGCAGCGCCGCGTCGCAGATAGTCACCCCGGGCTCAGCTTCGATGACCTGGCCTTCAGGGCAAAGCTCTTCGTGGGGTAGAAAAATAATCTGCGGCATTAGCCCTTCTCCTTTTCGGAACGGTTATTAGAAACGGGGTCGAAGATATCGACGCTCTGCCCCTGCAGAGCCGTCTGAATCGAGCGATCCATACGACGCGACGCAAAGAAATCACTCACCTGGGCCAGATACTCCACACCAGCCTCAATGGCACCAGCACTCGAGCCCTGTGCGAGCTTCTCGAGCACATCAATCTCAGTATTAAGATCCTTCAACTCCTGCTCTGACAGCAGCTCGCCATCTTCGGCGATCGCGTTACGCAGTGCGCTAACTAAACGATCAGCCTCAACTTGCTGCTCACGCAGACTGCGCGCTTCGCGATCGTCCGCAGCATTAGAGTAGGACTCCTGTAGCATACGGGTAATTTCAGAGTCTGAAAGTCCGTACGATGGTTTCACCTGAATAGCAGACTCAATACCCGTCGAGAGCTCTTTGGCTGCCACATTCAAAAGGCCATCAGCATCTACCTGGAAGGTGACCCGAATATGAGCCGCGCCAGCTGCCATCGGTGGAATACCGCGCAGCTCAAAGCGCGCTAACGAACGGCAGTGATCAACCAACTCTCGCTCACCCTGCAGCACATGCACCAGCATCGCCGTCTGACCGTCCTGATAAGTCGTGAACTCTTGCGCACGCGCAACTGGGATTGAGGTGTTGCGATGAATCACCTTCTCCACCAGTCCACCCATAGTCTCTAGACCGAGCGAGAGCGGCAGCACATCAAGCAGCAATAATTCGGAGTCAGGCTTATTGCCGGCCAGAATATCCGCTTGGATCGCCGCACCAATTGCGACAACGCGATCGGGGTCAATATCGATGTGTGGATCGCGCTTGAAGAATTCACCGACTGAGCTCTGCACCAGAGGCACGCGGGTCGAACCACCGACCATAACTACGTCCTGAATCTCATCGAGCGCCACACCGGCATCTTTGAGCGCACGCTTACAGGCACGGATAGTTTTAGAAACAAGCGGCTTACACAGAGCATCAAATTGATCACGGCTTACCTGTACCCCTGTGCCAGAGCCCGGTAGAACAACCTCTACCTCAGAGCTGCTCGTAAGCTGCTCCTTGGTGTGACGCGCAATTCTCAGCAGTTCGCGACTGGAGCTCGCATCAAAGACCTGATCGCCTGCCTGATCCATCAACCAGTGAGCCAGCGCATGGTCAAAATCGTCGCCGCCCAGCGCCGAGTCACCACCGGTGGCCAACACCTCAAACACACCCTGCGTCAGACGCAGAATTGAGATATCGAATGTACCACCACCCAAATCATAAACAGCGACTACGCCTTTATCCTGCTGATCAAGGCCGTAGGCTACCGCGGCCGCGGTTGGCTCATTGAGCAGTCGAAGAACATTAATTCCGGCTATCTGAGCGGCATCTTTCGTCGCCTGGCGCTGCGCATCGTCGAAATAAGCAGGAACAGTTATAACAGCCCCCTCGAGATCACCACCCAAGCTCGCCTCTGCGCGCGCAACCAAACTTTTGAGAATATCTGCTGAGATCTGAACCGGGCTCAAATCGCCCACTGCAGTACGCAGGTAGGGCATCGCCGTGTCAGATTCTACAAACTCATACGGAAGCTGCTCGCCAAGCTGCAGCGCATCAGCTGCAGAGCGCCCCATGAGGCGCTTGATTGACTGGATGGTATTATAAGGGTCCTGAGTCGCCCGCAGAGCTGCTTCAGCGCCCACTAGCGGCTGCTGGCCCTGCGTGTAGTGGACAACAGATGGCAAAATATGGGCACCACTCTCATCCGCCAAGGTCTCAGCAACACCATTGCGTACACTGGCAACCAGCGAGTTGGTAGTACCCAAGTCGATACCGACAGCGAGCTTACGCTGATGCGGGTCCAGGCTTAATCCGGGCTCTGCAATCTGCAACAGCGCCATAGTAATCAGTACTCCTCGTCCAGACGATCTTCAGCCGCCTCAATCTCGTGCAATAACTTGTTTACGAATTGCAGCTTTCTAATCGCGACCTCTGCGGTTTCGAGGTCGTCTGCAGCAAGCGCCGCATTAAACTGCGAATACTCTTGGGTTTCAAGCGCACGGGCCTGTTGTTCCAAATCCTCAAGCTCAGCAAACGGGTCATCAGCTTCGCCCACTTCAAACAGCGCCTCGCGGAGCTCCATCTGCTGCATCAAAAAGGCACCTGGCAACTGCTGACGAGTCTCCTCACCGGTCTCAACACCGCGCAGCTTAAGCAGGTATTGCGCGCGTTGAAGCGGCTGTTTAAGCGTCTCAAAGGCTTCATTAAGATGAGTAGTCGCCTGCACAGCTAGTCGCTGCTCGCGCTCACCTTTGTGAGCATGGCGATCTGGATGGTATTCACGCTGTAGTTCGCGGTAGCGCTCACTAAGCTGCTGCGTATTTAGATCAAACCCTGGGGCGAGCTCAAACAGTTCGAAGAAGTTCTTAGAAATATCCATACACTCTCGTGAGCTTACCCTTTCTTTTGCGCAGCGGAAGGAGAAAAATCAGACGTTAAAGCTCTCACCACAGCCGCATTCGCTGCGCACGTTCGGGTTGTTGAACTTAAACCCTTCGTTGAGGCCCTCTTTGACAAAGTCGAGCTCAGTGCCTTCCAGGTAGACTAGGCTTTTCGGATCAATTACAACCTTCACACCCTCGAACTCAAACACTTCGTCTTCGGTGTTTAGGTCATCAACATACTCCAGTACGTAAGCCATACCGGAACAACCTGATGTACGAACGCCCAGACGTATGCCGACGCCCTTGCCACGTTTCTCTAAATATCTCGCCACATGATTCGCTGCGGCGGAGGTCATAGATACACCCATAACGTTTCCTAAACTAGGGCCGGGCACCAAAGCCCGGCTGCTCATTACTTCTGCTTGTTACGGTAATCGTCGATCGCCGCTTTGATCGCATCTTCAGCCAACACTGAACAGTGGATCTTGACCGGCGGTAGCGCTAGCTCTTCAGCAATCTGCGCATTTTTGAGATCAGCAGCCTGATCCAGCGTCATACCTTTGACCCACTCAGTCACTAGCGAGCTAGACGCGATCGCAGAGCCGCAACCATAGGTTTTAAACTTCGCATCTTCGATAACGCCGTCATCGCTGACTTTGATCTGCAGACGCATAACGTCACCACAGGCTGGCGCACCCACCATGCCAGTACCTACGTGAGAGTCACCCGCATCCATCTTGCCGACGTTGCGTGGATTCTCGTAATGGTCGATAACTTTTTCGCTGTAAGCCATGTTGAACTCCTAAAACTCTTATCCGGTGATGTTAGTGGTGAACCCACTCTACTTTGCTGAGGTCAACGCCATCTTTGAACATATCCCAAAGTGGAGACAGTTCACGCAGCTTGTCGACTGCGGTGCGGACCTGAGCGGCTGCATAATCAACCTCTTCCTCAGTCGTGAAACGACCGAAAGAGAAACGAATCGATGAGTGTGCCATCTCGTCATTCAAACCGAGCGCACGCAACACATACGACGGTTCCAAGCTTGCTGAAGTACAAGCAGAGCCTGAAGAGACCGCAAGATCTTTGAGTGACATCAGCAGCGACTCGCCCTCTACAAAAGCGAAACTGACGTTGAGGTTGCCGGGGTAGCGCTCATCAAACGAACCGTTGACGTAAACCTCTTCCATATCCTGAATCTGTGTCCAGAAGCGATCACGCAGCGAAATAAGACGCTGTTTCTCAGACTCCATCTCCTCTTTGGCGATGCGGAAAGCTTCACCCATACCCACGATCTGGTGCGTTGCCAAAGTACCTGAGCGCATACCACGCTCGTGGCCGCCACCGTGGATCTGTGCCTCAATGCGTACACGTGGCTTACGACGCACGTAGAGCGCGCCTACACCCTTAGGACCGTAAATCTTGTGAGCGCATAGCGAGAGCAGATCGACTTTCATCTCTTGCATATCGAGAGGGATCTTACCGGCACTCTGAGCCGCATCCACATGGAAAAGAACGCCATGTTTACGGGTCAGCTCCCCAATTGCGGCTATATCAGTGATAGTGCCAATCTCGTTGTTGATGTGCATTAGAGAGACAAGAATCGTGTCTTCACGCAGCGCATCAGCAACCATCTGCGGCGAGATCAGGCCGTCTGAGCCGGGCGTAAGGTAGGTAACCTCATAGCCTTCGCGTTCCAACTGTCGAGTCGCATCGAGAACTGCTTTGTGCTCAATTTTAGAGGTTATGATGTGCTTACCCTTCTTGTGGTAGAAGTGCGCCACACCTTTAATTGCGAGGTTGTCTGACTCGGTCGCACCTGAAGTCCAGACAATCTCACGTGGGTCCGCACCAATCAGGTCAGCAACATTGCGACGCGCGGTCTCAACGGCTTCTTCTGCCTTCCAGCCAAACAAGTGAGAGCGGCTTGCTGGGTTACCGAAGTTACCATCGGGTGTGAGGCAAGCCATCATCTTTTCAGCAACACGTGGATCGACTGGGGTTGAAGCCGAGTAATCCATATATATTGGCAGTTTCATCTATCTCTCCAAAGTTTTAACAACCGAGTCGCTTAACCGTTGCGACTCGCGAGAATCAGTTCTTCAGTAACGCGGCCCTCCTGACGTTGGGCCACCATCTGCACATCATTACGCACAACGAGATCAGCTAGACTAATCCCGCTCAAAAAACCATGAATCTGTCCGCTCAAATCCATCCACAGATGGTGAGTCAGACATATTTCGCCCGACTGACAGTTGCCCTTTTGCTGGCAACCTGTAGCGTCGACCGATTCATTTACCGCATCTACAACCTGCGCCACGTTGATCTGCGCGCTATCGCGCTTCAATTCGTACCCACCGCCCGGGCCGCGCACACTCTGAACCAAACCCTGCTTACGCAACTTGGCGAACAGCTGCTCTAGATACGAGAGCGAGATACCCTGCCGGTCGGATATGTCGGCCAAACTAATCGGCCCTTTGCCCTGATGCAGCGCTAGGTCCAACATTGCTGTGACGGCATACCGCCCCTTGGTGGTAAGACGCATGGCTTTACCTCATCTCCTTTATGGATCTGAAGTCATTATCCTTTCTCCTACAAAATTGGTCAACTATTTACCTGAGTAATTTAGTAGGAATTGGGGCAGCCGTTTAAAATACGATCCTAACGTTTACCGTAGAGCCCCACTTTCTTGAGGATTCCACGTAAGACGTTGACCTCAACCTTATCCGGCACTGCACGCAGAATTAGGCGTCTGAGCCTCGGCATCAACTGACGCGGATTGTCCGGATCGAGAAACTCTATATCAATTAGCGTGCGCTCAAGATGTTCAAACATTCGCTCTAGCTCTGCATTATCGGCAAGCTCGATATCCCACTGAGTACCCCACTGAGGTGCATCAGCAATTTGAGCCTCAACTAGCGCCATACGCATCTCGTAGCTAATAACCTGCACCGCAGCGGCAACGTTGAGCGAACTAAAGTCTGGGTTAGTCGGTATGTGCACATGCTTGTGACACAGATGCAGCTCCTCATTTGTGAGGCCACTCGCTTCGCGCCCAAACAACACCGCTATACGGCCCGCTGCACCTGCCTCACTTTGCAACATCTGGGCACTAATTGCGCCGAGCTCACGGGGATTTACCAGCGGCCAGGGGATATGGCGTTCGCGCGCGCTCGTCCCGACAACCAGTTGACAATCCGCTAAGGCCTCATCAATCGAACCAACGACACGAGCCGACGCGAGGATATCATCCGCGCCTGAAGCACGAGCCTGCGCCTCCTCATGAGGAAAGAACTTAGGCTCTACCAAACATAGGTCAGACAGCCCCATATTTTTCATGGCACGCGCAGTTGCTCCAATATTGCCGGGATGGGTTGTATTCACCAAAACAATACGAATTCTATCGAGCATCTGTGCCTCCCAATTTAGGTGGCGCGAGTCTACCAGAAGCCCAGCAGTGGCGCACTTAATTGGCTGGAGTTCGTCCACCCGTCTGGGTTATACTTTGGCCTCGCTCTTTTAAAACTGATGGATACCCGACTGATGCAACCGATGGTCAATATCGCGCTGCGCGCTGCGCGCCAAGCAAGCGAACAAATCGAACGAGCTCTTGAACGCCTCGACCTGATCAAATCTGAACAGGGCAGCGTTGCCAAGTTCCTGAACGACACCTGTAATAGCGTTGAGAAAAACATCGCTCAGGTGATTCAGAAAGCCTACCCGCACCACAGCGTGACGGGGGAATACTCAGGCTTGTACGAGCCCGCATCCACCGAGGGTCCAACACCCTGCCACTGGCAGATCCACACGCTAGACTCTGTAACCAACTTCTCTAATGCACTACCCTCGTTCGCACTCTGTCTTGTCGGCCGCGTAAAAGACAAAGTCGAGCATGCGCTTATCCTCAATCCAATTACCGGCGAGGAGTTTACTGCTAGCCGCGGTCAGGGCGCGCAGCTAAACGGCCGTCGCTTGCGGGTAGGTGCAATGAAAACGCTTGATGGTGCACTGATTGGCACCGGTCACCTCGGCCGCCCAAGTGACAAGAAACACCTAGAGATGCAGCTCGATATCACTCGTGCAATCGTTGAAGCGGGTGCTTCGACCTTCAGTACTGGTTCTGTAGCTCTCAACCTCGCCTACACTGCGGCTGGACGTTTGGATGCAATGCTGCAACCCGAGGTTCACGCTGAAGAGCTCGAAGCAGGCCTACTAATTCTGCAGGAGGCTGGGGGCTTAGCCGCCGACTTCAACGGCGGCGCTAGCTACCGCAGCAATGGCCAACTGGTTGCTGGTAATCCAAAGATCTTCAAAACCTTGCTAACGACTGTCAACGGTATTAGCAAGCAGCGTTAAATCGAACGGGCGCTCGTTCTTTACGAGCGCCTTTTCAATCTGTACTCGAGCCTCTATCGAATATTTATCTTAACGCGCTGGGTATCACCGGTGCTTCCTGGCACCGAGAGTGAGTAGCTACCCGGTTTAATCGCGACAAAACCAATCTCCATCTCGCCGGCATCATCAAATTCAACGCTGTCCAACCCCAAAGGGCGTACCTCTAGGCCGTTGATGACCACTTCATCAACCCAGATTGCTCGAAAGAACCCAGCCCCCGACAGCCCAAGTTCAGCCGAACCATCGGCCCGGATCTCAAGCTCGTAATATTTGCCCGACTCTAGATTGATCTCGCTGACTGCGGCTAGAGGCTCACCTGCAGCAAGGGTCAACTCGGGCATCTCAGCTTTATTCTTACCTGAGAGCAGACCCGCAAACCCAAGCTCATGTGCGCTTGCGATTGACGAACCCAGCGAACAGCCAAGCACGAAGGGAAAAAGCAGTTTGCGATACATAGTGGTCTCCATGACATTCTTCACTCTCTACTGCGAAACTTACGCGAGAGTGTTATGACACTCGACTACCCTTTCGTACCAATCTATGCCCTGGAACTAGTACTAAAGTGCAAAAAATTCACGCAAGCCGATGATCTTACGGCCGTCAGCAGGAGTAACAAGGGTACGAATTGAGGAAACAGGCATGGGCAGTATTGAAACTTTGGTTGGTTCGTTGCTGGTCTGGATAGCATCAAACAGCGCCTACGATACATCAAAGATAAACGAGCCAGACGTGAAATTGGTTAGCGCCGAAGAGATCACCGCAGAGTACTACTCTGACGCGCCAGAATACGCCCCGGACGACGGTATTGACCCACGGATCAAAGCCCTATACACCCCGCTGGACGGAGAGAACGGTACCATTTATCTGCTTTACACCGGCGACCCCGACGAACTCTATGATGATATTGCCACTCAAGAGATCCTGCTACACGAGCTGGTGCACCACGTGCAGTGGCAGACCGGTGTAGCCGACCACTGGCGATGTCAGAACGAGGGTGAGCTCGAAGCCTACGCTCTTGGGGCAGAGTTCCTGCGACAGGAGTCCTTTCGAGATCACTTTCTGAGCAGGCGCGCTTGGGCGCAGCTATACTCTTCATGCTGACCCTGCAGACTCAACTTAAGACTTTGGAACTAGTTCTATCGTCTTTACCTCACTCCTGTTGCGGGATATTCTCTGACTATCCTATAAAGATAAGAACAGACCATGACAGGAATTATCCGCGCCGTTTCACACAGAACTGACGCGAAAGAGGCCATTGCTGAGCTTGCTCAGTTTTTCAAAGGGCAAGCTATCCGCCACGTACTCTTTTTCTGCTCTGCACAGTACGAGCTAGCCGCGCTTGAACAGGCCATAAACCGAAATTTCAACGGTCTCAATGTATCGGGCTGTACCACCGCTGGCGAGATCTCACCAGATGGCTACTGCCAAGGCTCAATTACCGCAATCGGATTCCCAGAGGATGACTTCGGTATTAGCGTCGGTTGCGTTAACGAACTTGCGAGCTTTACTCCCTCAGATGCACGCGATCTCATTGACGTACTCAAGTATGATTGCGAGCAGCAGCGAAACGTTCCTATTTCACAAGGCTGCTTTGCCATTACGCTGATCGATGGACTGTCAATTCAGGAAGAGCAGTTCCTTGTGCAACTCAATGCCGCGCTTGGGTCTTGCCCAAATTTTGGCGGCTCAGCTGGCGACGACATTAACCTCGCTAGCACTCATGTATTCCATCAGGGCCGTTTCTACCAAGACGCAGCCATTGTATTACTCTTCTCTACACCCTATGAGTTCGAGGTATTCACGACGCATCATTGTGTGCCGACAGATGAAAAGCTGGTCGTCACTGATGCTGATGTTGCATCACGCACAGTTACGGAGCTCGATGCCGACTCACCCGCTCAGATCTATTCCCAAGCTGTCGGTATTGACCTGGAATCGACCTGCCCTGCGCAGTTCGCGCTGCACCCACTCGCTGTTAAACTCGGTGATGACTACTTTATCCGCTCGATACAGAGTGTCGAGCAAGAGAACGCCCTGAAATTTTTCTGTGCAGTTGAGGCCGGCATTGTGCTCAACGTGATGCAACGTACAGACCTGATCAGTAATATTGAGTCTCAGTACCGCAAACTTGAGGAGCGTCTTGGAGAGCCACAGCTGATTATCGGATTCGACTGCTTCCTGCGCCGGCTGGAGGCCGAAGCACTGAATATAGATGAGCAGATTTCCAATTTGATGGTCAAGCTTGGAATCATCGGCATGAACACCTACGGCGAACAACATCAGGGCATGCACATCAACCAAACGTTAACGGGCGTAGCAATTGGCAAACGCAAGCGAGCACCAGAACTGGCTTGAAGTTCGAGTTAAAGAGCTCGAAGCGCAAAACGCCAAACTAACCAAGATCAACAAGGTACTGATGACGCGCGTTGAAGCCGGTGCGCATCAGGCAACAACGCCCTATGCAGCCTTTGAGCACTCGGTAAGTCTGGCAGAGCTGGTCAAAGTGCGCACCGAGGAGCTCAACCAAGCGCTGGATGAGATTAAACAGAGTCACAAAGCACTCGAGCAAGCTAACTCTGTTACGGCTCGTGTCAGCCAGCAGATGGAAGACGCTATCGAATCAATCTCCGATGCGTTCGCACTGTTCGACTCCAATCGCCGTCTACTGCGTTACAACCGCCATTTTGAAAAGCTCTGGAGTTCGGTGGGTCACCGACTGAGAGCGGGTGATTATCTCAGTGAACTCGACCGTATAGCGAACCAATCGGGGATGATCAGCGAAACCTACCCCGCCACCGATAACAGTGCCAAAGTGTATCTGCTCGGCGACGGGCGTTGGATACAGATGAGCGAGCGCGCCACCGCCGAAGGTGGACTTGTCGTTCTGTACACCGACATCAGCGAGTTGATTGCTCGTGAAACACGCCAACGCGAGGACGCGCTCGCCCAACAAGCTGAACTGATGAAGCGCACCATCGACAACCTCTCCCAAGGTGTCGTACTAGTCGATGAGCAAGGTAAAGCCAAACTCTGGAATGACCAATTCCTATCACTTACCGGCTTCACCACCGCAGACTTGAAAACCACAGAGGCTTTTAATCTGTTGCTTCGGGATAGGAGCCGAATGAGTGAGCACCATCGCCAAGCAGATCAAACGGACAGAGCAAATAAAGAGAGCGTCTACAAAACAAACCTCGGTCAAATTCTAGAGATCAAAGCACATCCGCTGGATGACGGCAGCTCGGTATTCACCTTCACTGATATTACCGAACGCTACACCTATGAGGAGTCGCTGCGCCAATCCGAGCAGTGGATCCGTCTGATCACCGACAACGTGCCGGCAATGATCGCTTTTGTTGGTAAAGACCGAACCTACAAGTTCACCAATAAGGTCTACGACAGTTGGTTTAATGTACCCACAGGTTCACTGATTGGTCGCCCCATTGCACGCATGCTTAATCGCCTGGGACACAGCACCGATGATCACGTTGAGCTTGCGCTGTCTGGATGGAACCAAACCTTTGAAGTTTGGGAGCGCAACGCCGACGGACAGTTGCGTCGAATCCAGAAGTCCTATGTCGCTAACTTTGATGCACAGGGACAAGCCGACGGTTTCTTTGTGATGAACCGTGACATCACCACAGCTCACCGCCATGCCGAAGAGCTTGAGAGTGCGCGACAAAACCTGGAGCAACGGGTCGAGGCAAGGACAAACGAACTACTTACGCTTAACTCCGCGCTTGAAGATGCCAAAAACGAAGCGGAACAGGCTAACGAATCTAAATCCAAGTTCCTCGCGGCCGTTAGCCACGACCTGCTACAGCCGCTGAATGCTGCAAGGCTCTTTAGCTCCTCGTTGGAGGAGAAACTGACTGGAAGCGACACGCAAACCCTAGCCGGTTCTATCAATACCTCTCTAGACGATGTCGAAAGTCTTCTGCGAACGCTAGTCGATATCTCCAAGCTAGATGCCGGTCTCTTGCAAGCCGAACCTACCGTGTTCCCCGCTAACCAACTGCTAGATAACCTTGCCGCTGAATTCAAGCAAGTTGCGTCATCTCAGAACTTGGAGTTCGAATATCGCGGAGCCAGCACGCTGATCCGTTCAGATTCACAGCTTTTGGCGCGTATCGTGCGAAATCTATTAACCAACGCTGTACGCTATACCGTTGCCGGCAAGGTTGGGCTCAGAGTGCGGTCACGGGGCAATCGCGTGGATATTCAGATCTACGACACGGGCCCGGGAATTACGCGGGATGACCAGAGGGTTATATTCCAGGAGTTTCGTCGTTTAAGTGGCCACCAGCGCAGAAATGATCGCGGTCTCGGCTTAGGACTCGCTATCGTTGAGAAGATATCCAGTGTACTGGATCACCCAATTACGGTGCGTTCAAAAGTAGGCAAGGGCTCAATATTCAGCGTCACGGTGCCCCGTGAAATTCAACACAGCTTCACACCCAAAGCGACAAATATTGAACCGAGCGCCAGCTTTGGGCATGAGCTTGAAGGCAGCTTGTTCTGGTTAATCGATAACGATGAAGCGATCTGTCTAGCGATGCGACTGCTGTTAGAGAATTGGGGAGCTGAGGTTGTTACTGCACGTTCGCTCGATCAACTCTTAGAAAGAGTCGATATCCAGCGTAGCGCTCCGGACGTACTGATTTGCGATTACC
>JAYQBD010000019.1:5262-7091 GCA_038137135.1 Oceanospirillaceae bacterium | reverse complement strand
TTAGAAAGAGTCGATATCCAGCGTAGCGCTCCGGACGTACTGATTTGCGATTACCACCTTGATGATGGAGAAACAGGAATAGGGGCAGCAGCAGCGATCCTGCCGCGTCTCGAGACTCAGGTACCGGTCCTGATGATAACCGCAAATTACAGCAAAGAGCTGAATAGCGAAGTGCGAGAGCTTGGCTACCACCTGATGAACAAACCGGTGAAGCCGCTACGACTGAAGACGCTCCTGACCCACCTATGCGTACATGCCTAGGGCGTTAGCGCTTCAAATACTCACTAAAATCGATATTACCGGCGTTGAGAACCGCTTGAATGCGGTTATGCACGTTTAACTTACGCAAAATTGCAGATACGTGCGCTTTGACCGTGGTTTCAGCAATTGAGAGGTTGTAGGCGATCTGTTTGTTCGACTCACCCATCGCCATCCGCTCCAAAACTTTCAACTGCCGACGAGTCAGAGATTCGAGCATCTCAGGCGAGATAGACTCATCACGAGCAGCTGGCCGACTGGTTGTCGCCTTTGCGCTTGACGCAGTGCCGTGAATCACATCCGTTGGCAGGTAGACGTTACCCCCCAAAATCTGCTGCAGCGCTTGTGCCATCTGAGTTCTCGGGCTCGACTTAGTGATAAACCCGATCGCACCATAGGTTATCGCCTGTAGCACAACTGATTTCTCCTCTTCAGCCGACACGATGACCGCAGGGACCAGTGGCGACTCGTTACGCATGCGCATCAGGCCATTTAATCCATCCATGCCCGGCATATTTAGATCAAGCAGAATAAGATCGAGATCATCGAGGGCGGCAGCCTGTTCAGCCGCTTCGTCCAGGGATTCGCACTCGATTATCTCCGAACCCTCAAAGGTCGATTGGATGACGCTGCCTATCGCTTCACGAAATAGCGGATGGTCGTCAGCAATTAAGAATTTATACACCGTCTTTTCCTCAACTCTTATTTTTCTTCGATCGATTGCTCTGATCTTTCCAACATCGGTTCTGGGTCTATATCTGTAAGCCGATGACCCGCTTCTAACCAGCCATCCGTTCCCAATCTATACCAATAGATATCTGAGTATCCGCGCCGCACTAAACGCCTAACAGCATTCCACGAGTACCAACAATCAGCTCGGCAAAACACAATAAGCGGGTGACGCTTGTCACCACCGGTTAGACGCTCGAGATTCTGATCGAGATATCCATCCCACAGCGGATTAAGCTCTGCTCGCCCAACATTCGGTAACCAAACCGCTCCCGGTAACGAGTGGTGTGGTTCGGTTTCAACCCAGATACCCATCCAGGTCAGGGGCAGCACATCAAGTAACAGCGCAGTGGGTTCGCTATGCAACAAATGCTCAAGCTGTTTTACACTCAGTGTTCTGGCTCCTTCCACGGTTTCGGGCGTTGGCGAGCGCAACCAAGCGATGCGATACCCCTGCTCGTCAAACAAACGTTCATCGCCCTGAGCAAGAAGGCAAACAAGCAGCAAAGCCACTGAGCCAAGCCCGGCAACCCGCCTCATCCCGCCGCACGACTCGGCTTAAAACTCAGTATGCCAGCCGATAACGCCACCGCTAACGCGACCAAGGTCCAACCTAAGGCCTCTAAATTCAGACTTGCGTAGAGCGCATGCCGCACCAACTCCACTGCGTGGGTAAACGGATTGAACAGACAAATCCAGTAGAGCAGCTCGCTCGACTCCTGCATCTTCCACAATGGGTAGAGTGCCGAGGAGAGGAAGAACATTGGAAATATGACGAAGTTCATCACCCCTGCGAAGTTCTCCAGCTGTTTGATCTGCGTCGACAGGAACAGGCCTATTGC
>JAYQBD010000019.1:0-5162 GCA_038137135.1 Oceanospirillaceae bacterium | reverse complement strand
TGCATACCGTTGAACAGCAGAATCATGCAGCAAAGACCCGGCGCGATATAGACCTCATAGGTGATGTAGGTCTCGTAGGGCTCGATTATTGCTATACCTAGGGCTGCTCGAAAGCCCGCTGCAAAGACAAGGAGCCAGAGCAGCGGCCTTACCAGAGCACTCAGAAATCGGCTGCGCTGCTGTACGAAACGCAGAAACTCGCGCACTAATATGCCGTTAAATGCTGAGGTGGCGATACGCAGATTCATACCCTCACCTCTTCAAATTGCGTTAATTTATTAAATGCAGAGACCAAGGTGTCGGTACCAGCATGTTGTTTCAGCTCAGCCGCCTTACCGGAGAACTCTATCGACCCTTTATGCAGCAGATAGATCTGATCCTCATCCTCGATCTCATCCATCAAATGCGTCGCCCAGAGGACAGCGACGTCAGAATCAACGCAACGTTGACGCACAGTCTCCGCCAAGCGTTGGCGCGTATGAGCATCTAGCCCGACCGTGGGTTCATCTAGCAGCAAAACTTTCGGGCGATGAAGCAGCGCTCGTGCCAGCTCAACTCGCCGCCGATGCCCACCATTGAGCGATCTCACCGAGTCCTTGGCTTGTTCGATCAACGCGAACCGCTCAAGCTCCTCCCGAATGCGCTCGCCAGCCTCAGCCGAAGACATACCTCGTAACGCCGCGTGATAGCGCAGATTCTGTTCCACTGTTAGATCGAGATCGAGTGTGCTCTGCTGAAATACAACACCCAGATGTAACAACAATGAAGCTCGACTCTCCTGAAGCGAGCGACCTTCGAAATGAATTTCACCGCGCTGCAGATCGAGCAGCCCAGTTAATAGCCCAAAGAGCGTTGATTTCCCTGCTCCGTTTGGACCCAATAGCATCGTAACCTTGCCAGGCAGTAACTCCAGCGACACACCAGACAAAGCCTTGCGCTTGGCATAGGAGAACTCAACATCGAAGACTTTTAGCGCAGCATCTGTCATTCAAAATATCTCACTCAAGGACGGTTGAGCGTAACGACACCCCAGGGGTAGCGCCCGACTTTAATCGTCTTTATCGCTTTGTGTTTCGCTGTATCGATAACACTAACATCGCCGCTCACTCCGTTGGTGCTGAGCAACAGCGATTCATCGGCGTTGAACTCAAGATGCCACACGCGGCGACCAACTAGAATGTAGTCTTCAACCTCATAGGTTTTAGCGTTAACGACCGCCACATGATTGGCAGGTCCCAAAGCGACATAGGCATACTTACCGTCGCTGCTGAGCTTTACACCTACCGGTTGGACTTTGTCAGGATGTACACCGCGAATCTTGAAGTTGATTTTGTGCATGATGGTCCGCGAAGCCACATCAATAACCGATACGGTTCCGCCAATTTCGGAGCTCGCCCAGAGAATATCCCCCTCTTTGGTGAACTCCACATGACGCGGACGTTGATCAATCAGCGTGTTATCGATGATCACCCAATCCTTGGTGTCTATCCAGTGCACCATATTGGTGGTCTCACTGGTATTTACTGCCACATCGCCCAACGGACTGACCGCCATACCCTCAGGCTCAATCCCTACATCAATCTGCGCCAATACAAGATTCGATTCTGTATCGACCACAGTGACCAGGGCATCGTCCTCGTTAGCAATGTAAAGGTGCTTATCATTTGGATGCAGGGCGAACTGCTCGGGGTCTTCGCCCGAAGGGAGCATCTTGATAATTTCATGTGTGCTCAGGTCCATCACTTGAACCGCATCAGAGTCTGATGCACAAATATAGAGTTTGCTGCGATCTTTACTCAGCGTAATCCCTCGAGGACGCTTACCCACCTCGACCGTTTCAATAACCTCAAAGCTTTCCAAATCAATCACAGAGAGGGTGTTATCTTTTTCGTTAGAGACGTAAGCCACTTCACCGGCGTGCAACACACCCGAAAGTAAAATCAGACTGAGAAGCGTTCTTTTCATTGTTATCTCTCTAGGGTTAATTTAAACGACACTCTGACTCGGGCTCGTCATACCCCAGCGTGTCCAACTCATTACGTGGGTGCAAAAAGCCCTCTTGCGGTGACATGCTCACCAGCGCTCTGGGGTGAATCAGTGCGATCGGCTGGCGTAGCTGCTGATTCCAACCGCGGTAGCTCAAGGGTCGCCCCTTAAAAGCAGCCAGCTCGAAATCAGCAGAGAGTAGAAAGTTGCGAATAACCGAAGGTTCGGCGGATTGGGTCCTCGTTACTGCCTCAGCAACGGATCGAACCGCGGCCCAAGCTGCGTAGTCTTGTGCGTTCATCCAGCGTCCAGTTAGCTTTTCAAAGCGTGACTGTAACTGTGCTGCGCCCCATTGCTCTACAACTCGATGCCATCCCGTTGTTATCAGGCCTTGAGTGCCTCCCACAGGACGCGGATACCAGGTATTGAAAGGAACATACTCTCCAAAATCCCCCACTTCATCAGCCACGATGACAAAATCATATTCGTCTGTCTGCGTAAACAACGGTAGTTCACGCTGTGCCGCTCGACGAAGATCGGTATCAAAATCCCAGACCAACTCCTCGACAATCTCAACCCCAAAACGTTGACCCGAGCGTTGAACCGCCGCTGCGTAGGCTTGATCCCCGTCTCTCTGGCCGCGGATGAGAAGCACCTCATCCATACGTTTCGCTTTGAGCCACTGCACCAGCGCGTCGCTCAGCATGGCGCGTGACGGATAGGTATGAAACAGGTTAGCGCTGCACTGTTGAAGACGAAGAGCATCATCAGGGTTACTCACGTTAAAGATCAACGCATCAGATGCAAGTGTCGAAGCGATTCTACTCAGAGGAGCCGAGGGAGCGTCGATAATAAAGAGGCGGTCCCCAGCCTCATAGCTGCTCTGAGTTTGCGCGAGCAACTCAGCCTCATCTTCTGTCGATACACTTTTGAGCAGGTATTCCTGCCCCAGGAAACGTCCTGTCGTATTGCTGTCAGCCACTGCCAGTTCAGCACCACGAAGCCCTTGATCCTCCGGAGGCGGCAGGATGTTCGAGAGAACGGGACCCTTGTCGACAATCAGCTCTCCGTAGAAGAACGAGATCTCTGTTTTGGCGCTCGCAGGCATCGAACAGAGAGCCAGGAGCATTAGAATAAATGTTAAACGCATTTCAAGCCTCATATTGTCCACTGAGAGTAAGACATGCGCTTGAGCACAAACATAATGCTTCAGATGAAAAGTAGTAGTACCAAAGTACTAATTTATCCTCAAACCCTTATATTCCGACCAAACTTGGTACTTTGGTACTAGTGTCAGAGCGCCAAAGTACAGTTCTCAGCCGAGGAGCTTTCATGGAGACTCTCCCCATTGCAAATCTAGAGTAATGAGGTTCGAAGTAATGAACAGCGGTATCAAACTGACCAGTCTTGCAACAAGCGCCTTTCTAAGCGCCATCATTAGCACCTCCGCTTGGTCTCACGGCGACGTCACCCCTCAGAACGTTGATGTTTCAAGCCTTCCAGCGCTAGGCGAAGAGTGGACTGATCGCAACCCGTACGGCAAAGAGGATAACGACAACTTCGATCAGGCAGTCTATGACGAGGCAATGCGTGTCGGCGCCTCTGCCTACAACCAGAACTGCGCTCGCTGTCACGGTTTGGAGGCAATCTCCGGTGGTATCGCACCTGACCTCCGCTACCTCGAAGCTGGCTATGATGGCGACGAGTGGTATAAAGAGCGCGTGATCAATGGTGCCGTTCGTGATGGCCGCGTCTACATGCCGAAAATGGCTGATTACATTCCACAAGAGGCACTCTGGGCCATTCGTACCTGGGTCCTGGCACAGCCAACGGACTGATCGCCAATGGCGCGTCTAATTGCACTGCTGCTAGCCATCGCTAGCAGCACAATCGCTCAAGCCCGCTACTACGATGTTGTCATCGAAAGCGGGTTTATTCGTGTTGGCGTCTATAAAGATTTTCCACCCTACTCCTACATCGAAAATGGCGAGCCAGCGGGCATCGACGTGGAGCTCGGCAAAGCGATTGCCGAAAAGCTCGGCGTGCGCTTCGAACCGCACTGGATAATACCTGACGAAAATCTAGAAGATGACCTGCGTAACAACGTTTGGAAGGGCCACTACCTCGATAAATCCGAAGATGGCGCGCATATTCCCAAAAACGTTGCCGATCTGATGATGCGGGTACCCTACGACAAGGAGTACTCATACCGACAAGATATCTCGACCGGCGAATATGTGAATGAGATGGTGGTGATGTTTGGCCCCTATCAACGGGAGACCTGGCAGATAGCCTTTGATAGCTCCAAGATCGATAAAGTCTCCACTATTGCTAAATTTCAGTACCACCCTATAGGAGTCGAAATTGATAGCCTGCCGGATTTTTATCTAACATCTGCATTCAACGGCCGCATGCGCGATAAGACCAAACACTACGCTAAAGCTGAGGACGCCTACGCTGCCCTAGATCGCGGGGAAGTGACGGGCGTTATGTCTATGCGCGCCGAAGCGGACCATTGGCTAAGCCGTGCAAATAACCCTAAGCTTAAGCTCGCTGAGAACGGTTTCCCGATGATCGGTAAACAGAAGTGGGATATCGGCATGGCAATTCGCCAAAGCGACCGACAGCTCGGCAACGAGATCGACTGGATCATGGAGCGAATGATCCTATCGGGAGAGGTCGAGCAACTGTTCAATAAACTCGGACTACAGCATGAACTTCCTGGGCTTTACCAAGAACTGGAGAACTAGAGGAATACAGGGGGCATTCAGCCTGCTGTTATGGGTGCCTGCTGCCGTGCTCGCGGCACAGCCCGACCCTCTAGGTTCACCGATGTGGAACTATCTTTACCCTGGCTTTATCGGGGACGGCCCTTACCAGTTTGACAAACGAGTTGTTGTCTCTGCCCCAGAGTTCGCTGAAGACTCTAGCCAGGTGCCAATCACCATCAACGCTCTGGCCTTTAGAGACGATCTACAGAAGATAGTGGTTTGGGCGGACCTCAACCCTATTCAACATATCTTTACCTACTATCCCGACCCAGTCGTCGAGCCGATCATCTCGTTGCGTATCCGGGTACAACAGGGGACACCCGTTCGGGCAGCGGTGCAAACCACCGACGGCCTCTGGCATATCGGGTACACCTTTATCGACGCGACTGGCGGGGGCTGTACAGC
>JAYQBD010000018.1:4161-28208 GCA_038137135.1 Oceanospirillaceae bacterium | reverse complement strand
TTGCAACCATTCGTCCGTTTCAATCGGATCGATATCGTTAGTTAAGTCTTGCACCAGCAATCTCCCTTATGCGCCGAGATCATCGGCGACCAGTCTGAGTTCGTTGAATCTTTTCTTTCGGGCGCTAAAGCGCCTCTTATGATGAGAATAAGTAGTAGCGACACTACACCCGACTTGAACTTTAGTCCAGAAAAAAGAGGAAAATTTGCGACAATGTTAAAAAAATTGCGCCATGACTGTAGTTTTACTACGTGGGAAAATAAGCTTACTGCTCTGAGTTATTAAAATTCGCTGCTAGTGAGTTGATAGCTGCTCTAGACGCTGCAACAGCGCCGTGATGGAAGCCGGATACTGCCCCTGCTGCGTGCTTGAGAGCTTCTCGACAAACTCAGAAAGGTCAGCCCTCACCCCAGGCTCCATCTCCATCAAGCGCTCAAGTGCCAGCGGTGAATCCTGCTTGACCGCGACACGTGGACAGTGGCCTGCCTGATGCTCTACCACGCCCTCCGCGATTAACTGCAGGATGGCTCGCTTGATGCTGGCCCGTGAAACATCATAATCCTGAGCTAGGGCACGCTCGCTCGGTAGACGTTCGCCCGGCTCTTTACTCTGTAGAACAGTACGGATCTCTTCTACTAATCTGCTGTGCTCTTCCACCTTCTTACTCCCGTAGTTTGAAACCGACCAAGCTTCCCACTAGAAACTGTATAGCGTACCCTGCGCCGCTAATTCTAAACGTCAACCGAGGCAGAGCACTCGCTAATGTCCAACCCTCCCGAGCTGTATCCACTCCTAGAGCGCGTCTTCCTGACGGTCTTTCCGCTTGCGGTGATTGTGCTTATTGCTTTCGTATACGCACGAAAGTACGAAACGGATATGCGGATTCCCAACCGGCTAAATATGGATATCTTTCTGCCGGCACTGATATTCGCCGTTATGGCTTCTGAGAGTTTTGACCTCTCCACCTACTTAATGCTGTCTGCAGGCGCTCTGGTCACCGTACTCGGTTCGGGCTTGATCGCTCTACCAATCGCGCGAGCGCTAGGTTTGGGCGCAAAAACCTTTGTGCCGCCGATGATGTTTAACAACTGCGGCAATCTCGGCCTTCCCCTGGCTCTGCTCGCTTTTGGTGAGTTAGGTCTCGCTGCAATGATGGCGATGTTCTTGATCAGCAACACCCTCCATTTCACGCTCGGTTCTTATATTGTCAGCGGATCTGCCTCGCCACGTAAGATCCTGCTAAACCCAATGATTATGGCGACACTACTGGGGCTGGCATGGAACCTTTTAGGATTGCCCTTCCCTGAATTTATCCAAGTTCCGCTGCGCATGCTTGGAGATATCGCGATTCCGCTGATGCTGTTTGCACTCGGGGTACGCATGAGGGGTATCGATCTATCGAACTGGAAGATGGGTGCTTATGGCGCAGTGCTTTCGCCGTTGACCAGCCTAATATTCGCAATCCCTTTTGCAATCATTTTTGACCTCTCGACGGAGTTCACGGCTTACCTGATACTCTTCTCCGCCATGCCACCAGCCGTACTGAACTATCTTGTTGCAGAGCGTTACAACCTCGAGCCGCTTGCGGTCGCTTCGATTGTGATGATCGGAAATATGGCGAGCCTCATCATCGTTCCGATTACGTTATTTTTTATCATCTGAATCAAAAAAGGGCGGCCTCCTAATCGAGGGCGCCCAAATTTAATTACTGCTGGGATCACTGCTTATTCAGTCGCGAGCAACTCCGGATCTGAAGTCAGCAGAATATAGTCGAGATTTTTCTCTAGCGTAGCCGGTCCAATACCTCGCACAGCGACTAATTCAGAAGGCTCCATAAAGGGGCCAAACTGCTCACGATATTCCACTATCGCTGTCGCTTTGCTCATGCCGACACCGTCAAGCGCATCGGCTAGCTCCGTCGCACTGGCAGAGTTGATATCAACCGGAAAACCGGCAAAAGTCTGGGATGAGGCCGCCAACAATGCGCCGGCAATCAGTTTTGTAACCAGAGAAAAACGAGAAGTAAGAAGTTTCATGATAACTACCTCCATGTAGTCTTAGTGATTCTGCGACACACTCCTTGCGCCGCTAATTTCACTATAGACCAGTCTGAAGCCAGTGCCAGAAATTCACCAAAGATTCGGTGCCAATCACTTTAACTCAGAGCAGCACTGACCTCTGCCTGAATCGCTGCGGCAGCAGCGGAAGGGTCTACTGCGCCCGTTATTGGGCGACCCACAACCAGGTAGGTACTACCTGCAGCTATCGCTTCAGCCGGGGTCATAACACGACGCTGATCACCCTTTTCGGCATTGGCTGGGCGAATCCCAGGTGTGATCAATTCGAACCCATCACCTGCCTGTGTGCGCAACGCAGCAGCCTCTTGCGCCGAGCAGACAACGCCATCTAGGCCAGACCTCTCAGTCAGAGCAGCCAACCGTTTGACCTGCTCGAGAGGATCAATATCCAACCCGATCTCCTGTAGATCAGAGCGCTCCATACTGGTTAGCACAGTAACAGCGATCAATTTAGTGCGCTGATCAGCCGAACTACTCTTCTCCACCGCTTCGCGAGCAGCCTCCATCATGCGACGGCCACCAATCGCGTGGACATTAACCATCCAAACACCCAGTTCTGCTGCAGCCGCACAGGCTTTGGCAACCGTGTTGGGGATATCGTGAAACTTGAGATCGAGAAAGAGTTCAAAACCGAGCCCGTGCAGGGACTCTACGATAGCTGGACCGCATCGAGTGAAGAGCTCTTTGCCCACCTTAACTCGACAGACTTCAGGATCGAGCTGCTGCGCCATCGCCATCGCCTGCTCTGCTGTTGGATAATCCAGAGCCACTAAAATGCGCTTATTGTCGGTCATGGCGGTGCTACTCTCCCTCAAGTCCAAAAATCGGACGAATACTACCCCATTGGCGGCAGCTTGGACACTGCCACACAAGATTGCGGCCAGCAAAACCACACTGACCGCAGCGGTATATAGGCTTAGAGATCTCAAGTTGCTGAGTCAAAGAACGCAGGCTCATCAAGCTCTCACGTGCACTCGAGGAACCATACTCCAAATGCATATCGATTAGGCGATTGAAGCCCTTAACCGAGGGTCTAGATTTGAGCGCCTCTGTAATGAAGAGCCCGGCACTTAAAACCCCCTCACGGTCGCGTTTCTGCTCAGCGAGCGCCAACATCGTACTGGTTGCAGGGTGTGCCTCTTGGAGTCGGTTCAAGCAATCGCGAAAGCCCGCCTCATCATCGCAGGCTTCATAAGCACGGCGCAGACCTCGCAAGGTTTCAGGTATGAATTGTGGATCCTGCTGCGCCACCTGTTGCAGCGCATGAATTGAAGCGCGCCACTGTGACTGCTGCTGGAGTATTCGCGCCAGCGTGAGGTTGGCCCGCACACACGCGGCATCCTCCGATAACGCCTGCTCCAGCCTTTGCCGTGCGGCCTCAGCCTCACCCTCGGCCATCAACTGTTCACCGCGCTCACAGTAATAGTGAGACAGCTCGACCTTCAACAGTTCACGTTCAGCCGGTGGTAGCTGTTGCGCTACATCCAGAGCGGTCTGCCACTCCGCTTCCTGCTCATAGAGCCGTATCAGCAAGCGTAGAGCACGCACTCGCAGTTTCGAGTCTTTGGCCTCATCCAAAAGGGTATTGAGTGACTCCTCAGAGCGATCAAGCAGACCAAGCGCGTGGTAGTCCAATGCAAGGGCTAAATTAACGCGCTGGCGGTCAAATTGGCTCAGACCGGGCCGGGACAACAACATCTCATGAATGCGAACCGCCCTATCCACATCCCCCTTACGCCGCAAGAGTTTTGCCAGCGCAATATGAGCAGATAGCGTATCGGAGTTCACCTCCAAAGCCTCAATAAAGCTCTCGATCGCCTCTTCGGTTCGGTTATCAATCAGATAATCCAGACCACTCAGGTAGGCATCAGGTAGCGCGCTCTTTGCTTGACGCAGTTGCTGCCAACGGGCGACACCCCATCCCGCAAAGACAGCAACCAGGAGTAGGATGAGTAGTAGAAGTGTGTTGTCCATCAAGGTTAGAGAGGGCGCTTAGTTTGGCTGTTGCAGTCGCTTAAGCTGCTCTTCCGCTTTCCGCTGTTTACGGTTAGTGCTACTTAGACGCGCGCTCAACATCAACGAGCGAGTACTGGTCAGGATCATGCCCAGTAGCGTACCGGCCACAAAGAAACCGATGAGCCAGAGTGATAAGCTCGCCTCGGGTAGCTGCAACCAGATCAGGTCGATACTGACTTTATCGGTGTTATGAATAGTGAATAGCACGCCAAGCAATAGCACTAAAAGGCCAACGGCTAGGGTTAAGATCAGTTTAATCGTGCGCACACTGCTACCTGTGGGCTGGGCTTATCGCTCGTGCTTGAGGCTATCGTTAACCTGTTCGCGCAGCTCTTTGCCGGGTTTAAAATGGGGAACAAACTTGGCTGGGAGTGACACCGACTCACCGGTTTTAGGATTACGTCCCACACGGGGCGCTCGATAGTGCAAAGAGAAGCTACCAAAGCCGCGAATTTCGATTCGCTCACCCTCAGACAGGGTCTCAGTCATATGCTCCAGCATTATCTTCACGGCCAACTCGACATCTTTGACCGATAACTCAGGGTGTTTATCTATCAGCTGTTCAATCAACTCAGACTTCGTCATGCCCACTCCAGCTATCAGGTAGATAGAGCGGCCTCAACGAGACCGCCCGTCTTTGATGGATCCTATTTTTTGTCCATCTGCTGTTTGATCAGATCACCGATGGTTGTCGGGCCAGCCTCTTCAACACTCTGCTGCTGCACAGCTTCAAGTGCTTCTGACTGCTGCTTAGACTCCAACTGCTTGATCGATAACTGAATCGTGCGGTTGCGACGGTCAACATTACTGATCATCGCCTCAACGCTATCACCCACCTTCAATTCAGCACTCAGATCCTCAGTACGCGCAGTGGAGAATTCAGAGACGCGAAGCACCGCCTCAACGCCCTCAGCTAGCTGCACTGATGCCTGACGCGCATCAACCGCGGTCACCGTACCGGCAACTACCTGACCTTTAGAGTGAGACTCTGCAAAACCAGAGAAGTCATCACCGGTAAGGGCTTTGATGCTAAGAGAGATACGTTCGCGTTCAGCGTCGACTGACTGCACCACCGCCTCAATCTCTTGGCCTTTCGAGTAGGCCTTCACCGCCTGCTCACCCGGCTCATCCCAAGAGATGTCAGAGAGGTGTACCAAGCCATCGATACCACCATCTAGGCCGATAAAGATACCGAAATCAGTGATAGAACGAATGGCACCAGTCACTTTTTCGCCTTTGGCATGAGCTGCTGCGAAGCTATCCCAAGGATTGTCCTGACACTGTTTGATACCCAAAGAGATGCGACGGCGTTGCTGATCGATATCGAGAATCTGTACCTCGACCTCATCGCCCACCTGCACCACTTTCGATGGGTGAATATTGCGGTTTGTCCAATCCATCTCAGAGACGTGTACCAGACCTTCTACGCCATCGCCGATCTCAGCAAAGCAGCCGTAGTCGGTTAGATTAGTGACGCGTGCTTTGATGCGTGAGCCCACAGCGAACTGGCTTGTCATTGCAGTCCACGGGTCATCCTGAAGCTGTTTCATACCCAGAGATACGCGCTGGCGTTCAGCGTCATACTTCAGCACTTTAACATCGATCTCATCGCCGACATTGAGCACTTCACTCGGGTGCTTCACGCGCTTCCAGGCGATATCAGTGATGTGCAGCAGACCATCAATGCCACCAAGATCAATAAAGGCACCGTAGTCTGTCAGGTTCTTCACGATACCCTTGAGAACCGCGCCCTCTTCCATCTGCGCTAGCAGCTTCTCGCGATCTTCGCTGTTAGCCTCTTCCAGCACAGCACGGCGAGATACGACAATGTTGTTGCTGCGTTGATCGAGCTTAACGAGTTTGAACTCAAGGTCCTGGTTCTCTAAGTGGGTAGTGTCGCGCAGAGGTCGCACATCAACTAGAGAACCGGGTAGGAAAGCGTTAATACCATTGAGGTCGACGGTCAGGCCACCGCGTACGCGACCACTGATTCGGCCGGTGACGATCTCACCTTTCTCATACGCTGCTTCGAGCACCTGCCAAGCTTCGGCTCGTTTAGCTTTTTCACGCGAGAGTTTAGTTTCGCCGAAGCCATCCTCGAAGGATTCGAGTGCAACACGCACCTCATCTCCGACCTGTACTTCGATCTCACCCGCATCGTTTTTGAACTGTTCCGCTGGGATGGCACCGTCTGACTTCAGACCGGCTGATACCACAACAAAATCGTTCTCGATTGCGATAACCGTTGCGACAACGATCGCACCCGGAGTCATCTCTACTTGTTGCAGGGACTCTTCGAATAGGTCCGCAAAACTCTCGCTCATGTTTTAACCTCAGTTTGGGGTTAACGCACCCCTCTGTGTCGTGCTTCTTCCAGTACGGCAGCCAGCACCTCATCGATGGTCATCGAAGTGCTGTCCAACCGAATGGCATCTTCTGCAGGCTTGAGCGGCGAGGCTGAGCGGTTCATATCCCGATCATCACGTGCCCGCAGGTCCTGCAATATATCCTCAAGGCTAGCACCCACTCCCTTATCTATCAACTGCTTATAGCGACGTTGCGCTCGCTCCTCAGCACTAGCATCCAGATAAATTTTTAGCAGTGCTTCGGGAAACACCACGGTTCCCATGTCGCGACCATCAGCAATTAAGCCAGGCTGTTGGGCAAAATCTCGCTGGCGGCTCAACAGTGCTGTACGCACCGGCTGAATCGCAGCCACTTTAGAAGCATCCAAACCCACATCTTCAGCTCGAATCGCTTTAGTCACCTCTTCACCCTCAAGGAAGATCTGTACCTCAGACTCAGCATCAGACGCAACAAAACGCACATCCAAGTGCGCTGCCAACACCTGCAGCGCCTCTACATCATTTGGATCGACACCATGGTGACGTGCGGCGAGAGCCGTGAGTCGATAAAGCGCGCCGCTATCTAATAGATTCCACCCGAGTTTCTGGGACAGAAGACGGCAGATAGTGCCCTTTCCTGACCCTGAAGGCCCATCCACCGTTATCACGGCACTCATTGTTGTTGGGCTCATTTAACTCTCCTTTAACAATCGCATTCCCACACGTCGAGCCTGCTCAACATACTCAGGAAATACGCTACTTAGTGCTCGACAGCCGGCAATACTAAGCCCCTTCTGTGACACTACTCCTACAATCATCAGCGCAAGCGCGGCAACTGGGTGCTCATACGCATCGAGCTCAATACCGCCCTGAATATCAGTTGGCACAATCTTTACACTGCCAGCCAGACGCTCTACGCCCACACCAAGTTTTTGCAACTCGCTAAGCAACTGCTCTAACAACTGCTGATGTCTTTGCGGCAGGCGATCGACACCCGAAAGCTCCGACACACCTTCTGCACAGCTCATCGCGACTAGTAGCAGTGGCAGATCATCGCCTAAACCAGCCAACTCGGTACTCGTGCAGTCAGCACCGACCAACTGGGAAGACTGCACACGGATATCGGCGATCGGCTCACCGTTCGATGAAGAGTCGTTAAGAAATTCATAGCGAGCCCCCATGCGGGACAAGATTCTCAGTAGCTGCTGACGGGTTGGGTTCACTCCCGTGTGCTCAATAATCAACTCCGTTTGCGGAATCAAACTGGCCGCCAACACAAAAGCAGAGGCAAACGAGAGATCCGCCGGTATCTGAATATTTTGAGCTTTCAGCTGTGCTCCCGCTGCCAGTCGCAGCGAGCGCCCCTCACGCTTCAAATCAACACCAAAACCGTGCATCAAGCGCTCAGTGTGGTCTCGGGTTGTGTTGGACTCATACAGATCCAACGAGATGCCAGAAGCCATCGACGCCAGAATCAGCGCCGCTTTTACTTGCGCACTTGCAAACCCCGGTGCGTATTCGATTGGCGTCAACCTTTTACCAGCGATGACGCGCACGGGAACACCCGCAGCGCTTAGCTCAAACTGTGCCCCCATCTGCTGTAGAGGTTCGAGCAGCTCGGTATAACTCTGCTGCATCAACTGTGCGCTGCCCGCGATCTGGCTATCGAATGGCTGAGCGGCCAACAGACCCAACAGCATACGCAGAGAGGTCGATGAGTTACCAAAATAGAGGGGACCTGCAGGTTGCTGCAGACCATTGAGTCCTACGCCATAGACGCGTACCCGCCCCTGATGCGGCCCCTCGATCACCACACCGAGATCACGAAACACCTGAATAGTTGCCAAGCTATCTTCGCTTTCAACAAACCCATCGATGTCGCTGACACCCTCAGCCAAAGCTGCGAGCATAATTGCGCGGTGGGAGATAGAGCGGTCACCCGGAACTCGCAGGTGGCCAGACAGCGCAACTGCCGGCTGCACAACCAGAGTCTCTGGGGTGCTGCTCGCCTGCAGGTAGCCTGCGCGCTCAAGAATACGCGAGAACTGCTCACGCGATGCCCGAGCTCGGGTAAAGATGCCCGTCAGGCGCTGACTATCACCGGCATCAACAGCAGCACGCAGCTGCGCCAGACCTTCAGTGAATCGATCAATCTGCGCCAAGATCGGCTCGCGGTTGGCAAAACAGACGTCATGCCACATGGTCGGATCGCTCGCTGCGATCCGGGTAAAATCACGAAAACCGCCCGCTGCATAACGAAAAATATCCGTACTCTCAGCCTCAGCCGCCAGCGTATCCGCCAACGAGAAAGCCAGCAGATGCGGGAGGTGACTCGTTGCTGCAAGCACCTCATCATGGCGCTTGGGCTCCATTTGAAGCACCTCAGCACCCATGGACTGCCACAGGCGCGCCAGTGTGAGACGCGCATCTTCAGGAGTGGTGGCGAGCGGGGTAAGTATAACTTTGCGCTGCACGAAGAGCTCAGCGTCAGACGCGGCTACACCCGACTTCTCAGCGCCAGCGATAGGATGTCCGGGAATAAAACCGGCGGGCACATCTGACCAGATTCGCTGCGCAGCCTCAATTACATTGACCTTGGTGCTACCCACATCAGTAATCAGTGCAGTCTCTTTCAGCCAAGGCGCTATTTGAGCTAGAACATGCTCAATCGCCTTTACAGGAACAGCCAGCATCACCAGATCCGCCTGACGCACTTCGGCTTGCAAATCCTCGGCGACACTATCAATTACCTCAAGCGCAACGCCCAGCTCACACTCCTCACGATTTAGGTCAAAGCCGACAACCTGATCCACTTTAGGGAGGCGACGCGCGGCGCGCGCAAACGAGCCACCAATCAACCCTAGGCCGATGACCAAGATTCGCGAGGTCTCAAAGCTCACCCGGCCAACACCTCAGCTAGCGCTTCAAGAAAACGACGATTCTCTGCTTCTGTGCCGATGCTGACACGTAGGTGATTCGGCATTGCATAGATGCCGACTGGACGCACGATCACTCCGCGACGCAGCAGCGCATCGTAGATCGGCACAGCGTCGGATTTGAACTCAACGGCGATAAAATTACCGTAACTCTCAATGTAGGTGACACCCAGCTGATCCAACCCCGTATAGAGTTGCTGCAAGCCGGCGCGGTTCACTTCAACGCTGCGACTCAGGTATTCCGTATCATCAAGTACCGCTTCAGCGGCAACCAGCGCTGGAATATTCACGTTAAATGGCTGGCGCAGGCGATTGAGAAGATCAGTAATCTCGGGCGAGGCGGCAGCGAAACCAACGCGCAAGCCGGCTAGACCCCAGGCTTTAGAGAAGGTGCGTGTAACGATCAAATTCGGGTAGTCTGCCAGTAGCTCCAAACCGTCCGGTAAGGAACCATCATCGACATACTCGGTGTAAGCCTCATCCAGTACAACCAAGGTTGTCGGCGCTACAGCGGCCATAAACCTGTGTAGTTGCGCTGCTGTGAAGGCAGTACCTGTTGGATTGTTCGGATTAGCTAGAAAGATCAGCTTGGTGTTGGCTGAAGCAGCTGCGGCCATAGCCTCAAGGTCATGAGCATAATCCTTCGCTGGTATCTCAACAGCCTTGGCATTGATGGCCTGGCTCACCAGCTTATAGACAATAAATGCGTGCGCCGAATAGATAACCTCGTCACCTGGATTCAAAAAGACTCGCGCGATCATATCCAGCAAGTCATTCGAGCCATTACCGAGGGTCAACTGCTCGGCGCTCAAACCATAAACTGCACTCAGCTTCTGCTTCAAGCGGTAGCCCATTGCGTCGGGGTAGAGCGTCAATTCGCTCAACGAACCTTGCACCGCCTCGAGTGCTAACTGACTCGGGCCAAGGGGATTCTCGTTACTTGCTAGCTTGATACTTTCAGAGATACCGAGCTCGCGTTCGAGCTCCTCAATCGGCTTACCAGCCTGGTACGGATGCAGTCCCTGGACACCAGGAACTGCTAGTTGGATAGCATCGCATGCCATAGATTGGTTCCTACAAAACCGCTATAGGGAAAGAGCCTAGATTTTTACAACGCAGCACCGTCTGCTCCACGGTTGCGCAAAGTTGCTGCACTGCATCCGAGTTACAGTGACCGATAAAATCGATATAGACCTGACAAACGTCATCAGCCGTATTTTCAACAATCGCCGTTGGGTGAACGCCGGCCTGCTGAAAGATCTCATCCAGCTGTTCAACGCTCCCGCGGAGCTCAACTAACAGAGCGGTCTTATCTTCACCGGATGGGCCAACCAACTGGTCGCCAATAACGAGATAGCGTGAACCCAACTCAGAGACTTCGCCACAGAGCGCCAAATCAAACTTCGCCATAGCGCTAACTGCCGCTTCGCTGAGTCGCGGATCCACGCCTTCAATCGGTACTACGCCATAATGGGCAGAACCCTCCGCCACCTCTGAGAAGATCGCTTCGATACTGTCGACCGGCACAAATTCGGCCGACTGACCGAACTGTTTCATCGAGGCTTGATGCGACTTCGAACAGAGAGAACCGGGAAAGACGACACGCAGCGGCTGCTCGAGCGCCAGACACGACGACATTACCTCACGAAACAGGCGTGCAATCTCCGCATCAGGTAGCGGCCCCTCATTACGCTCCATCGCACCGCGTAGCACCTGCGCTTCGCGTTCAGGACGGTAAAAAACCACCTCATCTTGCTCAAACTGAGCCTTAACCTCAGCCACCTCTTGGGCGCACTGAGCACGCTCATTCAGCAACTGATGAATCTGACGGTCTAACGCATCAATTCGGACACGAATCTTAGCGAGTGCGATCTCTTGCTCTGTCTGCTGCGACATATTCAGCCCCAACGTCTCTCGAAATCAGCCATAAATTCAACCAGAGCATCGACAGATGACTCTGACACTGCGTTGTATATGCTCGCGCGCATACCACCCACCGAGCGGTGGCCCTGCAAATTCAACAGCCCTGCCGCCTCTGCTTCAGCGAGGAATTTCGCATCGAGGGAGGCGTCGGCCAGAGTAAATGGCACGTTCATAATTGAGCGGTTATTAGGTGCTACTGGGTTAGCGTAAAAACCGCTCGCATCGATTGCGGCATAGAGTTTGGCAGCCTTGCGCTTGTTAATTTCAGCAATCGCTTCAACACCGCCCTGAGCCTTCAACCACTTGAACACCAGACCAGCCAGATACCAAGAGTAAGTTGGCGGCGTGTTGTTCATCGAGTCCGCTTTCGCATGCACCTGATAGTTATACATCGTCGGCATACCGGGCAGCGCATTACCAAGCAGTGACTTGCGCACAATGACAACTGTGATACCGGCTGGACCAATGTTCTTCTGCGCACCGGAATAGATCAGGTCAAAGTTATTTACATCCATCGGGGCAGAGAGAATGTCGGAGGACATATCAGCCACCAGCGGACGATCCTGCGCATCAGGAATGTAGTCAAACTGCACACCGCCAATGGTTTCGTTGGTGGTGTAGTGCAGGTACGCCGCGTTGCTATCGATCAGGAGTTCCGACTGAGCGGGCACCCGTGTGAAGCTCTCAGCTTCTGTCGACGCCGCTAGGCAGACATCGCCAAAGCGTTTCGCCTCTTTGATCGCCTTAGTCGACCACATGCCGGTATTGATGTAAGCGCCGCAGCGCTTATCACCCATCATATTGACGGGCACCATGGCGAACTGACTGGTCGCCCCGCCCTGCAAAAACAGCACCGCATACTCATCGGAGATGTTCAGCAGATCACGTAGATCCTGTTCGGCGGCGGTCGCAATGCTGACATACTCAGCACTGCGGTGGCTCATCTCCATTACGGAGAGGCCTTTACCCTGCCAATCCAGAATCTCAGCCTGGGCTTGCTCTAGTACAGCCGTCGGCAGCGCGGCAGGTCCCGCGCTGAAGTTGTGTTTACGACTCATT
Source organism: Oceanospirillaceae bacterium (assembly GCA_038137135.1). Classification (GTDB taxonomy): domain Bacteria; phylum Pseudomonadota; class Gammaproteobacteria; order Pseudomonadales; family Balneatricaceae; genus Marinobacterium_E. The sequence goes on along the minus strand of JAYQBD010000018.1, from coordinate 15,851 downwards.
GAGATGTGCAGTCCTTACTCTTCAGATGCGCCATCATCACCCGCTGCTTCGCCACTTTCGTCAGCGGGAGCGCTGTCGCTAGCCGCCGTTGCATCCGCTTGAGGAGCATCTGATGCAGCACCGTCAGCGGCCTCACCCTCAATAGCTTCAGACTCATCCTCTTCAGGCTCTTCAATTCGGGCGATACCGATCAGCTTCTCACCTTCAGCGACGCGGATCAGGCGAACACCCTGAGTGTTACGGCCCAGCTCGGAGATCTCGGAGGTGCGAGTACGCACCATCGTGCCCATATCGGAGATCAGCATGACGTCGTCGCCATCGAGTACCTGAACCGCACCAGCCAGCTCGCCGTTACGCTCAGTGCACTGCATCGCAATCACACCCATACCACCACGACCACGCAGCGGGAACTCGCTGGCAGCTGTCTTCTTGCCGTAGCCATTCTCCGATGCCGTCAGAACCATGCCATCTTCCTGCGGAATGATCAGAGCGATAACGTTGGCCGTGCCGTCCAGTTTAACGCCGCGGACACCGCGGGCTGTTCGGCCCATCTCACGCACATCACCCTCGTGGAAGCGAATCGCTTTACCAGCACTCGTCACCAGCATTACGTCGTTTTCGCCTTCAGTCAGTGCGGCACCAATCAGGCGGTCACCTTCAACGATATCCAGCGCGATTAGACCTGTGCTGCGCGGACGAGAGAAGGCTGATAGACGCGTCTTCTTAACCGTACCTTGTGCCGTGGCCATAAAGACACAGCGCTGATCGTCGAACTCTTTAACCGGCAGAATGGTGCTGATGCGCTCATCCTGTGCCAACGGCAGAATATTGATCATCGGACGACCGCGAGATGCACGGCTCGCCTGCGGAATTTCAAACACCCGCAGCCAGTAAACCTTACCAAAGTTGGTAAAACAGAGAATTGTATCGTGGCTGTTGGCCACCAGCAGATGCTCGATGAAGTCCTCATCTTTCATCGCCGTCGCCGATTTACCCTTACCGCCACGACGTTGCGCTTGGTAGGCCTCTACCGGCTGAGTCTTGGCATAACCACCATGAGAGATGGTAACCACCATCTCCTCTTCGGCGATCAGATCAGCCACCGACAGGTCTGCCATCGAGGCGGTAATTTCGGTACGACGCTCGTCCGCGTACTCTTCAACCAACTTAGTCAGCTCTTCGCGAATCACTTCCATCAGGCGCTCGTAAGAGCCCAGAATCTCCAGCAACTCAGCGATCTTCTCGATCAGCTCGCGGTACTCCGCGATCAGCTTATCGTGCTCGAGACCCGTCAGGCGGTGCAGACGCAGCTCAAGGATCGCTTGAGCCTGTGCCGGTGACAGGTAGTAAGACCCGTTACGCAAACCGTACTGCTCTTCTAGGTCCTCAGGTCGGCAAGCGTCCTCGCCTGCACGCTCAAGCATCTCTAACACATCACCCGGAGCCCAAGCGGTAGAGATCAGTGTCTCTTTTGCATCCGCCGGCGTTGGTGACTGCTTAATCATCTCGATCACAGGATCGATATTCGCTAGTGCAATCGCCAAACCTTCGAGTATGTGACCACGCTCGCGCGCTTTGCGCAGCAGGTATACAGTACGACGAGTAACAACCTCGCGGCGGTGACGCACAAAGCTCTCAAGCGCAGATTTGAGATCCAGCAGCTTAGGCTGACCATCAACCAGCGCCACCATGTTGATACCGAAAACGCTCTGCAGCTGCGTCTGGGCAAAGAGGTTATTGATGACTACATCAGGCACTTCGCCACGGCGCAGTTCGATGACGATACGCATACCGTCCTTATCGGACTCGTCACGCAGCTCAGAGATACCCTCAATCTTCTTCTCTTTGACCAGTTCCGCGATCTTCTCAATCAATCGCGCTTTGTTGAGCTGGTATGGAATCTCGTCGATGACCAGCATCGGACGGCCATTTTTGGGGTGATCTTCGATGTGGTGCTTGGCACGAACGTAGATACGGCCGCGACCAGTGCGATAAGCCTGCAGAATACCTGCCCGCCCGTTAATGATGCCGCCTGTTGGGAAATCCGGACCCGGGATAAACTCCATCAACTCATCGATGCTGATATCGGGGTTATCGATCAGCGCCATACAACCACGCACAACCTCACCGAGATTGTGTGGCGGAATATTGGTCGCCATACCGACGGCGATACCGGCAGAGCCATTCACCAGCAGATTAGGGACGCGAGTCGGCAGCACTGCCGGAATTTTCTCGGTGCCGTCATAGTTATCAACGTAATCGACGGTCTCTTTATCGAGGTCAGACAGGAGCTCATGCGAGATCTTCTCCATACGGATCTCGGTGTAACGCATCGCTGCTGCGGAGTCGCCATCCACCGAACCGAAGTTACCCTGACCATCAACGAGCGTGTAACGCATCGAAAAGTCCTGAGCCATACGAACAATCGTGTCGTATACCGCAGAGTCACCGTGTGGGTGGTATTTACCGATTACATCACCGACTACGCGAGCCGATTTTTTATAAGGTTTGTTCCAATCGTTGCTCAGCTCATTCATCGCAAACAGAACACGGCGATGGACCGGCTTCAGTCCGTCTCGAGCATCCGGGAGAGCGCGTCCAACGATTACGCTCATTGCGTAGTCGAGGTAGGACTGTTTAAGCTCATCCTCAATGTTAACTGGTAATACTTCTTTAGCTAGGTCACCCATTAGCTGGCGTTCCTTTTTTGCAGGCTAGTGCACCTCTTGATAGCCCCAAAACGGGACCGTGGCGAGATGCCAAAAAAATCTGCCCAATCATATCACAAATTACTGAATCAAATCAGCTTTTGGGACTGATCAAAGGCAGTGTTAAACTAACGGCTTTAGAGCCCTAAACAGGACAGCTTAATGAGCGAACAACCGCGCATGAATATCGATCCGGACGAGATCGCCAAGTTTGAGGAACTCGCCTCACGCTGGTGGGATAAAGAGAGCGAATTCAAGCCCTTACACGACATCAATCCGCTTCGTGTCGGCTTTATTGATCGTTATGCGCAGCTTGGCGGGAAGCGAGTGCTGGACGTTGGCTGCGGCGGCGGCATTCTGGCTGAGTCGATGGCACAACGCGGCGCTGATGTTACCGGTATCGATATGGGCGAGGCACCACTCAAAGTCGCCAAACTCCACGGTCTGGAGTCCGGCGTTAAAGTGAAGTACCAGCGTATAACCGCTGAGGAATTTGCGGCAGAGCACGCGGGCGAATTTGATGTAGTGACCTGCATGGAGATGCTTGAGCATGTACCCGACCCCGCATCAGTTGTGCAGGCCTGCCAACAACTGGTGAAACCAGGCGGCAAAGTGTTCTTCTCAACGATCAATCGCAATCCGAAAAGCTATCTGTTTGCCATTCTAGGTGCTGAGCGCGTCTTGAAGCTGGTCCCGGCCGGCACGCACGATTTCAACAAATTCATCCAGCCTGCAGAGCTCGCAGCATGGATGCGTCTGGCTGGATTGGATCTCGATATCACCAACGGCATGACCTACAACCCGATCACCAAAGAGTACGCACTGAGTGCGACTGATGTGAGCGTCAACTATCTGGTTGCCAGCACCCGCCCGGAATAGACTCATGCCCGAGTTCAGTGCAGTACTTTTCGACCTCGACGGAACCCTTCTCGATACAGCACCTGACTTCTATCAGGTGCTCGTTGAGATACAGCGTCGTCGCAATCACACACCCGTCGATTACAGCCTAGTCAGAACCCGAGCATCGGATGGGTCACGCGCAATGCTCAAGCTCGCGTTTGGAGAAACTATCTCCGAGGCGCAACTCAATCCACTGGTGACTGAATTTCTGGAACTTTACGCGTCAAATCCAGTCGCCCATGGTGCTCTGTTTGAGGGTATAGACGAGTTACTGCTGCAGCTGGAGAGACAACAGATTCCCTGGGGCATTGTGACCAACAAACCTCGCAATTTGAGTGAGATAGTGCTTTGCAATCTGCAACTGACCGAGCGCTGCTCGGTACTGGTTTGCCCGGAGGACGTGAGCCAATCCAAACCCTCGCCTGAGGGGTTAGTTTTGGCTGCTGAAGAACTGGGCTTGAGCGCAGAGAACTGCCTATATCTGGGCGACCACCAGCGTGATATCGACGCCGGACGCGCTGCAGGCATGACTACCATCGCCTGCGGTTTCGGCTATCTGAAACCGGGTGAATCGGCGCATGATTGGAACGCAGACCACCTAGTGGAGAGATCCGCTGACCTACCTAACTTTATTCGCGAGCTGATCGCATAATTCTCTGGAGAGAGCATGTTTAACTACACCGCCCCCGAATCCCTGCTAACTGGCCGCGTGGTTTTGGTCACTGGTGCTGGAGACGGCATCGGCCGCGCAGCCGCGCTGAGCTATGCCAAAGCTGGAGCGACGGTGATTCTTCTAGGACGCACCACAGAGAAACTTGATGCGGTCTATGACGAGATCGAGAACGCAGGCTACCCACAGCCGGCCATGGCACCTCTTAACCTGGATACCGCCGGCGAAGCCGCTTATGTTGAGCTGGCAAACATGATCGATTCAGAGTTCGGCCGCCTCGATGGCATTCTGCACAACGCCAGCCTTCTCGGTCAGCGCACACCGCTGGAGAACTACGACCCGATCACCTTTGAACAGGTAATGCGCGTCAATGTAAACGCCGGCTTCTTGCTGACTCAAGCACTGCTGCCTCTCGTTAAGCAGTCCGAGGATGCATCGATCATCTTCACCAGCTCTAGCGTCGGCCGCAAAGGCCGAGCCTACTGGGGGGCTTACGCGATCTCGAAATTTGCGACCGAGGGGATGATGCAGACCCTGGCTGATGAGTACAGCAACTCGGGCAACATTCGCGTTAACTGCATCAACCCAGGCGCCACAGCAACGAATATGCGCTCCTACGCTTACCCAGCCGAAGATCCCAGCACCATTGCCTCAGCGACAGACATACAGCCTGTTTATCTCTATCTCATGGGGCCTGACAGCAAGGGTGTTACCGGGCAGTCTATTGATGCTCAGAGTGATAGCTCCCCCTCGGATTACGTCTAGCTAAACCTTGGAGAGTATTGTCTCTATCTGACACTCCGGCAGAGAGGCACTTGCCATCTCCTCTTCAGACTCGCTCGAGTACATCCCTGTAACGCTCCGTATTTGCCGTCCTGGCAAATAAGGGTCTGAAGAGGAGACGCCAAGCGCCTTTTAGCCAGCGTTTATCGCCAGCTTTAATGGCTAGCCGCGTTTACCCACGACACGCACCTTGCGTTTCTTGCGTTCGGCTGGCGTATGAGGATTGCGGGCGTCGTCACGCTGACGGACGCGTTGACGTTTGTATTCGCGCTCTTGGTCCTTGGCAGCGTGAGGGTCGAACTTTGGCAGTGAGCGACGCGACAGCTCAAGTTCGTCAGTTAGAACATTGAGCTCCTTCTGCGAGAGGTCACGCCAGGTTCCGACTTTGACGTCGCTAGGCAAGAAAACCGGGCCAAAGCGCACTCGTTTTAGGCGGCTGACCTGAACATCCTGCGACTCCCATAGACGGCGCACCTCACGGTTACGACCCTCCATCACGACACAGTGATACCAGCGGTTAGCGCCTTCGCCGTCGAAATACTGCACGTCGGTAAACTTCGCCATACCGTCATCTAGCAGCACACCCTGCTTCAAGCGCTCCAGCATGTCGTCATCGACATTTCCAAGCACTCGCACAGCATATTCGCGGTCGATATTGCTGGAGGGGTGCATCATTTTGTTAGCGATCTCACCATCGGTGGTGAAGATCAGCAGACCTGAGGTGTTGATATCCAGGCGACCGATAGCCACCCAGCGCCCCTGCTTTAGCTTGGGCAGCGCATGAAAGACGGTTGGACGCCCCTCAGGATCGTGGCGAGTACAAACTTCGCCAAGGGGTTTGTTGTAGATGATGACGCGCGCTTCAAGCGCATCGCCAGCAGTAATTTCAATCTGCTTACCATCCACAACAACTTTATCTTCGGCTGATACACGATCACCCAATTTAGCCGTCTCATCGTTTACCTGAACACGGCCTTCATCTATCCAACGCTCCATCTCACGACGTGAGCCTAAACCGGAGCGTGCCAATACCTTTTGTAACTTCTCATCAGACATATGACGACGCCTTACTATTTAGAACTACTTAAGCGGCTTTTACTCTTCAAGCCGCTATCAAATCGGTGTTCTACGCGATATCTATCGACTGTAAAACCCAGAAACAAAAAAGGCCCGTACAAACGGGCCTATTTGCAGTGCGGTAATTTTATACCTTATTCAGCGCTGGGCAACTGATCTTTGCTAATGCCTTTCGCTGCCATGTACTCAGCAAAAGCCGTTGGCGTGCGACCGCGACCCGACCAAGTGTGAGTTTCACCCTGCGCATCAGTGATCTGGTACTTCGCTTTTACCGCTGCCTTTTTAGGTGTAGCTTCAACCATACCCATCAAATCAGACAGATCGACACCGGCACTGCGCATCGTTTCGCGAATTGCATCAATAGCTGCCATTTTAGCCTGCTGTTCAGCCTGCATTGCAGCCTCTTCAGCCTTACGCTCTTCCAAGATATCTCCCAGATCAGCAATCACTTTCTCGATTTCAGAACCTGAAAGATCCTGACACTGTTTACGCAGAGAGTTTTTACGCAGAAGAGTTTTCACGAAGTCGCTCATAGATAATCCCACCAGTTTTGGTAAAAGATATTAATTAAAAGGTTCGGGGAAATTATGGTTAATAAAAAATAAAATTCAATATTTATTTTTATTCGCTTTTAAAAGAACTAATTTAAAGTGAATCTTTTAAACCATAAAAGCGATTAAGTCTCAAATTTTAAATTAAAATTTTCCGCCCTATTTTGCGCCTCGTGCAAAGAGATTTTTCTGAAACTTATCTGTTTGCCCGGCAACTGCTGACTCAATCGATCCAAATCCAAACTAAATACCCGCCCTAACTTGGGATAACCTCCTAAAGTTTGGCAGTCCGCCATCAAAACAATAGGGTGTCCGTCAGGGGGGACCTGCATGGCACCGGGCAGGACGGGTTCTGATATCAAGGATTGATTAGATGCGCATATTTCAGACCCATTCAGTCGATAACCCATACGATCACAATCTTTAGACAATTTAAAATCTAAGTTAAACAGTTTTTCACGCTCCCCAAACGCAAAATCCGAAAATTGAAATCCGGGTATCACGGCGTATTGATAATCAGCGTTAAAATCTGGGATTAACCAGGCTGGCATTGAGCGTAAAATGTTTTCATCGCCACCTACGGAATCCAGAGTATCTCCCTGCGCAAGGGGTAGACCCTCTCCGCACAAGCCGCCTAGATTTTCTCGCATATGAGTAGAGCAGCTACCCAGTGTGCTTGGCGCTTTCCAACCGCCGGTCACGGCTAAATAGGCACGCAGGCCATTCATCGGTTTCGTAAACAGCAGCTCATCACCCTCTTTCACTGTGAAGGGAGACCAGAGCTCCAAACTCTTGCCATTGAGTGTCGCTGCCAGATCCGCCCCGGTCACCACCAGTTGGCCGGGCTGCGTGACCTCTAACTCGGTTTGACCCAGCGTAATTTCGACAACAGCAGCATTGGCATCATTACCCAGTAACCAATTGGCCCAACGAAAGCTACTACGATCCATCGGCCCACTAATACTGACACCTAGGTGCCTAAACCCCCAACGCCCACCGTCTTGCAACAGGCAGAGACCCGCGTTGCGTTTGACCTTAATCTGCATCTAACACTCCACCCAGGGCCAGAAACTCTTCACGGGTGATAGCATAGAACTGCACCTGATCACCGGCATTGACCCGCATGGGCGACTCTCTATTCCAATCAACCATCTCAATGGGTGAGCGTCCTATTATCTGCCAACCTCCCGGAGAACTAGCCGGATAGATCGCGGTCTGACTATCCGCCAGTGCGACACTGCCTTTGGGCACAATCAATCGAGGGGTGCTCTTACGGGCTACTCTGATCGCTTCTGGCGTCGCCCCCAGGTAGGCAAAGCCCGGCGCAAAACCTATTGCATATACTCTGTAAGCCTGACGCTGATGCAGTTCGCAGATCTCATCAAACCTAAGACCGGTTATCTGCTCCACGTCAGCACGATCCAGTGCAACCTCGTCGCCATAGTAGACGGGAATCTTTACCAACTCCCCAGAGATACCTTCGAGCTGCGTCTGCATTACTTCGCTCACCAGAGCTTCGAGAACCTTCGCGAGCAAGCGCCGGTCTTGCACTGGCGCTCTAAAACTTAACAACACGCTGGTATATGAAGGAATAATATCGACTAACTGCTCACCGAAGCCGCGTCGAGCTAGATCTACAGCCAGGCGTACACGGCCAGCACAAGGTTCACTAATCTGATCACCCAGTCGCAAAAGCCAGTTCGACTCATCTATTGCTTCTACCTGATTCAGAACAGCCATTTTCTCGCCAAACCTCCGACAAGCTGAACTCAAGGTAGTAGACGCCCGAAAAGGATTGGAAGTTTCATATTGAGTTCATTCAAAAGATAGACAATCCTACCCCCTGAGAACGAAAACCACACCTACTAGGACAATCTGATGCTGAAAGACCGCACTGCACAGCTCTGGCTTGCTCTTCTATCAACCAGTATTGCGCTCGAGATCGCTGCTCTCTATTTCCAATACGTGCTCGATTACGGTCCCTGTATCCTTTGCGTCCAGATCCGGGCCGTGCTCTTCGTTGTTATCCTACTCGCGGCACTTGCACTACTGCTGCCCGTTGCCCGCAAACTCACTACTGTACTGCTGACTCCCTGCACACTCACCTTTGCTTGGTTCTGTTATCAGGTGCTGGGCATCGAACGCGGTTGGTTTGAGGGGAGTTGCACATTTGAACCCGCTTTTCCCGCTTGGATACCTTTACACGAGTGGCTTCCATCAGTGTTCGAACCCTGGGAGTTATGTGGCTATACCCCCGAAATACTGCTCGGTATCACTATGGCCGAGACACTCGTTGGCTTGGCCGGGCTCTTCCTAATAGCGAATATTTTTCTTTTGAAAGATTTTCGCAGACAGTGATTTGGTCAGACCGCACGCCATTGCTGGAACACAGGGCAGTGGCGCGGATCAATTAAGATTTTTTATGACCTATATCCTTAAATTTTATTGGGCAATTGTCTCTAAACCGATCTAAGGTTTTACTGCAGACGTAAATTGACCGAGCCTAAGCTCTGGCAATTTTCATGCTATTAACCCAACAAAGAGGCAAGTAGAAATGTCACTGAAAGGAACAAAAACAGAAGAGAACCTGAAGGCAGCATTCGCTGGTGAATCCAAGGCTAACCGTCGTTACCTCTACTTCGCCAACATGGCTGACATCGAAGGCGCTCCAGAAGTTGCTAACGTATTCCGCAACACTGCGGAAGGTGAAACAGGCCACGCACACGGCCACATGGAATACCTGATCGATGGTGGTTCAGGCGATCCAGAAACCGGTCTGGCTGCTGGCAACGTTGCTGAAGCACTTGAGTCAGCAATTGCTGGTGAAACTCACGAGTACACTGACATGTACCCAGGCATGGCTAAAGCCGCTCGTGAAGAGGGCTTCGACGAGATCGCTGATTGGTTCGAAACTCTGGCTAAAGCTGAGCGCAGCCACGCGAACAAATTCCAGAAGACTCTGGAAGCTTACAAAGCAGAAGCATAATTCTGCCAGCGGACTGGAGCTCTCCAGTCCGCTCTATCGCCAACCTCCGAGGATTCATCATGAGTGATAAACGAGAAGGCAATCTGGAAGCACCGACGCGCCACGCGCTTGACTGGAAATCTGAAGAATTTTACGACCGCGACAGCCTCAACGCTGAAATGGAGCGCGTCTTCGATATCTGTCACGGATGCCGCCGCTGCCTGAGTCTGTGTCAGTCATTCCCAACCCTGTTCGATCTAATAGATGACAGTGAGACGATGGAGGTCGATGGCGTCGACAAAGCTGATTACAAGAAAGTGGTCGACGAATGTTACCTCTGTGATATGTGTTACATGGCCAAGTGCCCTTATGTACCACCGCACCAATTCAACCTCGATTTCCCGCATCTAATGCTGCGTGCTAAGGCGGTCGAAGCGAAGGAGAATGGTCTTACAATGCGTGACAAGGTGCTATCGAGCACCGACATGACCGGCAAACTAGCCGGCATACCTGTGATTTCTGAAACGATCAACACCGTAAACCATTGGACGCCAACCCGTAAGGTACTCTCGGCTACGCTCGGTATCGATGAAGAGGCTTGGCTTCCGCCTTTCGCCAGCAAAAAGCTGCGCAGCAAAATGAAGCCGAACGAGGCACCTGCTGTTGTTGATGGTGATCGCACCAAAGGTAAGATCGCGATCTTCGCTACCTGCTACATCAACTACAACGAGCCAAGTATCGGTGAAGATCTGATCGCGATTCTTGAACATAACCAGCTGCCGTGGACCTTTGCGCAGAAAGAGGTGTGCTGTGGCATGCCGAAACTTGAGCAGGGTGATCTGGAAGCGGTCGAGAGCCTCAAGCGTATCAACATTCCACAACTGGCCAAGCTGGCCCGCGAGGGTTACGCGCTGATGTCAGGTGTACCGAGCTGCACGCTGATGTTCAAACAGGAGCTACCACTGATGTTCCCAGACGATGAGGAAGTTCAGCTGGTAAAAGAGGCGTTTTGGGATCCGTTCGAATACCTGATTGCACGTCAAAAAGACGGTCTACTCAAAGCTGAATTTAGCCAGGCGCTAGGCAAGGTAGCCTACCATGTTCCCTGCCACAGCCGTGTGCAAAACGTCGGCAAGAAGACCGAGGAGATGCTCAAGCAGATCCCTGACACCGAAATCAAGACGATAGAACGCTGTAGCGGCCACGCCGGCACCTATGGTGTGAAGAAAGAGTACCACGAGCACGCGATGAAGATTGGTAAGCCGGTCTTCAGAACTATGGCCCAGGCTGAACCGGACTACATCTCCAGTGACTGTCCGCTGGGCGCTGCACATCTGGCTCAGGGTATTGAAAAGAACCACGACAAAACGCCGGAAAAAGCGCACCCACTGAGTTTGTTGCGCAAAGCCTACGGCATATAGAGGAGGCATAAATGGGTAAACTTGCACCTAGCTCACTGATGTCACTCGAGACCTACCACAAAGAGCGTCCAGAGTTTCGCAAGCGTGCGCTCGAGCACCGCAAGCGCCGCACTGTGTTTGTAGGCCCTCATGTGACACTGCAGTTTGAAGATGAGCTGACTATTCGTTACCAGATTCAGGAGATGCTGCGCATTGAGAAGACCTTCGACACTGAGGGTATTCAAGATGAATTGGACGCATACAATCCTCTGATTCCTGACGGCGCGAACTTCAAGGCAACTCAGTTGATTGAGTTTACTGACCCTGATGAACGTAAAGTGATGTTAGAGAAGCTGGTTGGGCTGGAGCACAAAACCTACGTACAGGTGTTCGGCCATGAGCGTGTCTACGCGATTGCTGACGAAGATATGGAGCGCAGCACAGCAGACAAGACCTCAGCGGTGCACTTCATGCGCTTCGAGCTAACACCTGAGATGGTTGCAACACTCAAGAGTGGTGCGGCACTGGGTATGGGCGTGGACCATCCTGAGTACAAGCACCACCTCGAGGAGGTTGCCCCAGAGACTCAGACTGCTTTGGTCGCCGATCTCAAGTAAGCGCCTCCAAGCGGTTCGC
>JAYQBD010000018.1:0-4061 GCA_038137135.1 Oceanospirillaceae bacterium | reverse complement strand
CCGTAGCCAGTCATACCCACAAACAAGCCATCAATACCGATGTACTGATCCCAGCCAAAGCGCATCGCAGCCTCTATACCCACGCGCAGCGTGCCCTCACCGAGAACCTGCTGACGGTAGGCTACGGGCTGCTGATCAAATAGTTCCCAGCATGGCAGAGAGACAACGGCAGCACCGATCCCTTGAGCCTCAAGCTGAGTCCGCGCCTCTACCGCGATTGTAACCTCAGAGCCCGTTGCCAGCAGCGTAACCTGACGCGCACCACACTCGGACTCCTGCAGCACATAACCACCCTTGGCAGATAGATTATCAGCCAGCATCTCTGTGCGGACGAGTGGCAACTCCTGACGCGCAAACACCATAGACGACGGGCTCTGCTTGAGCTCCATCGCCGCTTCCCAACACTCTGCGGCTTCAACTGCATCTGCAGGACGGAAAACGTACATGTTAGGCATGGCGCGCAACGATGCGATGATTTCAACCGGCTGATGGGTCGGGCCATTACGCCCCACACCGATGGAGTCGTGGCTAAAAACGAACTTGGTCGGCAAGCCCATTAGCGCTGCCATGCGCATAGCAGGGCGCTCGTAGTCAGAGAACGCTAAATAGGTTACCGCCAGCGGCATTACACCCCCATGTGCGGCCAGACCGTTAGCCATAGCACCCATAAGGTGTTCGCGTACGCCACAGTGAATATAGGAGCCAGAGTTATCAGCGGCGGTAAAAGCTGTCAGAGCCCGTTTATGTGAAGTGGGGGCTTCGAGGTCGGCACATCCGACCAGGCGCTCCGGCATCAGGTCGGCAAAGAGGTCATTGATCTCTGCCGACGCAAAGATACCCGCTTTAGCACCACCCTCTTCTATGATTTGCTGTTTATAATCGGCCAGCACGGACTGCCAGTTTGCTGGCAACTCACCTGCCTGAATACGATCCCATTCAGCACGTAATTCTGGACTCAGAGCAGCCAGACGCTCATGCCACGCAATGTATTCGCTATCGCTCCGAGCACCGGCAGCACGCCAGTCGGCAAGTGTTTCGGCAGGCGTTTCAAAGGGTGCATGCGGCCAGTTGAGTGCTTCGCGAGCTGCCTGCGAGTCTTCGTCAAACAGACGCGCGCTGTGACCGCCACGCTGCCCCTGCACACGAGGGATACCGCGACCAATGACAGTGCGACAGGCGATCAACGATGGACGCTCATCCTTCTTGGCTTCAGCAATCGCCGCCGACACGGCCTCAACATTATGCCCATCAACCTCAATCACGTGCCAATTGGCTACGCGGAAGCGCTCCGCCACATCTTCACTGATGGAGAGTTCTGTACTGCCGTCGTCGGTGATCTGGTTGTCGTCCCAAAAGAGGATCAAACGTCCGAGGCTAAGATGCCCTGCTAGAGAGATCATCTCTTGGCCTATACCCTCTTGCAGACAGCCATCCCCAACGAACGCGTAGGTGTAGTGGTTCACCAGATCGGCACCAAAGCGCGCACGCTGATAGGCTTCGGCTACCGCCATACCCATCGCATTGGCAATACCCTGCCCCAATGGCCCCGTGGTAATTTCGATACCTGCTTCAGGTTCATACTCAGGATGGCCAGCACAGACAGAACCGAGCACACGGAAACGCTTAATCTCATCCAGACTCACCTTCTCGTAACCGGTCAGGTAGAGCAGCGAGTAGATCAGCATTGAACCGTGGCCGTTGGAGAGCACAAAGCGATCACGATCCGGCCACAACGGGTCCTTCGGATTAAAGCGCATGTGCTCGCCAAAAAGTGCAGTAGAGATCTCGGCCATACCCAGCGGCACACCCTGATGCCCCTCCTGGGCACGCACTATCGCGTCAATCGACAGAAAGCGAATCGCGTTCGCCATCGGGTTATCAACTTTGGGCATCTGCTCAGACATGCCAAGACCTCACAATAATTTCAAAAACTGACTCTAGATTGGTGCGCCGAAAGACGCAAAAAAGAGAGCCGGGCCTCTTTTTAGGGAGGGGTCCGGCCCAAATCCAGAGTTTCCACAAGCGTAGATATGGAAAAGGGTATTAGTGAATCAGTGAACCACCGTTCACATCCACCTCAGAGCCTGTCACATACGACGACAGCTCAGAAGCCAGGAATAGGCAGCAGCCCGCAACTTCATCAGCACGGCCTGGACGACCCAGTGGGATGCCCGCTTTGATGCCTTCAAGCATCTCAGGTGTCAGTTTGCCCGCCGTGATGTCAGTCGCAATAAAGCCAGGACACACAGCATTTACACGGATGCCGTCTGAGGCCAGCTCACGTGCAGAGGCTTTCGTCAGACCCAAAATACCGGCTTTAGCCGCTGAGTAGTGTGGACCACCAAAAATGCCACCACCGCGCTGTGCAGAGACAGACGAGATGTTAACGATAGAGCCTGTCTGACGGCCGCGCATGTGCGGGATCAGCGCCTGAGTCATGTACAGAGTACCGCGCAGGTTCACATCCAGAACCGCATCGTAGTTCTCAGGCATGATATCCATCATCTTCAGCGGCTGAGTGATACCAGCATTGTTAACCAGAATATCGATCTGGCCCCACTGAGCGATCAGAGCGTCAGCCGCTTTCTGACAATCATCTTTGTCAGTTACGTTACACGCCAGACCTACATGCTGCGCACCCAGATCTGCCGCAGCAGCCTGTGCCGCTTCCAGATTAAGATCGAGGATTGCCACGGTAGCGCCGTGCTCTGCAAACAGACGTGCAGTCGCTTTACCCAGACCATTTACTGATGCAGCACCGGTGATAACTGCAAACTTACCTTCAAGAATTCCAGACATTTTTCTATTTCTCTTCTTCAATAGGGATGACCGATCAGGCCATCCACCCTTTAACTTTTGTGATTACTGCTTCAGTGGAGATACCGTATTGATCATGCAGCACAGGCAGTGCACCAGCATCGAGGAACTCATCCGGCAGGCCAACCATACGGAAGGCAGGTGTTACGCCATTCACCATCAACTGAGTCGCAACCGCTTCACCCAGACCACCTATGATTGAGTGGTTCTCTGCAGTCACAACTAGACGACCCTCTTTGCGGCACTCCGCCAGAATCGTCTCGACATCCAGTGGCTTAATCGTTGGGCAGTGCAATACCGCACAGTCAATGCCATCTTTCTGCAGTGACTTGGCCGCTTCCAGCGTGCGCATTGTCATAAAGCCAGATGAGATAAACAGCACATCCTTACCGTCACGCAGCAGCTTGGCTTTACCCAGTTCGAACTCGTAATCGTAGTCTTGCAGCACAGACGGCACGTTGCCGCGCAGTAGACGCATGTAGACTGGGCCCTCATGAGCTGCAATCGCCTTGGTCGCCTGGTAGGTATCCAGAGCATCACAAGGGTCAACAATGGTCATGTTCGGCAGACCGCGGAAGATAGCGATATCTTCAGTAGCCTGGTGGCTAGGACCGTAACCAGTCGTCAGACCCGGCAGCGCACAGACGATTTTCGCGTTGAGGTTGTCCTCTGCGATCGCCATAGCGATAAAGTCATAAGCACGACGTGAGGCAAATACCGCATAGGTGGTCGCGAAAGGCGTGAAGCCCTCTTTCGCAAGACCCGCAGTGGCACTAATCATCACCTGCTCCGCCATACCCATCTGGTAGAAACGATCTGGATAAGCTTTAGCAAAGACATGCAGATCGGTGTATTTCGACAGGTCAGCTGAAAGGCCAACGATATCTTCGCGCTCAGCTGCCAGTTCAACCAGCGCCTTGCCGAAAGGTGCGCTAACTGTCTCTGCACCCTCAGCAGAGAGCGACGCGATCATCGCAGAGGTGAGCTGACGCTCGCTAGCATCTACCGGCTTGCGCGGCTCCCACTTAGACTTGCGACGGCTGTTTGGTGCGTATCCGCTCATGCTGGTTTGTCCTCTTCAAGTACTGCCAGGGCCTTATCCCACTCATCCTCGTCAACACGTACGAAGTGAGTAATTTCACGTGCTTCTAGGAAAGGCACACCCTTACACATCACTGTGTCGCAGATAATTGCGCGCGGCTTATCGCCGTCGTAGTTGCGTGCATTGTCGAATGCTGTCAGCA
>JAYQBD010000017.1:13079-28447 GCA_038137135.1 Oceanospirillaceae bacterium | reverse complement strand
GTGGTTGGTTTTGTCGTTGGTTTGACCGGTATCGGTGGCGGCGCACTGATGACCCCTATCTTGATTTTGGGTTTTGGAGTAGCGCCGATTGTCGCAGTGAGTACCGATCTTCTGTATGCAGCGATCACCAAGTGCGGTGGAGTGTTCGGGTATGCGCGCAAGCAACTGGTGCACTACCGAGTTGTTGTGTTGCTACTGGCCGGCAGCTTACCCGCTTCGTTGCTAACGCTGGAGCTACTCGCGAGCTTCGGGGCACAGGCTCTGATAGAGCAGGTTATCAATTTAACCCTCGGATTCTCGTTAGTGTTGACCTCGATTGCAGTATTTATGCGTCAGCGCGTGAAGCTACTAGCCGAGGGTATGCGCGAAACAGAGATAGGGCAGCGCCTTAAAAAGCTACGTCCGCTGTTAACTCTGTTAGCCGGCGTAGTCTTGGGTGTGCTGGTGACGCTCTCATCGGTGGGAGCCGGAGCTTTAGGTACTGCGGTGCTTATCTTGCTCTACCCACGACTCTCGATGGCACAGATTGTTGGTACCGATCTGCTGCATGCGGTGCTGCTAACCGCGGTTGCTGGGTTGGGACACTACCAGATGGGTAGCGTTGATACCTCGCTGCTGCTGAATCTGCTGATGGGGTCACTGCCGGGTGTGTTTGTCGGCAGTTACCTGGGAGCAAGGCTCTCGCATCGTGTGATGCAGCCGGTGATAGGAAGTTTGTTAATGGCAATCGGTTTGCGCTTTGTGCTGGCCGGTTAGTCTGGAGAAAAACGATGTACATATACAATGAAGTGGATCAGCGCCTGATTGATGAGCGCGTTGCGCAGTATCGCGATCAGACCCAGCGTTTTATCGCTGGAGAGCTCAGCGAAGATGAGTTCTTGGCTCTGCGGCTGATGAATGGTCTCTATATCCAGCGTCAGGCTCCGATGCTGCGTGTCGCAATTCCCTATGGGCTGATGAGCGCCGAGCAGTTGCGTGTGCTGGCTGAGGTATCGCGTGATTTCGATAAAGGCTATGGTCACTTCACTACACGCACCAACATTCAGTTCAACTGGCCGAAGCTAGAAGAGGTGCCGGATATTTTAGAGCGTCTAGCGAAAGTGCAGTTGCATGCCATTCAGACTTCAGGGAACTGTATTCGTAATACGACGACCGATCACTTTGCCGGTATTCACCCATCCGAGACCGAGGATCCACGCCCCTGGTGTGAGCTGATACGCCAGTGGTCAACGCTTCATCCTGAATTCGCCTATTTGCCGCGCAAATTTAAGATAGCAGTCACTGGATCAAGTGAGGATCGTGCGGCATCTCAGGTACATGATGTGGGCCTACATCTTGTGCGCAACGAGGCCGGTGAACTCGGTTTTGAGGTGCTTGTGGGTGGTGGGCTCGGTCGCACACCGATTATCGGTAAGAAAATCCGGGACTTCCTACCTGCGCCGGAGTTGCTCTCTTATCTTGAGGCG
The DNA here is from genome assembly GCA_038137135.1 of Oceanospirillaceae bacterium. Lineage (GTDB taxonomy): Bacteria > Pseudomonadota > Gammaproteobacteria > Pseudomonadales > Balneatricaceae > Marinobacterium_E. The sequence goes on along the minus strand of JAYQBD010000017.1, from coordinate 26,981 downwards.
ATTTTGCGTATCTACAACCTCAAAGGCCGACGTGATAACAAGTATAAGGCGCGTATCAAAATACTGGTTGAAGCCATGGGCATTGAAGCCTTTACCGAACAGGTTGAGCGCCATTGGCAAACTCTCAAAGATGGCGAGCTACGGATTCCTCAACAGGAGATTGACCGCGTCACCGCATTCTTCGCAGATCACCCTTACAGAGAAGATGCCGCAGCCGATTTGACGCTGGATGAGAAGCTCGACTCCAATCAAGATTTTCGCACATGGTATGCGCGCAATACCCATCCGCACAAACAACCGGGCTACCGAGCTGTCACTGTCTCGTTGAAGCCGCACCTGGGAGCCCCCGGTGATATTACCGCGCTACAGATGGAGATTGTGGCTGATCTCGCTGAGCGCTTCTCCTTTGCTCAAATTCGTTCAACACATGAGCAGAATCTGGTGCTGGCTGATGTAGCTCAGGCTGATCTGTACGAAGTGTGGCAGGTGCTAACTGAACATAACTTGGCACGCGCCAACATTGGCCTGCTGACCGATATGATTGTCTGCCCGGGGTTTGATTTCTGCTCCCTGGCGAACGCACACACCTTGAATATCGCTGAGCAGATCAACCGCACCTTTGAGGATCTGGACTACCTGCACGATCTCGGTGAAATACGCCTCAACATGTCAGGTTGTATCAATGCTTGTGGCCATCACCATGTCGGCCACATTGGTATTCTGGGGGTCGATAAGAAAGGTGAGGACTGGTACCAGATTACGATTGGTGGTTCGAGCCGCGAAGATGCTTCTCTTGGCAAAGTCCTCGGTCGTGCTGTCGCAGCGGACGATGTTGCTGCCACCTTAGAGCGCTTGCTGGAGACCTATGTAGATCTTCGTGTGGAGGGTGAGCGTTTTATAGATACTGTACGTCGACTGGGCGTTGCACCATTTAAGGAGGCCGTTTATGCCGTTGCTAGTTAATCGTGAGATACACCCGATCGATAGTCAGCCTGAGCCCTTGGCATTTAGCGAATATCTAGAGCTTGACGCTGCTGCACAGGCCGCTATAAAAGCGATACGTGCCAACGGCGAGGATCCTTTGGATCAGTTGCTCCTGCACGCTAGCCGTTTTGACATGATCGCGTTGGAGTTTCCCATTTTGAGGGATGGGCGCTCGTTCAGTATCGCTCGGGAGCTACGAGTGGCAGGCTTTAGCGGTCAGATTCGTGCAGTAGGTGAGACCAGCCGTGATAAGCTACAATTCCTTGAGCGTTGCGGTTTTGACGCGGTTGAGCTTGATGACGAGTTGTTCAGGCGTGAGCATTTAGAGGCGTACACTGAGATCAGCGTTCAGTACCAGGGCGCGGTGGATCAGCCACTGCCAATCTACCGACAACAGGAAGCGACAGCATGACCCTCGATCTTCAAGCTGCAAACCATTACCTTGATCAGCGCAGTGCCGATGAGATTGTGCGCTGGGCTCTGGAGCGCAGTCAGCGACCTCTGGTTACAACGAACTTCAGACCCTACGAAGCGGTTATTTTGCATCTGATTACCCAAGTTAAGCCCGAGATCCAGGTGCTGTGGGTTGATTCGGGCTATAACACCTCGGCAACCTACCGCTTTGCTGAATCCTTGATTGAGCGTTTGGACCTTAATATCGTCACCTATATTCCACAGGTGAGTAGTGCCCGGCGCAATGTGTTGATGGGAGGTATCCCTGATGTGGATGATCCCCAGCATGAAGAGTTTACCCGCCAGGTTAAACTCGAACCCTTCCAGCGAGCACTCAGTGAACTTAAACCCGATCTTTGGTTTAATGCCATAAGAAAGGATCAGACAGAGTTCCGTCAGTCGCTGGACGTTGTGAGCCAGAGCCGTGACGCTGTGTTAAAGGTTGCGCCGTTATTCCACTGGAGTGAGGCCGACCTAGAGGCCTACCTTGAGCGATTCGCTCTGCCTAACGAGTTGGACTACTTCGATCCAACTAAGGCGCTGGAGACGCGCGAGTGTGGTCTGCATACACAGCTCTGATCTGAGGCAAATTCATTGCTCGGCAGCCTGAAACGCTGCTGACACTGTCTCTGGAGTTTCTATGGAACCGGGTCTACTGGCTGTAAAGAGTTGGATTACTAGTGCGCTGCTCTCCGTGGGTGGCAGCACGGGTCTTTGGGTTGCTGATGATGTTGCTGACCATCGGCTCGGTGAGTATGTACCCGCAGATACGGTGCTTTACGCCGGTGGGCGTGCAACGCCGGCAGTGTTGGCACAGCTAGATTACCTCTACGCTCAACCCGATCTCGAATTTGACGCAGAGACCATTGCTCAGGAGCTAGAGAGCGGTTCGGGCTACGCCCCCTTGCAGCGCTTTGGTGCAGCCGTCGTGCGTAACCTTTTTGCTCCTGGCAGCGATATGGCTGATGTCTATGCCCGCTTGGGACTATCGATGAGCGGCAATCAAGAGCTCTTCCTTGACGGGCTTGTGCCTGTTCTGCACATTGCGGCAGAAGATAATAACCGGTTTGTTGAATTCTGGGAGTTACAGGCTCGCAGCGCAGGGCTCTCCGTTGCTGAGAGGCGGATCGCTGGGCACGAGTATCTCAGTATTCGGTTAACACCGCCTAACGAAACTGAGCAGATAGATCTCGTTGTGACTCAGCGCGGCGATACCGCCGTGCTGAGCTTTACGACCCCGTTCGATAGTGCAGGTGAGTTGGCACAGCGTCTACGTATCGCCACACCGGCCGAAAGCCTCAAGAGCAGTGGCGCGTTGGCGAGTCTGAAACAACGTTACGGTTTTACCAACGACTTCAATCTGGTTCTGGATATTCAGCGTCTGGCTGAGGCCTTCCTAAATACTCAGAGCTCTCGTATGGCAACCGACATAGAGGCGCTCTCGGCGCTACTGCAGGAGCCAAGTCCTGCTGACTCGCTGACTCAGGTCTGCCGCGAGGAGTACGCCCGAATTGCCGGCTGGACGCCGCGAATTGTCGGTGGATACACCTCGGTAGAGACCGAGCCTGAATTGCGCGTCGCCAGTCGTTCAGTGGTTGAGATTAAAACTGGAGATACGCTGCAGAAGCTGAATTTGCTGAATGGGCATGTGCCCCAACACGTCGCCGACTTTGATGCGCAGCTACTTGGCTTTGGTCTGGGTCTGGATATGGATCAGTTGTTGCCGGTGACCATCCAGCTGTGGAATCAATTTACTCAGGCGACATTTGCCTGTGCTGAGATTCGCCAAGTACAGCAGGAGATGTTACAGAATAATCCTGCTCTGATGGGTATGTTGACGGGTATGGCTCAGGGCGTAAAAGGCATCGGTGTATCACTTTACGATCTTGAGTTTGGTACTGCGCTAGCACCGATCAAACAACTGGATCTGCTGATTAGTGTAGCGACTCAGAATCCCGCGCTGCTGGCATCTCTGGCGGCCGGTTCGCCGGCTGCGGCCTATGGCCAAATTCCGCTCGATGGCTCATCGGCCACCGTGGATTTTGGGGATATTCAGCCCGGTCTTACGGCTGAGGTTGCAGTAAAAGGGCAGTACATAACCCTGAGTACTGGAGAGCAGTCCACTGCAGCTGCCAATAACCTACGAAGCGAGGGCCTTGCGCCCAACGGTTTGATGCAGATGAGTCTAAATTACCCCGCATTCGGTGATCTGGTAGCGAGCTTCCCTGTAGACGAACTGCAAAACGGTGCCGGCTCCGATGAGACGAGTCTGTGTATCGAACGCACTCGCTTGGCTAATTTGCTGCGCCAGACACCGCTGCGAGCGGGTTATTCCATGGGTATCACAGCTGAAGGGCTGGATACTACAACTCTGTTCGCGCTAGCAGAACCGGAGTCCGCTCCAGCTGTAGAGCCGGTCGGGCGCTATCAGATATATGATCACACCTACAGTTGTGACCAAGGCGAGCGTATTGGTATCGAGACGATTCGCGCCGACGGCACTGGCTCATATAGCGAGACCGATGGACGTGGCACCTGTGAGCTCTATGAACTGGAGTACCGTTGGAGGCAGGCGGGTAATCAGTTGTTGTTTGAAGGCCAGAGCTCAAGAGGGCGTGATGATTGCACCGCCCAGTGGGAGGAGTACGGCCCGTACAATGCCAGTTGTGCACTGATCGCCGAGACCGATGGTTTTACCTGTCTCTATGCCGAAGATGGTTACGAATCGCTATTTGAGTACCGCCCGATCAATTAGGGCTTGAACTGGGAGTTTCAGTTGGAATATCTGCCGCTTTTCTTTGACCTTAAAGGGCAATCTGTACTGTTGATTGGCGGTGGTGATATTGCCCTGCGTAAAGGGCGGCTCCTCACGCGAGCCGGCGCGCGCGTGCGGCTCGTTGCACCTCGAATTGATGCTGAAGTCCGAGAGCTGATTAGCGAATCTGGCGGTGAGTTGATCGAAGCTGAGTATCATGTGGACCACCTTAAAGGGGTTCGCCTGATCGTCGCCGCTACCGATATTGATCGGGTGAATCGAGCCGTTCATGCGGATGCTGTGTCTGCCGGTCTACCCGTGAATGTGGTGGACAACCCGCCTTTGTGCACCTTTATCTTCCCTGCAATTGTTGATCGTTCCCCGATCGTGATTGGAATCTCATCAGCGGGTAAGGCACCGGTCTTAGCGCGCAATTTGCGCGCTAAACTCGAGACGCTACTACCCCCAAGTTACGCGAATTTAGGCGAGCTGGTGGGGCGGTTTCGCGCTCAAGTGAAAGCCAAGTTCGATACAGTCAATAAGCGACGTAACTTTTGGGAGAAGGTACTGAGCGGTAGCGTGGCGGAGCGAGTCTTTGCAGGGCAGAATGAAGCGGCAGAGGCGCTGCTGATCGAGCAGATTGAGCGTGCTGATGCTGATCATCAGGTTGGTGAGGTCTATCTGGTGGGCGCGGGTCCTGGTGATCCTGAACTGCTCACCTTCAAGGCGCTGCGGCTGATGCAACAGGCCGACGTGGTGCTTTATGATGCGCTGGTCTCTCCTGAGGTGCTCGAGCTCTGCCGTCGAGATGCGGATCTGATCTATGTAGGTAAGCAGCGCGATAACCACGCGGTGCCGCAGGAGGGCATCAACGATCTGTTGGTACAGCACGCCAAAGCCGGGCAGCGAGTTGTGCGTCTGAAGGGCGGTGACCCCTTTATCTTTGGTCGCGGTGGTGAAGAGCTACGACTGTTGAAAGAGGCTGGCGTACCCTTTCAGGTGGTTCCTGGGATCACCGCCGCAAGCGCTTGTAGTACCTATGCCGGTATTCCGCTGACGCATCGCGACTACTCACAGTCGGTCAAATTTATCACCGGTCAGTTAAAGAAGCGTTCGGCTGAGATCAACTATGATGAGCTCGCAGGTACAAATCAGACCCTCGTGTTCTATATGGGTCTGCACACGCTCGATATTCTGACAGCAGGTCTTATGAGAGCCGGTAAAGCACCTGACACGCCAGTGGCGATCGTTTCGCGCGGTACGCGTGCGGATCAGCAAGTGTTAACGGGACAGTTAGACGATATTTGCGCGAAGCAGGCGCAGGCGCAGTTGCCTGCGCCGGCACTGATTATTGTAGGCGAAGTTGTGGAGTTGCACTCTGAACTCGCTTGGTATGGCGATAATCAGAGTAGCAGTGTGCCCATCGCATAGGTCCCGGCGTACCCCACGACAAAGGCGATCGCCAAAAATAGAACATAACGGGCATAAGTGGCGAAGGTGAGGATCTCCACCTTCGACATTGCCACTATGCCGGCGGCCGAACCGATGACCAGCATAGAACCACCAACTCCCACCGAATAGGTCAGCATCAGCCATTCGGCATGCGACATATCGATATTGGCTTTCAGCAGGGCAGCGGTAAGTGGGACGTTATCGACGACGGCTGAGAATAGTCCCATTACAAAGTTAGCCGCGTAAACAGGCATCACTTGGTAGATACCCACCAGGTTGTCGAGAACACCAATCTCTTTCAGCATTCCGACAAGCAGTAGGATACCGAGGAAGAACATTAGCGTGTCGAACTCGATCTTGCGGATGTAGTCCAGCAGGTTCTCGCGCTTATCTTCCGAGTAAGCGAAACGCCCAATCAGGAACATGATTGACAAGCCGAAGAGGAAGGTCAGCACCGGTGGAATGCCTGCTATGACGTTTAACAGGATAGTGCCGATAATGGTCGCCAGAAAAATTACTGCGATCACTTTACCGACATGGTCGTCCCGTCTTGGTGTGGGAATAATCTCTGTTGTGCCGCGCAGCGGCATCGCCAGCATGGCAGCCAGGGTTAGTACGCTAGCGAAAGCGGGGAGGGAGAGTAGTAACAGCTCCTGAATCTCCACTTTACCTGCGAGGAATATCATCAGCGTCGTTACGTCGCCGGTAATGAGTGCAACACCACCAGAGTTGACGGCGAAAACGACCATAACGGTGAAGCGCAGCGTTTTGCGCCGGTCCAGTCGCAGAGAGAGCACAAGCGCGACAGAGACCAATGTCGCTGTGATGTTGTCACAGAGGGATGAGAAGACAAAGGCGAAGACAGCAACTAAAAACATCAGCTTGCGTTCACTGATACGCCGCGGCAGCATTTTATATATCAACGTCTCGATAAGGCCCTGCTGGTTGAGAAAGGCGACGAAAGTCATCGCAGCCATCAGGAATAGCCAGAGTCCTGCTATTTCGAGGATGTTCTCGTCCAACTTGTGCCTCAGCTCCTCTGCACTGACGCCTGTCTCAGGGAAAAGGAAAACTAGGATCCAAGCGAGGCTCCCAAGAAAGAGGGTCGATTTAGCTTTGTTTACATGAATCACCTCTTCGAAAATGATCGAGAGGAGTGCCACGAAAGCGAGACCGATAAGAACGGTGTGAAGCATGGACTTGGTCCTGTAAGCTAACGCAGAGGTTTGCACTGCGCGGTAATTGAGATGCGCAGAGTCTACTCTATTTTGGTCAGACTACTTGCTGATGTGTGACACTAAATGCTGCTTTTTTAACAATATTTTTTCATACCCTTATGCTCGGGAAGTGAAGCTAGAACAATGAGTCGCGAGGAGAAACTTCAGTCAAATTGGTTTGTTTACATCCTGCGCTGTGGTGATGGTTCGCTCTACACTGGCGTGACAACAGACCCTCAACGACGTTTGCGTCAGCATCGTGGGGAGATTAAAGGTGGCGCCCGGTATACTCGGGCCCGTTTGCCGATTGAGATTGTCTATCTGGAGTCGCAGTCTAACCGCTCCAGCGCCACGAAGCGGGAGGCCGCAATAAAACGGTTGAAAGTTAGAGACAAAGAGGCGCTAATTTTCAACCAATTTGAGCCTGAAGATTTCTCCAGTTGAATGGCAAAAATCGCCTAGAAAAATTGATTTAAATCCAGTTTGCTGCGGAGCAATATTGGAAAAACAAAGCCTTATGCGTTGAATACCTTTCATTGGTATTTCGCATTTTGAGAACTAAACTGAAAGGGAATGCAGAGGGAGCCGTTTACTCGGTGCTGAGCTCAGCAACCTGACCCGGGTCATTATGGGAATTGACGAGCCGAAATCTTTTCCGGCCAAATGAGGCGGCACCTACGGGGCCGCCTCAACTATTTCAGTGGGATAGTAGTGATCAACTAGGTCGCCTCTTAAGGCGACACCCAGCCGGTGGAATGTCGGGTCCAGACCCGTCCTACTAGTCCTGCTTGACGGGACGTTTGCTTGGCTTACGGGCTGGGCGATCAGATTTGCCAGCAGCCTTAGCATCCTTTCCACCCTTTGCAGCGTAGCCATCACGCGGCTTACGCGGGCGCTTGGGTGCACCCTCAGAGTCATCACGACGACGGCCGCTTTTTGGTGCTTCATCACTCCACTCACGAATATTGAGTGACTGCCCGCAAACACGAGCCTTTGCTAACTGACTCAGCTGCGCCTTCGAGAGATTTGATGGTAGATCCACCGTAGTGAAGCCTGAGCTGATATCGACGCGACCGATCTGACCCGAGTTGATGCCGGCTTCGTTGGCGATAGCACCGACAATATTGCCCGGTTTCACTCCATGATCGTGACCCACATTGATCCAGTAGCGCTGTTTATCGGCATCGAGTGCCTCGCGGTTACGCTGGCGGCTGCCAGGTTTTCCCTCACGCTCTTGGCGCGGTGCACGCTCGCGTTTAGGTGGTGCCGCGTTTGGATCGGGCTCGTTCTCGTCCAAGAAGAAACGACGGTCTGAGTTCATCAAACCGAGTGCAGCGGCTGCCAGCGCGCTTGCGGTAATGCCGCTTTCGGTTACCAGATCAGTGATCAGTTTATGGTAGGCGGTCGCATCGGCGGTTCCAGTCGCGTCAACCAACTGTTTCTTCAAACGCTGTGCACGCATCTGATTGATCTCTGCAGCCGTCGGCAGCACTAGCTTCTCTAGCGTTGACGAAGTGCGGCGCTCGATCTGGCGCAGCAGGCCGCGCTCACGGGGAGTGACAAACAGAATAGCGTCGCCGCTGCGGCCGGCACGACCGGTACGACCGATACGATGCACGTAGGACTCAGTGTCATACGGGATATCAAAGTTAAATACGTGGGTGATCCGATCCACGTCCAGACCGCGAGCCACGACATCGGTTGCAACCAGAATCTCAAGGTTACCTTTTTTGAGCTTTTCTACGATCTTCTCGCGCTGAGCCTGAGGGATATCGCCGTGCAGTGCGGCCGCAGGGAAACCCTCTGAGCGCAGCTGTTCGGTCAGCTCTTCGGTCATCGTCTTAGTGCGTACGAAAATCAGCGCCGCATCATGCTCCTGCTGCTCTAGCATACGGGTCAGTGCAGCAAACTTAGACATGCCGCGTACCTCCCAGATACGCTGGCGAATGGTGCTGGCTGTCGCAGTTTTAGATGCGATTTTAACGATAGTTGGTTCGTTCAAGTAGCTATCAGCAATTCGACGTACTTCGTTCGGCATGGTGGCCGAGAATAGAGCGATCTGGCGCGCTGGTGGCGTGTGCTGCAAGATCCACTCAACGTCATCGATAAAGCCCATGCGCAGCATTTCGTCTGCTTCGTCGAGTACCATAGCCTGCAGCTTATCAAGCACCAGAGTGCCGCGACGGATGTGGTCCATCACACGGCCGGGTGTGCCGATAACGACCTGTACACCTTTACGCAGTGCTCGTAGCTGAGTGTCGTAGGCCTGGCCGCCGTAGATAGAGAGGGTGCGCACGCCCGAAAGATAGCGTGAATACTGCTCACAAGCCTCTGCGACCTGAATTGCCAGTTCGCGTGTTGGTGCAAGTACCAGCAGCTGGGGCTGGTGCAGGTTTGGATCAACCCGGTTCAGCAGGGGCAGCGCAAAGGCTGCAGTTTTGCCGGTACCGGTCTGCGCCTGTCCAAGGATGTCGTCGCCATTGAGTAGAGCAGGAATTGACTCTGCCTGAATGGGTGAGGGCGTTTCGTAGCCAACATCTTTGAGTGCATCGAGAATAGCGGGCGCAAGACCCAGATCAGCAAAGCTGAGGGTCGGGTTTTCAGAATCTGACATATCGGAGGTTTGTTACCTGTATTTAGTGAGCGAACCGGTAGGTGGCGCCATTTGCGTCATTGGTTTATGGAGCGCACATAGCACAGACGAACAGAGGAGCGGCCCGCTGAAAGAAGCGAGATTGTACAGGGATTGATCAGTTGCTGTCTAGCGCTCGGCAGCAGCTTTAGCTCGGTATTTGCATACCACGTTGAACGAAATCAAAGGCTTCCAAGCGTTTCATCCAGGCATGCACCGCTGGATAGTCTGCTGGATTAATTCGTTGGAATTCAAAGCGGGCAGCCCAGGGGTAGAGCGCGAAGTCAGCGATGCTCAGCTCGCCGGCGACAAACTCTCGGCCCTCGAGGCGAGTGTTCAGCACACTCCAGAGACGGTAGGCCTCATCTTGGTAGCGCTTCTCGGCATAAGGGACAGGCTCTTTTACAAACATGTTGAAGTGGTGCGCTTGGCCGAGGTAAGGGCCAAAACTCCCCATTTGGAACATCAACCACTCCATAACCTCGAGTTTTGCGCTCGGGTCAGACGGGAGAAACTTGCCACACTTCTCTGCGAGATAGAGCAAAATCGCTCCTGATTCGAATATCGAGGTAGGCTCTGCGTTGATACCCTCACGATCGACAATCGCCGGGATTTTGTTGTTTGGACTGATTTTAAGAAACTCCGGTGCAAACTGTTCATTGGCACCGATATTGATGGGGTGTACTTCGTATTCGAGGCCACAGGCTTCAAGCATGATAGAGATCTTGCGACCGTTAGGTGTCGTCCAGGTGTAAAGGTCTATCATGCTGCCTCGCTGCTTATCGCTCTAGCCCCGGTTGCTCAGGCTCCGGGCTGGGTAAAATGGTTAAAGATGCTGATCAATTCATTTTCACTGTAGCTGACAATAATCAACTGCTGGCCGGGTTTGATCAGATCAGGGTCTTGTCCAAGCATCCCCTGTTGGTAGTTGTAGACGTAGGTGTCTTGAACCTTCTGATAGAGGAACTCACCAAGGAATGAGCTCCGGCGATTCTCCAGCGTCTCGTCTGCCAGCATGGGTATCTCTGCTGTTAATACGCGGCCACTCTCTTTCAGTTCAATGCCCTGAGCAAAGGTTTTAATCAGACCACGCTGCAGAATGCCCCACAGCCCCTGCGCATCGGTCGGCGAAACGGCATGGATGTAGAAGACCGTACCGGCTGCTAGGTCAGGGTCAGAGAGTAGCTCTTGTAGGCGAATCCGTTGGCCAGGACGCAGGGATTGAGCCGTTTGTGTTTCACCCACTTTGGTCACTTCTAGGTTGGTTGCGTCAACTTGCGCCGGCTCAAAACTTACAGCGGGAGCGGCACCTTGGGTCACGACGACTGACTGGCTTTGAATTGCTGCAGCGGCCCCCTGGATTACTTTAGAGCCTGAATCTATAGCTTGGGTTACCACGAGCTGCGTAGATTCGTCGCTGCTCTGCGCGGCAGGTTTTGCCTGATTGGTTTGCATGGTGCTTGTCTTAGCGGGCCCTGTCTCAGCACGCTTCTCAACGACAGTCTCGACCATCTGCTCAACCTGTTGGTTAAGGGAGTGGGTTTGAGTGGTTTGGACACTTGCTTCAGCAGTTTCAGCAGTTTCAGCAGTTTCAGCAGTTTCAGGAGAGGAGGAACTGTCCACCTGTTCAATAGCTATCTGCTCCGACTCCATCGTTGGCATCTTGAGCAGCTGCTCGCCGGTCACAAAGTTATCCGCTTTGGTAATATCCAGCACCTGCTCTTGAGACTCAGTCGTTAGCTTCTCGATGTGCTCTTTGGCCGCTTCAACAACCGTTGGTTCGATCTCCCGGTTACTCGGCTCAAGGCTCTGTTGCGGTTGGGTATCGGTAAGTGAGTCGGACTTCTGAGTGAACAGATAGACGCCGATACCTGCGATAAGCAGAATCAGCACGATGAGCGCGCGTTGCATGTGGGCAATCTTCCCTGAAAGTACGTAATTGCGAGTTAGACCTGAGAATATCAGGTTTTAAGGTGGTTTAAAGAGTTTTGGCGGCCTTAGCTGAGTTAATATACTGTTTTAAGACTAATTTACCGGTTTCCGAGGGGTAGATGAGCGAATCTGATAAGAGTGACTTCTCTTCGATGATGTTGGGTGAGGGGGTCAAGCCGCTTAAGGCTGAAAAGAGAGTCTCGACGCGAGAAGCACTAAGGCGTGGTGAAATCGAACAGCTCGCGGAGCGACGCAAACAGGCTGAGGGGATCGATGAGCGTTTTCGTCTTCAGCCGGAGCAGCTGTTGAATCCGGCCGATCCGATAGAGTGGAAGCGTGATGGTGTGCAGGAGGGCGTCTATCGCAACCTGCGTTTGGGTAAGTACGCGGCCGACGCACGCCTTGATCTCATCAATCGTAGCCTGGCCGAGGCCGTGGATGAAGTGCCGGGGTTTATCAAACAGTGCTATCAGTTTGGCCTGCGTACTGTGGTAATCAATCACGGGCGAGGTAAGCATAATAAGGCACCGCAGAACGTTATGCGCAGTTGCTTGATGCTCTGGCTTCCCAAGATTGAAGAGGTGCTTGCGTTCCACTCCTGCCAGCCACAGCACGGCGGGCTAGCTGCTATTTATCTCTTGTTACGTAAGAACGAACAGCAGCGTCTCGAGAATATTGAACGTCACCGATAACCTCAGACGGCTGTCCAACTGGCCGTTTCTCGGTTTTTGGTACAGAATACATAAAGTTAGCATTAGAGGAGCACTTCATGGGGGACCGGCGATTTGATCGCGAAGCCCAGTACTGGAAATTAACCAGTCTGCTGCTCTTAACTGTCGCTGCTTTAGTGCTATTTGCACTGAGCCTACCTGAGTACACCACGGGCCTTCTGATTGCGGCTCTGCCAATCGCCGTCACTGCGCTACTGGTGGTGCGTTTTCAACGTAGCCTGATGCAGGATATGCAGGCGGAGTTGCAGCGCCAATTGCCCGTTGATAGCGATACAGGTGCTATCTCCCAATTTTGGTTTCAACGCACGCTCGAACAGGAGTGCCGCCGCGCTATGCGCGAATTCACCCCGATCAGCGTTGTTCATCTGCTGCCTGCAGACCCTACGCAGAGCCTGCATCAAAAGAGCTTAGTGGATGAGCTGAATCAGCGCATGACCCGCCCCGGAGATCTAGTCGCGCTTGATACGACGCGTGGACTCTGGTTGCTGCTACCGGCTACCAATGAGGCAGTCAGTGGTTTCGCTGAGAGAATCTTTAAGCTTGTCAACCAGTTGGCGCCCAATACTCATCTTACTTGTTACACATTCCAGCCAATGGCTGATCTCAGTCTTATCAAGGTGACCGACGTATTTGCGCAGCTCGAAACTGAGTTGGACTCAGAATCAAACGCAAAAATGCGCTGTGAGTCGGAAGGTTTTGATATGCCGAGCGTCACCTATTCGCTCTAGCGTCTGACCCACCAATGATCGATCTTAATCATCTGCGCGCTGCGCTCTCGTCAAGCTATACACGTTCACTGCTTTGGATAGAGATCGAGCTCCAAGCCGAAATCGAAGCCGAAGCCGATAATAAGCAGAGCGCAAGCGCGCTAGAATTGTCCGTGCTGAAATTGCTACAGACTTATGGGCGTGACTTCGAGGATCTGCTGTTGCTGTCGGACCGGCCGTTGGCGGGCTTGACCCCGATTAGGCGGGGTGAGTTTGTCAGACACCTCGGTAGAAGCTACCAACTGATCATCATCGACGCCTTCTCGGGGGTTAATCCGGCTACACTTGCGCAGGCGATCGGTACTCTCGAGGGTGGCGGTCTACTCGCTTTGATCACGCCGCCCGCCGCCGACTGGCCGAACTATTTTGATCCTGAATACCTGCAACTAGGTGTGGAGCCAGGGCAGCGTCCGCCGGGCCGATTTATCCGTTGGCTGGTGCGAGCTTTGGAGAACTCCAGCGCGGTTCTGCGCTACTCCGACTGCTGTGCCGTCCCAGAACTGCAGCCGCACTGCCCACCAAAACGTATTGGACACTATCTTGGTGAGGCTCAGCAGCGAACGGTTTATCAGCTCCTGAACGCCTGGCAGCAGCCAAGAAGCTGTACGGTACTCGATGCGGATAGAGGCCGAGGCAAGAGCAGTACAATCGGCCTAGCTCTCGCCTTGCAACCCGTTTTTCAAACACAGCAACTGGCACTATGTGCACCCGATAAGCGGGCGGTGGCTAGCATCTATCAGCGCTTTCGAGAGCTGAATGATCAGCGGATTTTACCCAGGTTTTACACTCCAGCTGAGCTGGTAGCCCAGCTTAAAAGCGGATCTACTGAGTTGCGCTGCGTCCTTGTCGATGAAGCGGCGGGCGTGCCGCTACAGTTGCTGGAACAGATCACCGCTGAAGCTCAGCATCTGGTGCTTTCCAGTACTTTGCATGGCTATGAGGGTTATGCGCGAGGGTATGGGTTGCGCTTCCTCAAACA
>JAYQBD010000017.1:0-12979 GCA_038137135.1 Oceanospirillaceae bacterium | reverse complement strand
GGGCAGCGCCTGTTTGTGTTGGTGATTGACTCTGAGCTTGTCGGTGTCCTCTGGGTAGCCGCGGAGGGTGCCTTGGACGAAACCTTGGCGAATCAGGTGATGCAGGGTCGGCGCCGACCGAATGGGAATCTACTGCCTCAGTCATTGTTGCACTACCTTGGTTGGGCAGAGGCTGGCGCAAAACGGTACTGGCGGGTGGTTCGGATCGCCGTCGCTCAGCAGCACAGACGGCTTGGATATGCGCGCGCAATGCTGCAGTCGCTGCAGGATTGTGCAGCAGAGCAGGGTGTGGATTTCACCGGTGCAAGCTTTGCTGGCCACGCTGATCTCATTGAGTTTTGGCGCCGCTGTGGATTTGTGAGCGTGCGGCGTGGGGAGTCAATTGATCCTGTCGCCGCTCAGCCCGCTGTGCAGGTGTTACGCCCGGTTTCAAGCAGAGCTTCCGGCTGGTTAGAGTACCAACAGCGAGCAGCGCTGTCCGAGGATGCGCTACAAAACTTTGCCTATCACTTTGCACCGCTGAGTCTGGTGCGTGAACGGATTAGACAGTGTCATCCGCCCGAACAGCTCGCCTCGATCCTTGATGAGATGTCGCCCTCCAGCAAGCGATTAAAACCTCTGCGAGCTTGGCTAAGAGAAATGCTGGAGTCTCAGGCCAGCTGAACTTCATCACCGACAGAGATCTGACCAGCGCGCTCTACACTAAAGTTTTGACCAAAGAGTACTTCTCGATTGGGGCCGCGGTGTAGCTTGGCTAGCGTCCTGAGGGGCTCTTGATTCGGATCTTTGTCACCCGTTTGAGGATCACGCGTTATCAGCATGCAGCGTTCACAGGGTTTGCGACGACGCAGCAACACTTCGCCGATCTGAAGTAACTCCCATTCATCCTCAGCCCAGGGTAGAGCCGTATCGATCACCAGGTTAGGGCGGAAACGGCTCATCTCAAACATCCCACCTGTGGCCTGGTTTATCGCAGCTAGCGATGCGGTGTTGCAAACCAATAATGGGTAGCCATCGCTGAATATGGGGCCCCAGGGGTAACGCTTATCGGCCAGATCGGCTGCCTCTCTATTCCAGAGAACTTTGACCTTGCGTCCGAGCAGTTGACTGAACCAGTGTTCGGACCCAGCTAGTCTCGGAGCCGTAATTCTGCGCCCCCAGACCTCAACCTCGCCATTGAGTGAGCTCTCCTGATTGATGTAGGTAGAGCCCAGACTCGGATGCGATGCTCTCCAGCCATCCAACTCGGGCTGCACCTCAAGTTGCAGTAGTTTAGGCTCGCTGCGCGCGGTAACAAACCGTCCATCGGGTTCGCAAAGAATAAGCCGTCGGTCTCCCTTGATACCGAGCGCGTCGAGTTCTGCACGCTCTAAGTTCTCGCCTTTAGATGATTTAAGCGGATATCGCACTAATTGGCTGATTTGCATCAGCGCCTCCTAATTTCAGCGCAAGCGGACAGATATGAACTAGATTTAGACTAACAGTGTTAATACCAGAGGTTAAACCTGATGTTGAAGAACGTTTTAAACTCAGTGCTCGTTGCTGTACTCGCTTTAAGCCTGACGCAGACCTCGGTAGCGGCGAAGCCAGAGGGTAAGGGAAAGGATAAATCGTGGAAGTCAGAGAAGCAGTCTCGCGAGGAGGGTCGAGAGGTTGAACAGCCCAGTGCGCTTTTAGCTGAACTAACAAGCGCTCAACGAGATGAACTCGCGAGCCTAGTCTTAGAGAAGGAGTACGGTTTCACTAAAGATTCCGTGCCTGCCCAGTCTAATGGAACCGCTAAGCAGTTACCGCCAGGTTTGCAGAAAAAGCTAGCGCGCGGTGGCAATCTGCCACCGGGTTGGCAGAAGAAGCTGCAGCGAGGCGAAGTGATGGACCGCGAGACCTACAGCCAAGCAGAGCCTATGCCTGATGAACTGTTGCGCCGCGTCACTGGCCGCGATGATGCCGTTGAGCTCCTGCGGGTAGGGGATCGCATTTTGCGTGTGATGGAGGGGCGCGGTACCATTCTCGATGTTATTGATCTGAGTGATCGTGCAATCCGGATATTGGAATCAAACTAACCGATGACCCCCGCAATCGATACCGCTAAAAGAGCTAATGTAAGCTTCAATACTCATCAATATGAACATGCACCCGGAGCGGCATATGGCCTAGAAGCTGCTGAGAAATTAGAGCTCGATCCGGCTCTGGTTTTTAAGACGCTGATGCTTGAGACTGACAGGGGCCCTAACGCGCTGGCGGTTGCCGTAATTCCTGTGGCTGCGACCTTAGACCTCAAAGCTGCTGCAAAAGCGCTGAAGCAGAAGAGGGTAGCAATGGCCGATCCTCAAGTAGCCCAGCGTTTAACAGGCTACCTGGTTGGTGGAATCAGTCCGCTAGGGCAGAAACGAGGTTTCGCGACCTTAATTGATCAGAGTGCGGAGTCTTTGGATACAGTGTTTGTAAGTGCGGGCCGACGTGGGCTGGAGATTGAACTAGCTCCGGTTGATCTGCTGCGAGTCACGCGGGGGCAGTTCGCGAAGATTGCCAAATTCAAGTAGTTGACCATCGCTATTCTGAGCCCAGTCTGGGCTCAGGATTTCAGATAGAGACAGTTAGGCCATCTTCAGGCGGGGGCGAGGAAGCGGTCCGCGCTGGCCTGAACGTTTGACCACGGCAGGTCGGTGTTTGAAGTTGGATGGATCCAGGTTATTACGCTTCAACAGCTTGTAGAAGTCTGTACGGTTGCGATCAGCTAGTCGTGCCGCCTGGGTCACATTACCCTCGGATATCAGCAACACCTGAATCAGATATTCGCGCTCAAAGGCGGCCCGTGCCTCTTGGAAAGTCGGTACCGCACGCGGTGCATCACCGAGGCGAGACTCGACAAACTCGGCTGGAATTGCACCACCTTCACTGTATGCCGCGACACACTCATCGATAAAATCGAAAAGCTGTTTAACATTGCCGGGCCAGGAAGCCTCTGTCAGCAGTTGCATCGCACCTGAGCTAAAGCTGCCGCTAGCGTAGTCGTGAAGCTTGGCTGCCTGTTTTGCCCGCTGTTTGATCAGCAGAGGAATATCCTCGGCATGCTCGGCCAGCTCTGGAACTTTGATCTGCATCGCCTGCAGTTGATAGTAGAGATCTTCAGTTAAGTTACCAGACATCATTTCAGACTCCAGATCACGATCGGCAGTGGCGATGATTCGGGTCTTCAATGTTTCGTTGTAGAGCGCACCTAGCGGGCGGTAGAGCCCCGTCTCAAGCAGCTGAATAATCTGGGTCTGTACACTATGAGGCAGTGTGTCAACATGATGCAGCAGCAGGCTACCGCCCTCCGTTCGCTTTAATATACCGATTTCGGTTGTCTTAGCTTCGGGAAACGCGCCTGCCTCGTAGCCAAACAGATCATGGATGATTTGCTCGGGCACTTTAGCGCGGCAATCGAGTACGGCAAAATTAGATTTCGCCCGATCACTCGCCAGATGTATTAACTCTGCAGAGAGCCGCTTACCGCTTCCAGCGGGGCCGGTGATGTGTACAGGCATATCGGAACCAGCGCAGTGGCCTATCTGATCGAGTAGCGTATCGATCAGGGCCGAGCGGTGGGTCATCAGGTTGCGCCAAGTATTTACTGCACGGCGCTGGTCTATCTGAGCAGCTGCCTGCACGAGATGAGGCAGTTGCACCTGCATACTGGGTAACTGGAAAAAGGCAAAACAGCCGTTACGGGTTGCTGAGATCGCTTCCATCACGTCGGTTTGACGGCAACGCAGCAATACGCGTGTGCTCTTGTGCGCCTTAAGGATGTAGTCGTAGAGCTTAAAACCCGAGCTGTCGCAGATAGAGATGTCGACAATGGCGATGCCGTAATGCTTGCGTGCTAGCTGCTCTATCGCATTCGCTTCATCTTTTGCACTATCGACGCTGGCGACCAGTGGTTCGCAAATCTCGCGGATCGCTGCGATCGCCTCGGACTCAGTATCGATAAGAATAATGTCGGTCTGCTGCATACTTCTGTCTTCTCTTTTGGCTAGGTCGATCGGCTAAGCTTTTGTTTCTACGCTATTTCACCTAAGCTGAGAGCTATAAAGCGTACCGAGGTTCAGCTCGATCTTAGGCTGATAACATAATCTGACCCTAGCTTAGCCCATATGTTGCATATTTGCGACATTTTATGGTCTATAAAAATCTCGGCTGATAAGTTTTATAGATTCTAGTCGCGAAGGGATGGGCATAATCGTAGTGAAGTCCTTTTCATCTGTACTCTCAAAGAGTCGAGGTTTCAGTCGACTGCTGGCTAGTGCGATCACGCTGGTAGTTTTGCAGGGCTGCTCATCCACACCCGAGTTGCCGGTTAATGCGCAGACCTATTTTCGTGGTTTGGTGCGCGCAGTCGATAATCAGCTGCAGCTGCGCGCCTGCAATAGGGTGCGCTGGGAGAGCGCTGGCCAGATCAGAGAGGGGCTGCGAGAAGCGATTATTGAGCGTCTGGCAGTAGCTCCGATGGGGGTGGGCATCTATCTGGAAGCCTGGGGCGAGCCTGGTCTACCGATATCGGAGCTGCAGATGCTTGGCGGTGATATAGCCACCTGTCGGCATCAGTTAGAGGGTATTGAGCTACGCGCGGGCGGTCTCGACCCGGTCTGGTACGCCGATCTAAAAAACGGCGTGCTGGAGGTGCATGACAGCACCCGGCTGAAATCCTGGCGCCTCACTAATCCCGAGTTTTCGATCTCAGGTAACCGCTGGCTCTGGCAGGGTGAGCGTACACGGCTGACGATACGTCGCTCCCAATGTTTTGACAAACTGGGGGTCCAGTACGCCTTAAGTGCTGAGTTCAGCGCTGGTGCTACCCAACTCAAAGGCTGCGCTCGCTATGGCGATCTTCAGCGCATGCTGCTAAAGACCCGCTATTACAGCCGTGACTCCAAACGCGAACGTCAGATAGGACTGCAGTTGATCGACAGTTCGCGGTTTGATTTGAGCCTAATCAGCTCGACGGGTGCGCGTGAAAATTACGGTGGAAGTTGGCGTCTGCTCAGTAGCGGGCAACTGCTATTGCAGATAGAGGATGAGCGATTGCGCGGCTCTGGGCGCAGTTTGCGCTTTGTTCCTGAGGCGGGGCTGTTACGTCTCGCCAACAGTCATCCGATAATTGGGAGTGACTTGACGCTCTATCCGGGGACCGAACCTCTGCTGGCGCAGAAGCGGTTAAACGCGGGCCTACCTTGAATCTTAAAGGACTCAAAGCCTCGCTAGTCCTTAATTTGCTGTAATAACAACTCTTTGGCAGCATTCAGCTGCGAGGCGAGCCAATCGTTCCCGCCACGATCTGGATGCACTTTCTGTATCAGCCGGCGATGTGCTTCGATAATCTCTTGACGTGTTGCCCCCGGCTCGACGCCCAAAATTTCCCGTGCTTGTGCTGAGGTCATCGGCCCTGCAGCCCTATTGCTGTTTGGCTTGTTTGCTCCTTGATTGCGTTTGAAGAGGCGAAGCAGCCCTAAACCTCGGACTACCCATGGGAAAAGCTTGGTAAGAAACGGGAGTAGAACGGCAAAAAAGGCGCCAATCCAGTGCAGTTTGCCGGTTATCGTCAGATAAAGTAGGGCGAGTCCAATGATGATCAAGCAGAGTTTCAACAGAGCAATTGGACGCATCTTTGGCGGCTGTTTGCGGTACCAGAGGTATCCACCAACAACAACGAGTGAAATAAGGAAGAGGCCAACGGGGTTCATCTGCTGAAGTATCCTTTGAAGTCGAAGAGTGAGGCGGCAATCTAACCCCAGTGTAGCAACGTAATCAGTAAGTTAGCTACGCGAGGAGCGCGAATGAAGATCAAATTGGATGCGTTACAGAGTGAACGCCCCCTGATTGAACGACTGGTATTAAAATCGTTTGAATGTGAGATCTATCTGGTAGATGTGAAAATTAATTCTAAGGAGTATCAGGTTGTCGATGACGCCGGAAAGCCTCTGATGTTTCGATCACAATTGGCCGCTAAGAAGACGTTCAAAGGCTTGGGAATTACCGAGACGATGCTGAGCCACTCCAGCCCCTACAATGAGATGATTGGGATAGATTCCGGGCCGGTCGAGCCGATGTTGGTGCGACTTAACAACCCGGATGAGGATCTTTCTTAAAAGACGGTGTCCGAGGGATCTCGACGAAGTCGAGGTCCCGACTGAATCGCGTCATGCGGCGCCAAGCGCCACATAACCCTCCCACAGGGTTTACTTAATCCGCATCCCCGGCTGAGCACCAGCATGGGGCTCAAGAACCCAAAGATCCTTACCACCCGGGCCTGCCGCCAACACCATGCCTTCAGACATACCAAACTTCATTTTACGCGGCGCAAGGTTAGCGACCATTACGGTAAGTTTGCCTTCGAGATCTTCGGGCGCGTAGGCAGATTTGATACCGGCGAAGACGTTGCGCTCACCTTCACCTAGATCCAGCGTTAAACGCAGCAGTTTGTCGGCGCCTTCGACATGCTCAGCTTTAACGATGCGGACAACGCGTAGGTCGACCTTGGCGAAATCATCAAAGGTGATCTCGTCAGCGATCGGCTCGATGCTGGACTTCTTGGCTGGCGCTGCTGCTTGAGCCGCTTGCAGGTTCTGCTTTGAGTCTTCGATCACTTTCTCAATCTGTTCTGGCTCAACACGCTGCATCAGCGGTTTGAACTTGTTTATCTTGTGGCTGCGCAGCGGTGTCTGGATGGCATCCCAGCTCTGATCTTCAATATTTAGGAAGGCCGCACCCTGTTTAGCAACCTCAGGCAGGACTGGCGCTAGGTAGTTAAGAATGATGCGGAACAGGTTGATACCCATAGAACAGCAGGCCTGAACTTCAGGTTCCATTCCTTCCTGCTTCGCGAGCACCCAAGGTTCAGCAGCGTCGATGTACTGGTTTGCCTTGTCGGCCAGCGCCATGATTTCACGCATTGCGCGAGCGTATTCGCGCTTCTCGTAGGCTTCAGCAATGCCGGTGCCTGCCGCCACGGCATCAGCATAGAGAGCCGGCTCGGCAAGTTCATCAGCCAGTTGGCCATCGAACTTCTTAGTGAGGAATCCGGCACATCGACTCGCGATGTTCACAACTTTATTGACCAGATCGGCGTTGACGCGCAGACGGAAGTCATCCAGGCTCAAATCGATATCATCAATGCCTGACCCGAGTTTGGCTGCGAAGTAGTAACGGAGGTACTCTGGCTTGAGGTGCTTGAGGTACGTCTCGGCCATGATGAAGGTGCCGCGCGACTTGGACATCTTCTGACCGTTAACGGTTAGGAAGCCGTGACAGAAGACACCTGTTGGCGTGCGGAAACCGGCACCGTGCAGCTCAGCCGGCCAGAAGAGGGTATGGAAGTAGGCGATATCTTTGCCGATGAAATGGTAAAGCTCAGCATCGCTACCCTTGGCCCAGTAGTCGTCGAAGTTAACACCGTTCTTATCGGCCCAGTTCTTGAAACTCGCCATGTAGCCGATTGGTGCATCCAGCCAAACGTAGAAGTATTTACCTGGTGCGTCAGGAATCTCGAAGCCCCAGTACGGCGCATCACGGGAGATATCCCACTGCTGCAGACCTGATTCAAACCACTCGTTGAGTTTGTGTTTCATTTGCGCCTGGACGTGCGTATCCACCCAGCCTTGCAGGAACTCTTCGAAATCTTCCAGTTTAAAGAAGTAGTGTTCGGAGTCCTTCTCGATCGGTTTAGCACCAGACACAGCGGAATAGGCGTTCTTGAGCTCAGTCGGGCTGTAGGTCGCACCGCAGACTTCACAGGAGTCACCATACTGATCGGCTGCGCCACACTTTGGACACTCGCCTTTGATGAAACGATCCGGCAGGAACATCTGTTTCTCAGGGTCGTAAGCCTGAGTGATGGTGCGTTTGGCGATATGGCCAGCGTCTCGCAGGCGGGTGTAGATCAGCGAGGCAAACTCGCGGTTCTCTTCCGAGTGGGTAGAGTAGTAGTTATCAAAGTTAACCATAAAGCCGGCGAAGTCGCGCTGATGCTCTTCGCTCACCCTATCGATCAGCTGCTGTGGGGTGATACCCATCTGATCAGCTTTGAGCATGATTGGCGTGCCGTGCGCATCATCGGCGCAGACATAGGTACAGGTGTTACCTCGTTGCTTCTGGAAACGCACCCAGATGTCGGTCTGGATATACTCAACCAAGTGGCCAAGGTGGATTGGACCATTTGCATAGGGAAGGGCGCTGGTGACCAGTATTTTACGCTCGTTGCTCATCGTCGGTGGATTCTGATTGGCTTAATGAAAGATCGGCAGATTCTACGCGTTCAGGCGGCAGGGATAAAGTGGTAGAATCCGCGCCCAACACGCCCACACAGATTCACAGGTACGAATTACATGGCATTGCCACAGGTAGATCCCGCTGTATACGAAGAGCAATTGAGCACCAAGCAGCAGCGCATGCAGCAGCTCTTCGAGCGCTTTAATCCGCCGGAGATGGAGCTCTACCGTTCACCGACAGAGCACTACCGTATGCGTGCCGAGTTTCGCGTTTGGCACGACGATGACGAGCTCGATTACGTCATGTTCGAGCCGGGTTCGAAGCATGAAAAGTACAAATTGACCGAATGCCCAATGGTAGACCGTCGCATTGCCGATATGATGTTTCCGTTTCTGGCGGCGGTTAAAGAGGTTAAAGAGCTGCGTGCACGGCTGTTTCAGGTCGATTTTCTCGCGACGCTATCAGGTGAGTTGCTGGTGAGCCTGCTGTATCACCGCAAGATCGGTGAGGAGTGGGTTGAAGCCGCACGCCCACTGCGTGAGCAGTTTGGCATCGACATCGTCGGCCGCTCGCGCAAGAACAAGATTGTTCTGGATCGCGACTTTGTTTTCGAAACGCTCAACGTGAATGGCCGCGAGTACCACTACAAACAGACAGAAAATTCCTTCACTCAACCTAACGCCCGCGTCTGTGAGCAGATGCTGGAGTGGGCCATTGATGCGACCCGCAATAAAGAGGGTGACCTAGTTGAGTTCTACTGCGGCAATGGTAATTTTTCGTTACCGCTAGCACAGAATTTCAGGCAGGTTGTCGGTACAGAGATTTCAAAAGACTCGGTACGTGCTGCACAGGTCAACATAGAGAGAAACGCGATCGATAACGTGTCAATACTGCGTCTCTCATCGGAGGAGTTTACCGAAGTGCTGCGCGGTAATTTAACCACACGCCGTACAGCAGGTGTCGACCTTGATGCCTGCGATTTTCGCACGGTACTCGTTGATCCACCTCGCGCGGGCCTGGACAATGAGACCATCAAACAGGTGCAGGGCTATGAAGATATTCTTTACATCTCCTGCAATCCGGAAACCTTGGCGTTGAACCTCGAACAGTTGTGTGAAACGCACGAGATCGAGCGCTTTGCGCTCTTCGATCAGTTCCCTTATACCGATCACATCGAGTGCGGTGTAGTACTTAAGGCCCGTTAACCTACTGATTTAGTTTAAGCACTTTGCTAAGGGTGTAGAACTTTGCATTAAAACCTACTAAATTGGTCGGAAATCAATCGCTGCCAGTTTGGAGTTATCGTGTCAGAAGCAGTTAAAGGTTCGGCGCTGCCGGGTGTTAAAAAAATTGTCGCTGTTGCCTCAGGCAAGGGTGGTGTTGGGAAATCTACAGTTACCGCGAACCTGGCTTTGGCGCTTGCCGCGGAGGGCCAGAAAGTCGGTCTGTTAGATGCTGACATCTACGGCCCCAGCCAGGGCATGATGCTTGGGGTGCCAGCGGGTACGCGTCCGCAGACCGCAGGTGAGAAGCACTTTGTCCCCGTTGAAGCGCTAGGGCTGCAGACAATGTCTATGGGCTACCTTATCGATGACAACACGCCGATGGTGTGGCGTGGGCCTATGGCGGGCAGCGCGTTGCAGCAACTGCTGACGCAAACCCAGTGGAACGAGCTCGATATTCTGCTGATTGATATGCCACCAGGCACAGGGGATATCCAGCTGACACTGTCTCAGCGCGCCGCTGTTGATGGTGCTGTGATCGTGACGACGCCTCAGAATATAGCTCTGCTGGATGCCAAGAAGGGTATCGAGATGTTTGCTAAGGTCGACATCCCAGTACTGGGTGTTGTCGAGAACATGAGCACACATATCTGCTCAAACTGCGGTCACGAGGAGGCGATCTTCGGCTCAGGCGGTGGTGATAAGATCTCCTCTGACTACGACACTAAGCTATTAGGTCGGATTCCGCTGGCCTCGCAGATTCGTGCTGAAGCCGATGCGGGAACACCGACAGTGCATGCAGACCCTGAGTCTGACTACGCGCAGCGCTTCCGCGAGATCGCTCGCACGGTGATTGAAGATCTGGCGAGTGCGAAGCAGGCTGAGGTTCCATTTTTCAACATCATGGATGATTGATTAGATCCCCTTTTTAGGAGGGATCTGCGCGAAGCGAAGATCGCGACAACCGGCATATGTGCGGGTACTAAGCACAGCAAAAAAGCGAGCGAAATGCTCGCTTTTCTGTTAGTATTCGCCGCTGTTTTCACGAGTGGGTTTTTACTCAAAGGGTTCTATTAATGGGTATAAAGGCAGATAGCTGGATTCGTCAGATGTCGCAGGAGCAAGGAATGATCGAGCCGTTTGAGGCGGGTCAGGTACGCGCTGTTAACGGCTCACCAATTGTCTCTTACGGCACCTCAAGCTACGGCTATGACGTGCGCTGTGCTGACGAGTTCAAGGTATTTACCAATATCAACTCAGCTGTGGTTGATCCCAAAGAGTTCTCGGAAGCGAGCTTCGTGGATATCAAGTCGGATGTCTGCATAATTCCTCCCAACTCCTTTGCGCTTGCGCGTACCGTTGAGTACTTCCGCATCCCCCGTGATGTGCTGACGATCTGCCTGGGTAAGAGTACCTACGCGCGCTGCGGTATCATCGTAAATGTGACTCCGCTCGAGCCTGAGTGGGAAGGCCATGTGACCCTTGAGTTCTCTAACACCACGCCGCTGCCAGCGAAGATCTACGCCAATGAAGGCGTTGCGCAGATGCTATTTATCGGTGGTGATCAAGTGTGTGAAACCTCCTATGCCGATCGTGGTGGTAAGTACCAGGGTCAGACCGGCGTCACGGTTCCGCGGACTTAAGAGGTGTCGATGATTCTTACTGCACAACTTCTTGATGAGTTCTGGTCTCAGCTTGAGCAGACAGTCGAACAGCTCAAAACCACTCAGCCGCATGAACTGCCGGAGCACGGTGAACGTCTGCTTAGCCCCTACCGTCAGCGTCTGGCAGAGATCGATAACAACTTGACGCTTAATGTCGAGCGCCAGTCGGAAGAGGGTGCGGTAGACCTAGTCTTTGGTTGTGACGGTTACCCAGAGTCAATCCACACCGTACTTTCATTGGTTGACTCTGCACCAAAGATCTCCGGCGTGAAGGTGCGGGCGTTTAACGAGCGCTTTGATCCGGTGCCACATATGGTCAATCTGGGCGGTGAGCTGATCAGTATCGACGAGTTCTGGTGTTCGCTGCGCAACATTAAGGGACGTTTAGAGTTAGCAATCTACCTCGAAGACGCACCCCAGGTGCTGGAGATGGACCCGCGCGTAGAGGCTGCGATGATTCTGCTGGATGCGTTGCTAGGCGAATACGAAATCATGACCCGAATCTGGGCCCTTGACTGGTTCGACCTGCCGGTTGAACCGCTGGACTATGGGCTGATACCACTCTCTGGGCTGCGCGCTGAATTTGACGCGATGAAGGCCCAAGTGAAGCCGCTGGGTATTCAGCTTCACTGAGAAGAGCAACCTGTGCCTGTGGCCAGGTTTATTGGCAGGGCATCATCGGGATGCCCGCTAAGTCCTTTTAGACTCTTAGCTTAATTACCGGAGAGAACGTAGACGTTCTCATCCTGATCGCTTTGATCGATTGAAAGATCCATGTCAAACCTCCCCCGGTTTCGACTGTTTCATTCAACGTTGATCGGCCAACACCCAATTACCTACTGTTGCCATCTTTGTGACTTACCAGCGTTTAACGCGGTAATTTAGCATTGGTGTCACAGCGCCCAGGTGCGCTAAGCTAAGCGCATCTACTGGAAACAATAGCAAATGAGTAAAAAACTAGCAAAACTCCTCGATTCAGTTCGTCTTGAGTACCTTCATGAGATGGAGGCAAACGGGCACACCTATCCTTACATGACGGCTCATCGTGTCGCCAACAAGAAGCTAGCGTTGCCGGCTAAAGAGCTTGTCGAGCTCTTGCTGGAAGACCCAAAGCTCCTCGCTGCACGCGCCTCAGAACTGATAGAGGATCCCAGAGAGGTCGCCAACCCAAGCGTCGGTGCGATTCTCTCAGCTAACCTTATTGTAGCCTGTGTCGAGGGGCTCATTGCTGTGGCAGTTAATCGTGATTGGTTAACGGTTGACGAGGAGGGGGCTGCGCAGATTGAAGCGCACGAGCTCGACCTTGTGAGGCCAATCAGCGGCGTGGATTACTCGCAA
Organism: Oceanospirillaceae bacterium; assembly: GCA_038137135.1. GTDB lineage: Bacteria > Pseudomonadota > Gammaproteobacteria > Pseudomonadales > Balneatricaceae > Marinobacterium_E. Next base: position 507 of record JAYQBD010000017.1, on the reverse strand, counting down.
ACCAGTGGAGAATTTGTGCCCCCTAAAGGCCGCTCCAAACTCTCTGAACTCTTTGCCGTTGCCGAAGCAGCGTATGAAGAGCAATTGGAAACGGGTACGCATGACGCTTATCAGTTGGCTCTTCTGGTTGCTTCCGATCATGCGATCTTCTCGCCCGATGACCTCGCCCCGCTTATCGCAGAGAACCCTCTGCTGCTAGGACTGCGTGATGATAGCCTGGTCGATCCTGAACTGTTTGAGGGCGATCCGCCGGCGGGCATGATTATCAGTGCTCATCTGACTGAGATGCTGGTACAGCAGCTGGTTGATCGTGCGATGTCGATGGGTGCGCTGGGCTTCGATAGCAGTGGGCACCCGATCATCGAAGATAACGAAGACGATAATCCCACAGTTCACTGATTAAAATGGCGCGTGTAGGAGGGTTATTCAACCCGGTCGAATGACGCGACACACCTGTTCTGTGACTCTCTCAGAGAAAGCCTCGATCGGCAGATGCCGACCCAAACC
>JAYQBD010000016.1:22269-32717 GCA_038137135.1 Oceanospirillaceae bacterium | reverse complement strand
TGTTCTCGCCACCGGAGATAATGATGTCTTTCGAGCGGTCTTTGATCTGCACGTACCCGTCTGCATGCCAAACCGCTAAGTCACCTGAAGCGAACCAGCCACCACGGAAGGATTTCTCGGTTGTCGCTGGGTTTTTCAAGTAGCCCTTCATGACAAGGTTACCGCGCATGAAGATCTCACCCATGGTTTCACCATCTTGAGGTACCGGCTCAAGGGTTTCAGGATCCAGCACGGCCATATCTTCAAGCATCGGCGCGCGCACACCCTGACGCGCCTTGAGCACAGCCTTATCTTCAGCAGATTTATCGTCCCAATCGTTATTCCAAGCACAGATAGCACATGGGCCGTAGGTTTCGGTGAGGCCGTAAACATGCGTCACATCAAAACCGATACTCTCCATACCCGCGATAACTGCTGCCGGCGGCGCAGCACCTGCAGTCATAACACTGACTTTGTGATCGATACCCGCTTTCATCTCAGCAGGCGCTGAGTTGAGCATATTCAGAACGATTGGCGCACCGCAGAAGAAGCCAACCTTTTCGCTCTTGATCAGTTCAAAGATCTTGTCGGCGCGAACATGACGCAGGCTCACGCTGACACCCGCCTGAGCAGCGATAGTCCACGGGAAACACCAGCCGTTACAGTGGAACATCGGCAGCGTCCAGAGGTAGACCGGATGCATACCCATACTCCATGAGAGCGCATTGCTCGCTGCGTTCAGGTAAGCACCGCGATGGTGGTACACAACCCCTTTAGGATCACCGGTAGTACCTGAGGTGTAGTTCAGGGTGATGGCATTCCACTCGTCGGTTACCGCCTCGCCAAGATACTCTTCATCACCGTTTGCGATGAACGCTTCGTAGTCCATCTCGCCGATCATCTCGCCGCCTTCAAAGCTGGCATCATCGATACCGATCACCAGTGGCTTATTATCGATGGTTGCAAGTGCCGCTGTGGCGACCTCAGCGAACTCTTTATCGACTAGGAAAACCTTGGCTTCAGCGTGCTGCAGGATAAAGGCAACCGTCGCGGCGTCCAGTCGTGTATTGATTGAGTTGAGAATGGCGCCGACCATGGGCACACCAAAGTGCGCTTCAAAATGCTCAGGTAGGTTGGAGGCGATAATAGAGACCGCTTCACCCTTTTTTACGCCCACTTTCTTTAGTGCACTGGCTAACTGGCGACAACGTTTGAGGGTTTCACTCCAGGTGCGACGCACCTCACCATTAACCGTTGCCACTTTGTTGGGATATACAAATGCCGAGCGTTCGAGGTAGCTGATCGGCGTCAGCGCAGCGTAGTTCGCAGCGCACTGATCTAAATTCGTTTCAAAGGGTGAGTGACTCATGGTGCCCCCAATCTATTATTAGTATTTGAGCATCTACTTTAAGACTTAGATGAACTTTACAATTAATTGTTGTGCAGAACAACAATATATAATCTCAGTGATTTCGACTTTACGCCTCAAGAAGGGCTTTGCCTATTCGCCGAAAGTGCAATCTCAAAACCTTTAAACACTTGGCAGGCAAAAACCAACGCTGAGTAAATACCCCAGAGTCCGAACCGTCATGGCATGGGCTGCGTACCCAGATACTGAATTAATGTAGAGGAGCAGTCGATGTTCGGTTTATTCAAGAAAGATCCCCTTAAGCAACTCAATAAAGAGTATGGCCAGCTTCTCGAGCAGGCGATGAATGCTCAACGCAACGGCGATATCGAAGGCTACTCAAAGCTATCCGAAAAAGCCGATGCGGTATATAAAGAGATTCAACAACTGGAATCTCAGCGCTAGGAGCTGGCTTTGCATCTGATCAACTATCTCACACGTGTTCAATTTGGTTTTGGCAGCCTGACCTCTCTTCAGAGCGAATGCGACCTGCTATCAATCAAACGTCCGCTCATCATTACTGACAAAGGGGTGCGAGCGGCTGGGTTAATCGACCAAGTAGGCACCCAACTGAACGATTTTTCACAAGAGCAGATATTCGATCAGACACCACCCAACCCCAATGAAGCGACCGTGCGCTTGGCAGCGCAAAAGTACTCTGATGGCGGTTTCGACGGTTTGATTGCCGTCGGCGGCGGCTCAGCCATCGATCTAGCAAAAGGCGTTGCTGTATGTGCAACCCATGAGGGACCGTTAAGCCAGTACGCGTTAATTGAGGGCGGATTAAACCGTATCACCTCAGCAACTGCTCCGGTTATAGCCATCCCGACAACGGCGGGTACCGGTAGCGAGGTGGGTCGCGCCGGCGTTCTGATTCTAGATGACGGCCGCAAAGTTGGCGTCATCTCCCCTTATGTTATGCCGAAAGTTGCGATCTGTGATCCTGAGCTCACGCTTGGCCTGCCGCCCGCTCTCACCGCAGCAACCGGGATGGACGCCATCGCCCACTGCATGGAGACCTTCATGTCTCCGGCGTTTAACCCCCCGGCCGATGGTATCGCTCTGGATGGCCTGCGCCGGGGCTGGGCATACATCGAGCGGGCCACCCAGGATGGCAGCAACCGCGAAGCGCGCTTGAATATGATGAGTGCGTCAATGCAAGGCGCGATGGCATTCCAGAAAGGTCTAGGCGCGGTACATAGCCTGAGCCACTCGATGGGCGGCGTAGATCCGCGACTACACCACGGAACCTTAAACGCGATATTTATGCCGCTGATTGTTGAGTTCAACACACCTGCCGAGACAATGCAGCGTGAGCAGAAGCTGATGCGCATGGCCCAAGCAATGAACTTAGGTGCAGGTGAAACGGTAGTTGGCGCCCTCAACTCAATGAATGAACGCCTGGGCATGCCGAGCGGCTTGTCTGAGATGGGTATAGGTGAGTCACAGTTCGATAAGATCATCGCCGGTGCAACGAAGGATCACTGCCACCTGACCAACCCGCGGGTCGCAACACCTGAAGAGTATCGCGACATACTTCAGCGGGCACTGTGATAGCTCTCTTTGGGAGGGCAAAACCAAGGAGAGCGCCTCTGGTTACTCTATATTCTGGATCTGCTCCCGCATCTGCTCAATCAACACCTTCAACTCAACCGAGCAGGCGGTAGTGCTGGTTACTATCGACTTAGATCCGAGCGTGTTGGCTTCACGGTTGAGCTCTTGCATTAGAAAGTCGAGGCGACGGCCCACGGGCCCCTTCTGTTTGAGTGCCCGCCTGACCTCATTCACGTGAGTTTCGAGACGATCAAGCTCTTCAGCCACATCCGCTTTCTGCGCCAGCATTACAACTTCCTGCTCCAAGCGCTCGGGATCAAGGTCCACACCGAGCTGCTCGACACGCTGACGCAAATTACCACGCTGCGCCTGCAGGATTTCTGGCATCAAGCGACGAACCTCGGCCACGATTTGATCAATGGCGTCTAGGCGCTGTTCAATGAGCTTCGCAAGCTCTACCCCTTCACGTTTGCGCGCTTCGATAAATTGCTCCAGCGTCTCATCCAACAGTGCCGCAGCGGCACTGAGCACCGCATCAGTATCGATGCCGGCACTCTTTTGCACGCCCGGATAGTGCAGCAGCGCCAGCGGATCCACAGGCGCGAGATCGCTAGAGTGAGACCTTATCTGTTCCAGCGCTTTAATCAGCGCAGCGACTCGGTGCGAATCAACCTCAATCGCTGAGGCACCTGACTCGGCATGGAAGCGCAACGCACACTCAACCTTGCCGCGGCTCAATTTCGAGCGCAGCTTGTCACGCACAACCGGCTCGATATCTCGCAGAGCCTCATGAATCTTTAACTGTGGTTCAAGATAACGATGATTCACCGCGCGCAGCTCCCAACTCAGGTTTCCCCAGGAATAAGTCGCCTCTTTGCGCGCAAATGCGGTCATACTCTGTGTCATAAACGGGCAATCTCTATTAAAATTCGGTTATCCACTCACTATAACAGCCGTTCACTATCCGCTCTATCGGGCGACTAGCCTTTTGAACGCGCAGGAAGGTACCTCAATGAGTTCTACGCTGTCAGATCAACTAAAAAATCTCGGCCTCGATGCCATGCGCCCAAGCGGTCGCGAACCAGACCAGATGCGTGAAATCCGCATTACGCGCAATTACACCAAGCATGCCGAAGGTTCCGTACTGGTTGAGTTTGGTGATACCAAAGTACTCTGCACTGCATCAGTCGAGCGCGGCGTCCCACGTTTCCTACGCGGCTCTGGCCAGGGTTGGGTTACCGCCGAATACGGTATGCTGCCACGCGCTACGAATACACGTACAGCACGCGAAGCTTCACGCGGTAAGCAGGGTGGACGCACTCTGGAGATTCAGCGTCTGATCGGACGCTCACTGCGTGCCGCTATGGACCTGAACAAACTCGGCGAGAATACTATCACCATCGACTGTGATGTTATTCAAGCTGACGGCGGCACGCGTACCGCATCGATCTCTGGCGCCTATGTTGCGCTGTGCGATGCGATCGCTTTCCTGAAGAAGGACAAAAACGGTGCGATGAAGGGCAACCCTTTGAAACACCAGATCGCTGCCATCTCAGTAGGTATTTACAAAGAGCAGGCCGTCCTCGACCTCGATTACGCTGAGGACTCCTCTGCCGAAACAGACATGAACGTTGTGATGACTGAAAAAGGCGGCTTTGTTGAAGTACAGGGTACCGCTGAAGGCGAACCGTACAGCGAAGAGGAGCTCAATGCGATGTTGGCTCTGGCGCGTAAAGGGATAGCTGAAATCACAGCTGCGCAGACTGCAGCTCTCGAAAGCTGAGCATCGCAGGTTATCGGCCTGCCAGATCAAGACCTGACCTGCTCAACACAACCAACCCGTGAGTAGGTCGTCTCTTGAGGCGAGATCCAGAACCGAAAAGGTCGGCATTAAGCCGACCTTCTTCATTTAACTTGTCGGCAGATGCCTAGAAATCGATCGCGTAGTCGATGATTAGAGGGGCGTGGTCAGAGAAACGCTCACCTTTGTAGATTGAGGCTGAGCGGACGGTTTTACGCAGGTTGGCCGTGGAGATCTGATAGTCCAGACGTGCGCCCTCGTTTAGAGTCCAAGCGCGGTTGTAGTCAGGCCACCAAGTAAACTGTTTCTCGGCTTTGTTGGCCTCGCGGAAACAGTCCACGAATCCCATTTCGCCGAACACTTCTTCGATCCACTCACGCTCTTCAGCTAAAAATCCCGACACCTTTTGATTCACATACCAGTTGCTTAGATCCACCGGTTTGTGGGCAATATTAACCGTACCGGCAAAGATAAACTCGCGACGCTTACGCAGGGTTTTGGATAGGTGACCGTGAAAGTGCTCAAGGTAATCCATCTTGCGCGCTTGTGCCTCTTCGCTCTTCAAACCCGATGGGATAGTGAATGAGCTGATGCTAACGCGGTCGAAGTCCGCTTGAATGAAACGCCCCTCGGTATCGCACGCCTCAAAGCCTAGACCGGTCATGATCGCTTTAGGTACTTGGCGCGTGTAGATTGCGACACCTGAGTAACCATCATCCCAAGCTTCGAAGAAGTAAGCATGATAACCCTCTGGGTGATAACGTTCGTCGTCAAGCTGGTATTCACGCGCCTTAAGGTTCTGAATACAGACGACATCAGCATCTTGTTTAACCATCCAGTCAAAGAAGCCGCGATCGGCAGCCTGGACGATTCCCTGAGCGTTAAAGCTAATCACACGCATTGAAATGGTGTACTCCGTTCTAAGCGTTATTAAGGAGAGCAAACATTGTAGCCTTGATACGGTCTTATTTACAGAACTTCAAGGCTGAGAAATTTGGGCGCTTTGATTGAATTCAGGTATCCTTAGCGCCTCTCTAAATACGCAATTTCCGAGGTTTCAGAGTCATGCAGTCATACCAGCGCGAATTCATTCAGTTTGCAATCGAGAAGGGCGTGCTGCGCTTCGGCGAATTCACTCTTAAATCTGGTCGCACCAGCCCCTACTTCTTCAATGCAGGTCTGTTCAACACCGGCGAGGCGATCGCCAAACTCGGGCGTTTTTACGCAGCTGCGATTGAAGCTTCGGGTATCGACTACGACATCATGCTTGGCCCAGCCTACAAAGGTATTCCACTGGCAACCACTACTGTAGTGGCACTTGCCAATGACTTCGGCAGGGATGTGCCATACGTCTTCAACCGCAAAGAGAAGAAAGACCACGGCGAAGGAGGCAACCTGGTAGGTGCTCCTCTAGAGGGTCGTGTTCTAATCATCGATGATGTGATCACTGCGGGCACAGCGATTCGCGAAGTGATGGTTATTATTGAAGAGGCCGGCGCCATCCCCGCCGCAACGGTTATCGCACTTAACCGAATGGAGCGAGGCAAGGGCGAGCTCTCTGCCATTCAGGAAGTTGAGCGCGACTATGGCATGCAAGTAGCCAGCATAATCTCGTTGGATGACCTGATCGAATATCTAGAAGAGCTCGGCGATCACACCACAGAACTAGAGGCGATCAAAGCCTACCGCGCCGAATACGGCATCAGCGTCTGATTTCTAACGCAATTTTCTGCACAGCGGTTGACTTAATTCCCCCCAAAGGTTTTAATGCCGCCGCCTGATGCCTCGATAGCTCAGTTGGTAGAGCAGAGGATTGAAAATCCTCGTGTCGGTGGTTCGATTCCGCCTCGAGGCACCATTAAAAAAGCCGCGCTAATGAGTGCGGCTTTTTTAATGGCTGTTTCGCTGCGGATGAGACCAGCGACCCGGTGGTTCGACAAAATTGCCGGGAGCAATTTTGGACGCCCGAAGGGCGGGCCCAACGGGCCGAGGGCCATGATGGCCCGAGCATTCCGCCTCGAGTTACGCTAGAACCCCCGTACCCGCCCCTTCGGGTGACGCTAACGCGTCAGAGCAAAACAGCCGTCCTGCCATGTTGTGAGCCTCGCGACTGAACTGAAGTCCCAGCCTAGCGCAAAAAAGTTTAACAAAAACTATCACCTCAATAGCTGCAACACACTTGTTGAAAAAATTTTCATGAGATACCGTCGCGTTTGGGTACCAAATTTCATCTTATAGTTTTAGAGGCAGTATCTATGAGAATGTTATCCCAACAGTTGATCATCCTAGCGCTAATGATGATATCGCTTTTAATCCAGTTTCAAGTCATCTGGAAGATCGAAAGTTCGCTGCTTGAATACAGCCCTCTCGCTGTAGCCAGCTTGATGTTCATACCGCACGGAATACGCGCAATCGCCGTCGTACTCAGCGGCGCCTCCGCCCTTGCGCCTATTTTTCTTGCTCATTTGATAACGGATTTAGCGATCGGGCTCAGTTTAACTGCAGGAGCGATCTCCGGGGCAGCTACCGTTCTAGCAATGGTGGTGCCTTTGGTTCTAATTAATTATCTGAGTCACAAGCCGGCGCTATCGCCGCTCGCCGTTGGCAACACAGAGAATCTCAGCCTATTTCGGCTTGTGATCGTTGCCGGTGCCATCTCGTCTTTGGTTAATGGGGCAATAGGGGCTGCACGCTTCTCTACGTCACCACTCGATCTGGTAGCGTTGAAGTATTTCATCGGGGATATGCTGGGAGTTGTTGTGGTGCTGCTGCTTTTACTGGTAGCTAAAAACAGATTGATCGCGATTGGTAAACGCCTCGCCTAGTCGCCCGTCTCTTCCTCAATCAGCACCGCCGGCTCAGGCACACCCGTAAACCGAACACCCTCAAAGAAAGTCTGCCCTGCGGCCTGCAGGTCGCGTTTCTCCATCGGTATATCCTGCTGAGCAGAGGTAACGTAAAGCGTCGATAAGTCTAAGCCGCCGAAAGCGGGACAAGTTGCATGTTCCGCGCGTAAAGCGACTCTCTCGATCTCTTCACCAGCCGGGTTGAAAGCACGCACGGCTGCGTCACCCCAACAGGCGATCCAGATATTTCCATCTGAGTCTGTTACTGCACCGTCTGGGTTCAACCCCGCGTCGTTCAGGTCGATAAAGAGTTCAGGCTCACCCTCGGGCCAACCATCTTTGGCGTTCAAGGGTTGACGCATCACCTTACGGGTTGGCGTATCTGTGTAGTAGGCGCAATTGCGATCAGGTGCAAAGCAGATCGCGTTGGGAATGCTGATATCGGGGTATAGCTGACGAAGCTCACCGGCGTAATAGCGGTAAATCGCTCCAGCACCGGTCTCTGCCTTTTTACCCATGGTTCCAATCCAGAAACCACCCCAAGGGTCAGCGCGTCCATCATTTGAGCGTGTGACTCGGTTATCTGCTTCAAGCCGGACCAACTCACTCTCTTCACCAGTGCGCAGGTTAAATCGAAACAGAGAGGTCTCACCCGCGATTAGCAGTTCTTCTTTGCTGATCCATCCTGCCGCGGAGACCATCTGGTCAAAGCACCACGAGGAAGCGGTATTCCCCGAGAGGGAGTAGAGCTTGGCATTGACAATATCGAACCAGAAGAGCTGCTTCAGCTCCGGATGCCAAAGTGGACCCTCGCCAAGATAACATTCGGTATTATCGAAAACTCTCATCGTTTAGGGTCCTTCTGTGTGCATCCTTTATCTGAGTATAGACGCTTCAGACTTATTACGGCTTGTAGGCGGCGTTCTCCTGCCAACCCAAGAATCCTGATTGTAGAACAACTACGTTCTCGCGCCCAGCAACACGCAGCGCAAAGGTCGCCTGAGCGGACAGAGAACCGGTATTACAGAACAGAATTACCTTACCCTCCTCTGGGATCTCATCAATACGCTCTAAAACCTCGCGCCACTCAATATTGATCGCGCCAGGAATCGTGGCAGCAGCAAACTGCTCCGCATCACGTGTGTCGATGAAGGTCGACGCTTCAAATACAACCTGATCAATCTGCTGCGGCACCATAATGCCAGATTCGTATTCTTGGAAGGCCATGTAGTCGTTCATGACCTCTATCGCCTCTTCATTGGCGTAAACAGGCGTGAGAGCCGTTGTAAGCGCCAACGCGAGCGCTGCAAAAATTGTGTTCTTCATTTAATACCTCCTCACTCAAGATAACTTGCAGGCGAGCATAGCAACACAAAACAAATAAGAACATAACCAAATAGAATATATTTAATAGGAGGTCTCAGGTTTTTGTCAGCTTTACCGAATATCCTGAAACTGTTGTTCTTATTGTCCCTTCAGCAGTAACCCGCCCCAGCATGCTCTAGTAAGCAATTCGGGGCGGGATTTTTTACCGCTCTCTTTGGCAGCTGCGTCCCAACGAACTAGAGTTCATCTATGATCTCAACGGACCCAGATAAAACCCTACCCGCAGTGCTTGTCGGCCCCATCCTTCGGCGAGCGAGCCCGAAGCAGATCTGTCTACAGCTGATCTCGAGCAGAATCGTCGAATATCGATTAGAACTGTACGGCCCCGACGGTTTGATCACTGAACTTGAACAGAAGCAGGTTGAGTCTCTCAATTATCCTTTAGGCAGTCATTGTTGGCTGAACACTCTGATAATCAATTTCGACAGGCCACTACCTACCCACCAGAAACTGAATTACGACCTACAAATCATCGAGCAAGGCGCATCAGCTCTATCAATCGCAGACTGGGCGCCAGAACTACGTTATCCCGGCGAACCCCTCCCAAGTTTTCAACTCACAGAGAGACTTCAACGCCTGGCTCATGGCTCGTGCCGCAAACCACATCACCGCGGCGGCGATGGTCTAGTTCGCCTGGATCAGCAGTGTGAAGCCAGCTTAGAACGACGTCCGGACCTGCTGATTATGTCGGGCGATCAACTCTACGCCGACGATGTCGCCGGCCCCATGCTGTTCGCCTGCCATCAACTAGCCAATCGTCTGGGGCTTCCCGATGAAGAGATCGAGGGGGCAGCTGTCAGTTGCGCGTCAGAACTCGAGCGTGACCCGCGCTGCTACTATCAGCGCAGTGAACTACTGCCGGATAGTGAAGCAACCGAGGATCTGCAACGCAGCTTCTTCGAAGCCAAGCGCAAGCCAATATTCACGTCAGATTCGGCACGCAACCACCTGATAAGCCTACGAGAGGTGATCGCGGCTTACCTGCTGCTTTGGTCGCCCCGCTGCTGGAAGCTGGTTGATATGCAGGCTCGCCCGGCTCTTAGTACAGAGATGGACCTGCTATTTCAGCAAGAGCAGGAGATCATCAATGAGTTCGCGGCGGGCATGACAGCCGTTGCACGCGTGCTTGCTAACACACCAACTTACATGATTTTTGACGATCACGATGTGACCGACGATTGGAACCTCTCGGCCGCGTGGGAAATGGCCGCCTACGGCCACCCCTTCTCTGCGCGAATCATTGGGAACGCCATGATCGGCTACCTGCTGTTCCAAGGACTCGGTAACGAGCCTGAGCGTCTAAAAGAGCACTTTCATGAACCACTGCTGCAGCTTCTCAACGGCCCCACAACGACTCAGCATCAGCAATTCACCGAATTGATGCAGTCATACCCATACTGGGGTTATGAGATTCCAATTGAACCGGGTATTGTTGTGCTGGATACCCGTACCCAACGTTGGCGGTCGGAGCGCA
>JAYQBD010000016.1:0-22169 GCA_038137135.1 Oceanospirillaceae bacterium | reverse complement strand
GAACCGGGTATTGTTGTGCTGGATACCCGTACCCAACGTTGGCGGTCGGAGCGCAGTCCGCAGAAACCCTCTGGACTGATGGATTGGGAGCGACTGGTCGACCTGCAACAGTGCCTGATAAATCGTAAACAGGTCATCCTAGTCTCAGCCGCACCCATTTTTGGTGTCAAACTTATCGAAGCGATACAACGTGTGTTCACTCTTATCGGTAAGCCACTGATGGTCGATGCGGAGAACTGGATGGCTCACCCCGGCTCCGCCAATGTCATTCTGAATATTTTCCGACACAGCCGCACGCCAGAGCAGTTTGTCGTGCTCTCTGGCGATGTGCACTACTCCTTTGTCTACGATATCAAGCTACGGTTTCGCAACGGCGGACCCAGAATCTATCAAATTACCAGCAGCGGTCTGCGTAATGCTTTCCCAGGGAAACTTCTGGCAATTCTCGATCGGCTCAATCGCTGGCTTTACGCCAGCTGGTCACCACTTAACTGGCTCACTAAGCGCCGTCTGATGCGCATCCGACCGCGCATCCCGAGCCAATTTCCTATCGGACGACGCCTGGTAAATTCCCCCGGCATTGGCTGGATAGAGTTTGACAAAGATGGTGTTCCGCAAAAGATTCAGCAGCTCGGCGCCAGCGGCGAGGACCACCAATTCAGCGCTTCGAGAGAGGACGAGCACTGGTCTTAGCATTTCAGATTGAGTTTAATAGACGGTCGGTCTAATATTATTCTTATGGATAATCTAACAGCCGAAAAGCCCCGTCGCGGCCGCCCAGCCAAGTCGCCTGAACAGCTTCGCGCGATGCGCAGCACACTGATTCGTCGCGGTATGGAGCTGCTGACCGAACGCGGTTATTCCGCCACTGGGATAGATGCGATTCTCAAACCCACTGGCGTTCCAAAAGGTTCGTTCTACTATTATTTCGAATCCAAAGATGCCTTCGTTGCCGAGGTCATTGACGCATATGCTGCGTTTTTCGCCAGCCTGCTTGATAAGCATCTATTGGACGCTCGCCACCCACCGCTCGAGCGTATTCTCAAGTTTGTTGAGGCTGCGGCGGCTGGCATGGCCCGTTACGAATTCCGCCGCGGCTGCCTACTAGGTAACTTGGGGCAGGAGGTTAGCACCCTCCCCGAACCCTTCCGCTTTCAGATCGAGACAGTTTTCGCTGATTGGGAGGCGCGCCTTGCTCAGTGTCTACAGGAAGCTCAGCAACTCGGCCAACTGTCTAATCACACGGCGCCGACAACACTTGCATACCTATTTTGGATCGGCTGGGAGGGTGCGGTTCTGCGAGCCAAGCTCGAACGAACCGATCGTCCTCTAAAACTCTTCGCTAGAGCGTTTTTGGCGAACTAAGTATTAAACACTCAACCCTAAGGGAGAACCCATGTTTAAAGGCATTTTGATCGACAAAGTGGATGGCACTTTAACCGCTGCAATAAGCGATATTGATGAAGCATCTCTGCCCGAGGGTGATGTCACCATTGCCGTTGAGTACTCCACGCTGAATTACAAAGATGCGCTTGCCATCAACAAAGGGGCGCCTGTTGTACGCTCCTTCCCGATGGTACCCGGTATCGATCTGGTTGGAACCGTATCTGACTCAGCAAACTCAGACTACAAACCCGGCGACAAAGTACTACTTAACGGCTGGGGCGTGGGTGAAGGTCACTGGGGCGGCCTAGCCGAAAAAGCTCGCCTCAAAGGCGAATGGCTGGTGCCACTACCCGAGGCGTTCGATGCTAAAACAGCCATGGCGATCGGCACTGCAGGATACACGGCCATGCTCTGTGTGATAGCTCTGGAGCGTCAGGGTGTAAAACCTGAAGATGGCGAGATTCTAGTAACCGGTGCTGCAGGCGGTGTCGGCAGTGTCGCTATCGCAGTACTAGCAAAGCTTGGCTATCAGGTAATTGCCTTAACAGGGCGTCCAGAGGAAAAGGAGTATCTGCAGTCTCTCGGCGCTGTCGATATTATCCCGCGTGAGGAGATGTCTGAGCCGGGGCGTCCACTAGCGCGTGAACGCTGGGCCGGCGTGGTCGATGTTGTTGGCTCGCACGTGCTGGCCAACGCCTGCGCCAGCACCAAATATGGCGGTACCGTAACAGCTTGTGGCTTAGCGGGTGGTATGGACCTGCCGTCAACCGTAGCGCCCTTCATCCTGCGAGGTGTTACGCTGGCAGGTATAGACTCAGTGATGGCACCGCGCGAGCTGCGCCTCGAGGCATGGAGACGTTTAGGAGAAGATCTGGATCCTGCAAAACTGGGCGCCATTGCTGAGGAGATTTCACTCACTGAAGCAATTGATGCCTCAGCCCGAATCTTGGACGGTAAGCTGCGTGGGCGCGTAGTCGTGAAAGTGAGCTAAAACCTAAGCTTCACCGGCTGAGCCATCGAAATACTGGATGCGCTCAGCCTCAGCTTTCAGTAGTTGCTCAAACTCACCCATGTTGATCGGCTTACTCAATACCGCATCAGCACCCGATTCGATCAACTTGTCGGTCTCTTCACCTACTACCGCAGCTGAGATACCAACTACCGGTCCGTCAAAACCGCGCTTGCGCAGCTCGGCAACAAACTCATAACCATCCACGTTCGGCATAAAGATATCGGTGACAACCAAATTGAACGTACCGCTATCGAACTGCGCAAGTGCCAACTGACCATCTTCAGCAGCAACCACTGACGCCCCTTTCACAGTTAACATCTTCTGGGTCAACAGTCGCAACGTGGCATTATCTTCAGCAAATAGAATCCGCAGACCTTGCCAATTAATCTGCTCCGCTTCGGCCACCTCTGCGCTATCGTCAGCCTCTATCTGGTCAGCAGCCTGAGCGACAGGAGTCAACTCGAACTCCGCTACAAAGGTCGCTCCGCCACCGGGAGTATCCTCATATCGAATACTACCATTGAGCTTTTTCGCCAGCGTTTCACAAATGGACAGTCCAAGACCCATCCCCTGAGACTCATTATCTGCCCGATGGAACGGCTGAAAAAGCTGTCCCTTAAATGATTCTGGCACGCCCTTACCATTGTCTGCGAAGCTCAACATCACTCTGGTACTCAGATCATCAATCTCTCGCGTGCGAAGAGTAATTCGCAAAAAACTGGCGTCTGCATGGAAGCAAGCGTTTCGGATAAGATTGAGCGTGAGTTGACGAAGAAGTTGTGGATTTAAGCGGTACAGTCTTTCAGCACCCTCGTCGGCCGCTAGGGAGACCTCGAGCCGCGAATCCAGTGTCAGCGGCTGCAAAGCTAGGGTTGCTCGCTCCAGAATTGGGCGCAGCGCCATGAAGCTCTCTTGAGTTTTGTAGACCCGATCGGGACTCACAAGGATGCGTACGTCATCCAACACATCCAGCAGATGATCAGCCTGATCGGCCAATGTCTGCGCATGTTCCGAGGCCTGATCAAGCTCAAGCTCATCCAGCAGCATCTTTATATTCGCCGCAGGTGTGCGCAGTTCATGTCCTATTACCGCAAACATCTGCCGCTCTCGTTCAGCTCGGTTTTGTAACTGTCCGCGGACTTTCTCCATCTCATGTAAGGAGTCCTGAAGCTCCTGGCGCTGGGCCGCCAAACCTGTAATATCTTGAATTATTACTGTCTGAGTCGGTGGTGTTGAGTGCGCATCAACAGCAATAACCGAGTACCGTAACCAGACCTCAGAGCCGTTGTCAGCCAAGTAGGGAAACTCAACGACTTCACCGATACTCTCTAGAGCTACACTCAACAAAGCGTGGTACTGGGCAGGAATACGCAGCAGTCGCTGTTCACCACCGCAAAAATCAAACTTCTGCTGCGGATCCTGGTAGATCGGCACCAGAATGCCTGTTTCTGTCTCTTCCTTGTAGATCGATAACTTAGCGACTCTCGACGCAGCTTGAATCTGACTCAACGAGTTACGCTGTTCAAACTCCACCTCTTTATGCTCGGTCAGATCGACCAGTGTCAAATTAAGCCTAGAGCGGGCCTCAACGCTGGCAGTAAATCGTAGCCAGCGCTTTGCACCGTCTTGCGTTGTTACGGGATAGAGATTCTCGAAAGCCTGACGCTGTTCAAAGCGTAGCTGCAGATCATCCCGATACTCCAGATCAACGCAGTTGATCAGATCTAACAGACCTCCCGCAGGTTCGAGCCCTATAGCCTCTCGAGCCGCCGCGGGAGCAACGATCTGTAGCGAGTCGAGATCGATCTCAAACCGAGTGGCTCGCGCCGCCTTCAAAGCATCCTGTAGCCTACCGTCCGTCCGCTCTGCAAGCCTGCGCGCTTCGTGCTCTGGATCAATATCAACTAGAGAGATCGAAAGGGAGTCATCTTGTAGTTTGTAGGCGTGGTAGCTGACCAATGTATAGCCATACACACTGTCACCGATACGCACCCGCCCACTGACAGAATCCCCCCCACGCAATGCTGATTCCGCGGCAGCTGCGGCGGCTTCTCGGTCATCAGGATGTACTCTCTGCAAGATCTCTACCAGAGTCGCATTGAATTCAGGTGTCGAGCGCCGTAACAAGGCTTGAGCCACATGATTGGCGACCCACCGACCCTGTTGCGGAAAATAGTGCAGATAACCAACGCCTGAAAGGTTGGCGGCATGGTCCAAGGCTATCCCCACCGCCGAGATCTGCTTATATCCGGAACGGTAGACCAACAGCAGCGCAAAAAGTGCAAAGCCCAGCAGCGCACTAATCAGCTCCAAATAGGTAGTGGTCGACCTGTTCTGTTCGGGTGAGTGGTTTATCAAAAAAAAGAGAAGCTCGACCACACAAAACAGTGCGGCTAGCAGCAGTGCCAAATCTAATAATCTCTTTCGCGATAAATTCTTAAACACAACGACTTCTTAGTGTTTGCATGGCTATGAACCGATTTTAATTTGTAGACTAACTTATCTAGGAATAATTCTCACGACTCTATTACTGGATTCATCTAGCAAGATTGACGCCAAATGTTGGGGCTTGAGCATCGAGGTTGGAGACAAGCTGCTGTAGGGTATGATGTACGCGGCTAAAATCGGGGCGCTCAATATCGGCCGCCCGATACCAAAGAGCGACATCACGACGCGGCCCGGGTTCGGTAGCGACATCTAATAGCTGCGACTCGGCAAGTTGCCCAGTGAGCAACGCTAACCGCGCCGGCATGCGAACTAAATAGTCCGTCGTTTTAAGTAGATGTAGAACGGTGAATATACTGCCAGTAAAAGCCATTTTAGCTGCTTGGGGACCGGCAAACTCGCCTTGGGCATCGAGAAAACCGGCCCGCGCACCTGCGGTAATCCATTGTTGCTGTTCCAGCTCCTGCGGTGATATCGGCCCCGCTCGTCCAATGAGTTTTGATTTGGCTCCCGCCAGCACCCCGGCCCGGTCGCGAAACAGTATTTCGCGTTGCAACTCCCCCTGAGGCACGGTGAGATGCGCTGGGGCCAGCAAAAAATCCAGCTCCCTCTCCTGCAGTAAGCGCATCTGTACGGACGCAGAACCGGTACGAAGGTGAAATACATGCTGTGACTCTTGCAGCAAAAGCTCAGCAAAATCTCGCGCTGTGGCAAACTCCCAGAGCGGATCGATACCAATCGCAAACTCACTTTGATAGCCCGAGTGAAACTGCCGAATGACCTCCTCACCCTGATCGGTATCGGCCAAAATCCGCTCACCGATTAGCGCCAAACGCGCACCAATTTCAGTGGGAACGACTCCGTATCGTGTGCGCTTCAGCACCGGCGCACCCACACGGGCCTCTAACTGCTGAATACCACGCGTCAAGGTCGGCTGAGTGACATAGAGCTGCTCAGCTGCACTACTAATCGAACCCTGCTTTACAACGATAGCTAACTGTTTCAATAGGTTAGGATTCATATATGCGTATTCTTTATATCTGAAAGAAAATATCTATTTTTCTTTATACCTAATCAGCATTAGAGTGTCCAAAAACAAGGAGACGACCATGCAATTTCATCTCAACGGTTACACCCCCGGTGACCCTCGCTATGCAGATCCTCAAGACGCAGTAGTTCCACCGCCGATTAAACGCCCACTGCCAGAAGAGGTAGACGTACTGATCGTGGGTTGCGGACCTGCAGGTTTGAACCTAGCTGCGCAGCTGTCCCAGTTCGGCGAGATAAAAACTGCAATAGTTGATATGAAGGATGACCGTCTACTTGTTGGCCAGGCTGATGGGATGGCCTGTCGTACCTTAGAGATGTTCCAAGCTTATGGCTTTGCGGATCAAATCATTCAAGAGGGGTACCAGGTTAATGAGGCCGCGTTCTGGAAACCCGATCCAAGCGACTCTTCAAAGATCGCTCGTGCTGACAAGGTCGCCGATGTCGAAGAGGATCTCTCGGAGATGCCGCACCTGATTATCAACCAGGCGCGAGTGCACGATCATTTCCTCGATGTAATGCGTAAAAGTCCGGGCAAAGTAGAGCCACACTACCAGCGTCGTCTACTCGATATTGAAGTCGATCCAGAGGGTGGCGAGTACCCAGTTACGGTACGCCTCGAGCGCGGTGTCAGCGTGGCGCAGTTCAACAAGGTAGTTGAGACCGTTAAAGCCAAATACGTTGTCGGTTGTGATGGGGCACGCTCTAGTGTGCGTACGGCGATTGGCAAGGAACTAGTAGGCGATCCTCTGAACCAGGCTTGGGGTGTGATGGATGTCCTGCTCAATACTGACTTCCCCGATGTACGCCTCAAAGCACTGATTCAGTCCGATAACGAAGGCAATATGCTGATCATCCCACGTGAGGGTGGTTACATGATTCGTATCTACGTCGAGCTGGACAAGCTCAAGGAGGACGAGCGTGTCGCGCGTGATCAGATGTCGCCTGAAATACTGATCGCAGCGGCTAACCGCATTATGAACCCCTACACACTTGATGTTAAAGAGGTTGCTTGGTGGAGCGTTTACGAGATTGGCCAGCGCATCACTACCGGCTTTGATGATTCAACTGAGGATCGCGCTGCGCGCGTATTCCTTGCTGGCGATGCCTGCCACACCCACAGCCCGAAAGCGGGCCAGGGCCTAAACACTTCAGTGATGGATACTTGGAACCTTGGCTGGAAGATGGCCCATGTCCTGACAGGTCGCGCGGATGAGTCGCTGCTTAAAACCTACTCAACAGAGCGTCATGAATACGGCAAGAAGCTAATCGACTTTGATAAAGAGTGGGCAGCGATGTTCAGTGCCAAGCCAAAGACTAAAGAGAATCCAAACGGCGTAGATCCGGAAGAGTTCAAACGCTACTTCCAACTCTTCGGTCGCTACACTGCGGGTGTCTCTATCCAAT
Source organism: Oceanospirillaceae bacterium (assembly GCA_038137135.1). GTDB lineage: Bacteria > Pseudomonadota > Gammaproteobacteria > Pseudomonadales > Balneatricaceae > Marinobacterium_E. Next base: position 14,872 of record JAYQBD010000016.1, on the reverse strand, counting down.
ACCGCCCATCAATCATGACGAGCGAGGGCAAGCACCAGGATCTGGCTACTGGCCAAACGATTGGCATGCGTTTCCACTCAGCACCGGTCATTCGTCATGGCGATGCTAAGCCCGTACAACTCGGCCATTGCATCACAGCCAACGCAGCCTACCGTCTGTTCCTATTTGCTGGTCCAGAAGAGCCGATGAGCGACAGCTGCAGAGTTAAGGCTCTGTGCGAACGCTTGGCCACAGATCTAAAATCACCCATTAAACGCTATACACCGGCAGATGCTGATCCCGATTCAGTCATTGATGTGCGCGCGGTGTTCCAGCAGCACCACCAATCGTTCGAGACCACCTCGATGCATCCAGTGTTGGCGCCAGAGAAGGGCCGCTACGGGCTGCGTGATCACGAAAAGGCTTTCTGTGTCGACCATCTAACTGGACCTGATATCTATGATATGCGCGGCATCAGCCGTGAGGGCTGTATCATTATTGTGCGCCCAGATCAGTATGTAGCTGATGTGCTACCGCTGGAAGATTTTGACGGCTTGTGCCACTTCTTCGAACCGCTGTTGAAGGATGCGTAACAGTCCAAAATCGAGGCCACTTATCAGTTGAGCGGCCTGCTCATGATGAGTCAACTACCTCTCGGCTATGAAAAACGGTGGTTGGCTACCGTTTGCGCAATGTCTGCAGCTGTAACAGGCTTATGAAGGACATCAATGGCCCCTAGACTCTTAAGCCGCTGAAGTGTATCGGGGTCGGTACCCCCAGTAACAATCAGGCTATCAAGCCTCTTTCCAATCAGGCGCAGCTCCCTGAGTAAGTCTAACCCGTCAAGGTTCGGCATATTCAGATCCGATACGAGAAGATCAAACTCTTGCTGTTCCAAAACTTCCAGTGCAACGGCGCCGTCCTCAACTTCAGCAACCACTGCTCCGAGGCTTTCGAGGTACTTTTTCAAAAGCATTCGCTGGAACTGATCGTCGTCAGCTAATAAGATCCGCGCACCATTCAGTACTGACTCAACTTGTTCAGCTTTGGTAACGGCATCCGCATCTACTTGAGCCGGGCTGTGTTGGCGGCAGCCTGATCTTGAGCAAGCACCGCAGCATGTTCCAACTCCTCATTCTGGGCGAGAAGCTGGGCGTGGTAGACGCTGATCTCGTGAATCAACTCATCAGAGGACAGCTCTACGAAATCCTTGTCAGGTGTTTCGACCCCTGCACGCTCAATTCGTCGTCTTAGCTCTTCAAAACGGTTATTCACTGATTTGGGTCTCAATTATGGCGACGAACGAGCTCGTCTGCACTTTTGTCATCGAGTATGTCGGAACTACTATTATAGTCGACTAATCGAAAGTCTAGCCGCCTCATCGAACTGGGCGACCGCATCAAGCGTCATCGGATCGCAAAGTAGATCATCAAGGAGCGGGCCAGGCAGGGTAAAGCAGCGGTGACCATTTGCCAGCAAGTGATCAAACTGCCCGATATTTCGCAAACTTGCCACCAGAATGTTGGTTTTCTGGCAGCTCGTTCTAAGTCCGGTAAAAATTGCGTCTGCATCTCGATCAGACTCGATCAAGCGGGCGTAGTAGGGTGCGGCGTAGCGTACACCGAGGCGCTCAGCAATCGCCCCCATACGAACAGAGTAGACACCGGTTAGCGTGGTACGTTCAGGCACTCCGAGGGTTTTCACTAGGGAAAAACCCGCCTCAGTGGCAGGAATTTTAACGATTGTCTGCTCTGAAAGCTCTAGGATCTGTTCGGCTGCGCCGTGCCAATCATCACCAAACACCTGTAGTTGGATATGTTCAAAACCCAGATCAAGCGCCTCATCAACCAGAGCGCGGTAGCGGACAAAGCTAACATCTAACCCAGCGCGCTGAATCAACAATGGGTTAGTGGTGATAGCCGAAAAAAGCCCCGTGATTGATACTCTCTTCCAATCTTCACGCTTCGCACTATCTAATAGCCATTCCATCGGGGTAAAATCCGCCTCATCCAAAACTTTAGTATAAGACTTCACCGTCTAATTCATAGCGATTACTTTGCGTAGGTACTTAGGGAGTAATGATGTTTCTTGCTTGTGGCGATGCCCTTTATGATGTTTTTCCTGGTGACTCAGCCTCTTCCGGGCAGATCACACTCAACGCGACTGTGGGAGGTTCACCGCTCAATGTCGCGATCGGCATGGCGCGCCTCGGTTTAGAGACCGGCTACCTTACAGCAAACTCCAAAGATGCATTGGGCCAGAAACTGGCTAAACATCTCGAGTCCAACGGCGTCTCGACTCAATTTCTTGCGCCCAGCGATCTCAACACGTCACTGGCAATGATTGCGTTGAACGAACAGGGCCATCCAAGCTACTCCTTCTACCTAGAGGGCTGTGCCGATGTATCACTCAGCCAAGAGCAGTGCCCAGAACCGTCGCAGTTCAGAGCGATCTCGCTAGGATCTTACAGCACTGTGGTAGAGCCTTGTGCAACCACACTGGCTTGGTTTGCGAATGAAGCACAAGAGAGCGCTCTGATCGCCTACGATCCAAATATTCGCCCATCTATTCAGCCGGATCGTGCAGTTTGGCAAGCAACCGTCGAAAAGCTCGGATCTATTGCCCATGTTATGAAACTGTCTGATGAGGATATCGCCTTCTTGGCTCCGGACAGCAGCATCGCAGCGTACGCTCAGAGCTGCCTGGAGCTAGGCCCACGCTGGGTTTTTGTGACTCAAGGTGGTGAAGGTTCTCAGGTGTTTGGTCAGAACGGCGAACACTTCAGTGTGGCTGCGCCTAAGATTGATGTTAAAGATACCGTGGGTGCCGGTGATACCTTCCAAGCGGCGATGATCTTCGAGATCTTTGAGCAGGGTGGCCCCGCCATGTTGGATAGGATAGATGCCGAGCGTGTCTGTCGTTTTGCCTCACACGCGGCTGCCCTCACCTGCGAACGCGTAGGAGCCGACCTTCCGACTCGCTCAGCGATTGCAGAGCGCTGGAGCCTCTAATGAAGTTCGTCGCCGCTCTTCTGGCGAGTGTGCTACTCAGCGTTTCTGCGAAGGCAGAGATGCCAGAGCCCTACAGCTTTATCAGCGGTGACGACCTTTACGATGCCCTGTCACAAGAGTCGATGGTGCTGCAGGGATACACCCTCGGCGTTGTTGACGCGCTCAAGCACTCAACTGATCCCCGCGAGTGTTTTGCGATTCCACTACGACCTGATGCCGATCAGGTAATCTACGCTAGCTTTCTCAACTTTTGGCGAGATCAAGCGAAGCGCCCCGCAAATGCCGTCGACGCGATCACAATGATGATGCGGTCTGAGTTTTCATGCGAAACTAAATAAACCGTTAGCTTTCTGACCAAAACTGATTGGTCTGACCATAAGTACTACAAACTGCATACACATATACAATATAGATATATTGTTATTCTATTAGTCCCATATTCGAAGGTCGAATATTCATATATGTCATATGATTTATGCTCAGTATGTGTAATCAGTCTAGGTTTTTATACCATTTCGCTTTGCGATTGACGGCTCACCCCTCTAGCATAGAGGCGATCAAAATGGAGAGAGCTAATGTTGGTACGATTTATGTCTGTCTTGCTCGCTACCTTTGCGCTGATGAGCGGTTTTGTTGGTAGCAGTGCATTTGCAGCAGAAGACGCCGAGAAGAAATCAATTTATTGTGATGATGGTTCACTCTGTGTGCCAGACGGCGAGCCTGAGCCGGAGTGTGACTAACGTTTAGTCAGTAGGCATCGTCACTTTAAACACCGCAACATCTAAAAATAAAAGTAACACTGAGGGAACAAACTATGATCCGTAAATCACTGATGGTTGGCCTGATCGGCATTGCTGCATCTGGCTTTGCCACTCTAGCATCTGCCGAAGATAAGCCAGTTGGCATCACTGGCAGCCTTATGAGCGTTGAAGTAATGCACAACGGCGCAGCGGTTACTATCGAGCGCAACGCTGACAACAAAAATACTGTTAACCCATCTTTTGCTCTGACTTCACGTCCTTGCCCACCGTTTTGTATCCAGCCTATGAAACTAGCTCCAGGCGTTGAGACAATCGGTGAAGTAGAGATGGTTGACTACCTTGATCGTATGTCTAGCGGCGACGACTCAATTCTGGTTATCGACTCACGTACTCCAGATTGGGCTGAGCGCGGTATGATTCCAGGCGCAGTTAACATTCCATGGACTGCACTGAACACAGCGAAAGGTGCTGACCCAATCTCTATCGGTGATATCTTCACTGAACAGTTCGGTGCAGAAGAGTTTGACGGCCTGTGGAAGTTTGGCAGCGCTAAAACTCTGGTTATGTACTGTAACGGTATGTGGTGTGGCCAGTCGCCAACTAACATCAAGGCGCTGCTCGATTTCGGCTACCCAGCTGAGAAGATCAAGTGGTACCGTGGCGGTATGCAGAACTGGGAAAACCTGGGTCTGACTACAGTTAAGCCATAAGCTGAGGATTAGCTCAGTCAAAATAGAAAGCAGTGCCCTCAAAAGCACTGCTTTTTTATTCGCACTTTGTAGAGACGATAACAATAAGAGAGCCCAACCATGAAAAAACTACTTACTATTGCAGCTTGTGCACTTATCTTGAGCGGCTGCCAAGCTACGGCAGAAAAAGCGGCAGCACCTGCGGGTAAACCAGTCGGCGTTACAAGCAGCCTGATGAGTGTTGATGTGATGCACAACGGTGCGTCGGTCACGATTTCCCGTAACGCTGACAACAAAAACACCGTTAACCCTAGCTTCGCACTGACTTCCCGTCCCTGCCCGCCATTCTGTATTCAGCCGATGAAACTGGCTGAAGGAGTGGAGACCATCGGTGAGACTGAGATGCTAGCGTACCTAGAGAAGATGACAGCCGGTGACGACTCCATTCTCGTTATCGACTCACGTACCCCAGATTGGGCGGAGCGTGGGATGATTCCGGGTGCCGTCAATATCCCTTGGACTGCACTGAACACAGCAAAAGGGGCTGACCCAATCTCTATCGGTGATATCTTCACTGAACAGTTCGGTGCAGAAGAGTTTGACGGCCTGTGGAAGTTTGGCAGCGCTAAAACTCTGGTTATGTACTGTAACGGTATGTGGTGTGGCCAGTCGCCAACTAACATCAAGGCGCTGCTCGACTTCGGCTACCCAGCTGACAAGATCAAGTGGTACCGTGGCGGTATGCAGGATTGGGAGAACCTCGGCCTGACGACGGTTAAGCCTTAATCGCCCACCATCGACAAAGCGGCACCTTCGGGTGCCGTTTTTTGTTGATCAGAAAACCTCTCTCTGCGTATCTTTACAGCATGGATAATCTTATTGAAATTGAATCTAGTATTCGACTCGGAGCCTTCCTATCAATCTTTGCAGTGATGGCTTTGTGGGAAATTCTGGCTCCGAAACGCGAGTTGAGCATCGCTAAAGGCAGACGCTGGCTCAATAATCTCGGCCTTGTTGTCGTTAATACGCTGGTTATTCGCTTCATCTTCCCAGCGGCCGCCGTCGGCACAGCCCTGTGGGCTGAGAGCAACTCGATAGGTCTGATTCACTGGTTTGAAATAGGGCAGCTCTGGTGGGTGGTACTGGCATCTATCGTACTGCTAGACCTGTTTATCTGGTACCAGCACCTGCTGTTCCATAAGATTCCTATCCTCTGGCGGCTGCACCGTGTCCACCATGCCGACCTAGATTTTGATCTGACAACGGGACTTAGATTTCACCCCATCGAGGTATTGCTCTCGATGTTTATCAAAGCTGCATTGATTCTACTGTTCGGTTTTCCAGCGATTGCTGTACTGCTCTTCGAGACCATCCTGAATGGCTGCGCGATGATCACACACTCTAACGTTCGCCTGCCAAACAGGCTCGATGGCGTTATCAGAAGGCTGTTTGTAACCCCAGATATGCACCGTGTACACCACTCGTGGCGCATGGAGGAGGCAAATTCCAACTACGGCTTTAATTTGGCGATCTGGGATAAGCTCTTTGGCACCTACAGAGCTGACTCGGTCGACGGCCAGTTGGGCATCACCTTCGGAATAAGCCGTACACCTAACCCTCGTGCGGTGCCGCTAGGGAAGCTGTTAACCCTCCCTTTCCGTTCAGGACTTTAAACGACGATTGAACCACCAGCTTGTGAACTTAAGCAGACGCTCGGGCTGGTGTGCGCGTTTCCAGTTGCCCGCGACGTATTTACTCGCTTCGTTCATCGTTGGATAGGCATGCACCACGCTGAGGAGTTTGTTCAGGCCGAGTTTGTGGCGCATCGCGACACAGAAGATACCCAAGAGATCGCCGGCCTCGGGTGCGGTAATCGTTACACCTAGGATCTTGTCCGACCCAGTCGACGTCAAAACTTCAATATAACCGCGCGCCTCCCCCTCGGCGATAGCGCGATCGAGCTCCTCAAGGTCGAATCGTGTCACTTCATATCCAATGTTACGCTGTTTGGCCTCATCAACCGTCAACCCGACAGCAGCAACCTGCGGATCGCTAAAAGTGACACGCGGTATCAGCGAATAGTCGACCTTAAAGCTCTTAAACTTGCCAAACAACGCGTTGACGCTTGCGTACCAAGCTTGATGCGCAGCTGCATGAGTAAATTGATGAGGCCCAGCCAGGTCGCCGACGGCGTAGATATGCGGAAAGTGCGTCTGCAGATACTCATTCAAGCGCACCTCTGAGGTATCGACGTCCAGCGCCTCAAGCCCCAACCCCGCCATGCTGGCCTCGCGCCCCAATGCGAACAGCACACGATCGACTGTCACCTCACAGACACCCCCAGAATGCTGGATACTGAGCACTGCCTGTTCAGTTGAGCTAGCCTCGCTGACCTGCGCGTTAAACAGCATCTCAACCCCTTCAGCCTGAAGCTGAGTTTGAACCAGTTGGGCCGCTTCAGTCGGCTCTCGTTTTAGGATCCGTTCGGAACGCACCACCAACGTTATTCTGACGCCCAAACGATTAAGCGCCTGCGCTAGCTCAATGGCTACAGGGCCCGAACCCATAATAGCCAAATGCTCGGGTGCAGTATCGAGTGAACTCAAGTAGTCCCATAAGGAGTCGCTAGTGAGCGTCAACGCATCCGACAATCCTTGAATCTGCAACTGCCTCGGTTTAGCACCGGTAGCCACGACAATATTTTCAGCGGTTAGTCGGCTCAGCTTGCCCTGCTGCTCTATCTCTAGCGTCCAAGGGTCAACAAATCGCGCCCAACCCTGCACACAGTCCACGCCGAGCCCGGTATAACGCTCAACGCTATCATGCGGTTCAACCTCAGCAATCACCTGCCGTACTTGCCGCATTACCGCCGGAAAATCGACCTCTGCCGTGCCGTTAACACCAAACTTGTTAGCGGTCTCAATGGTTCGAACCACAGCGCCCGCCCGAATCAGCGCCTTACTCGGCACACAGCCGCGGTTAAGACAGTCGCCCCCCATCTCGGCCCCTTCAATGAGAGTCACCCGGGCTTTTACCGCTGCCGCGATATAGGCACTGACTAAACCGCCAGCACCGGCACCAATCACCGCCATATTGGTATCGAACTTGGCTGGACGTTTGAAGCCTTGGTAAACCCGACGCCTATCCATCCAACCAAGCAGCCACTTGGAGACCCAGGGCAGTAGCGCGATAAGCGCGAAAGCAACAAACATCTCCACAGAGAGAATTCCGGCAGGGCTCTCGAGTTCCGCCAGCGAGCTACCTGCATTCACGTAGACCAGCGTTCCGGGCAACATGCCAAGCTGACTTATCCAATAGAACTTCAGCGTTGGAATACGGGTCAGACCCATCAGCAAATTGATCAAAAAGAACGGAAAGAGCGGCACTAGCCTCAGTGAAAAGAGGTAGCGCGCACCCTCGCGCTCCATCGCCGCATTGATTTTGCTGAATGTCGAACCGAAACGTTTTTCGAGGTAGGCACGTAGCAGGTAACGTGCCACTAGGAACGCTAAGGTCGCGCCCAGAGTTGAGGCGAAGGAGACGATCAGCGTACCCCAGCCTAGACCGAAAATAGCGCCAGTCAGCAAGGTCAGCGGTACCGCACCGGGAATCGATAAAGCCGTCACGGCCGTGTAGATCCCGAACAACAGCAACCCGACAAAGAGCGGCGCCGCAACAGCTTCTGCGCGAGCATTATCGAGTTGCCCGCGCACAGCGTCGAAACTCAGATAACTGGTCAAGTCAAAGTGATAGGCGGCGCCTAAAGCGAACACAAGCAGTACAATCAGAATCTTTTTCATATCAGCTTAGCGCCTCCATACCTGCTTTCAGTCGCATTGCAGTGGTAATTAGACAGAGCACCGCAAAGAGCGTACCCAAGGTTGGAAAGAGACCAGGAAAGAGGCAGCAGATCAGGAAGAGCGCTATCGTCTCGGTCGCTTCGGTTAGCCCGCCAAGATAGTAAAAACCTTTACGAGGAAACTCGAGACTGCTCAGCTTGCGCCGCTCGGCAAAGATCGCAAACGCCAAAAAACTGCTGGCAGTACCGATAAAACTAAATAGCAGCAGCGCCGCTGTAGTAGCGTTCTGCTCCGGATTTTGTAGTGCAAACCCCAGCGGTATTGAGGCGTAGAAGATAAAATCGAGCAGAATGTCGAGGAACGCACCGGTATCGGTTGGCCCTTGCCTACGCGCTAACGCTCCATCAACCCCATCTGCAACTCGGTTGGCGAGTATTGCTATGATCGCCAATAACTCTGCTCCCAGCGCCAAAAAAGGCAGCGCCAGCAGGCCAAGCGCAAAACCGGCCCAGGTTACCTGATCCGCTTTGAATCCCCGTTCATCAAGTGCTTCGGCCAGATCTTCGATCCAAGCCCGGCTCGCTTCTAGTACACGCGCATCAAACATCGACTGACTCTCCGTTTAATCTCAACACCCGGCTGCACTGCTGCAGATCGTCGCGATCGTGACTCACTACCAACGCCGGAATTTGCCGTTCACTAATCTGATCAAACACCCAAGCTCTGAACTCTGCTCGAAGCTCAGGATCTAGGCTCGAAAAGGGCTCATCCAACAGCAGCGCTTTCGGCTCGGCTGCCAGTGCCCGCAACAGTGCCACCCGCGCCTGTTGCCCGCCCGACAAGGTTGCCGGGTCGCGCTGTTCAAAACCATTGAGCCCCGCTTGCTGTAAAAGCTGAGCGATCTTTTGTGCTCGGTCTGACGATGGTGGCATCGCAAACTGCAGATTTCCCGCTACGCTGAGATGTGGAAATAGCGTCGCCTGCTGTAACAGTAATCCGATCTGCCGCTCATCTGTGGGCAATTGATGAATCCTGCGGCCATCCAGGGATAATTCACCCCTAGCACTCAGCCCCTCAGGTACGGCGCCCAGCATCCAGCGCAACAGCACTGACTTTCCACTGCCGGAGGCAGCCTGCAGCCCTAGAATTTCTCCGCGCTCGATCTGAAACGTCAGGGGACCGAACAACTTGCGTTCAGGCGTCTCTATCTCGACCCGGCTCAACTCCAACATCAGTCCATTGCCCTCCGTTTGGCATAGACAATCTGAGGCAACCTTTGTGCCAGGATGTAGGCAAGCAGGGCCACCGCCAACAGCGCCATCGCTTGAGCACCAAGTAGACGCTTATCACCGCCGGCAAAGCGGCTCAGAGTCTCCGTGGTGAGTGTTTCCACCCTTCCTGCCCCAATAAAGATCGTTGGCAGGTACTGTGCCAGACTAACACTAAACCCAAGCGCAAAGGCCGCACAGATCGGACGTAGCAACAGCGGTAGCTTAACCCGCATGAACAAGTCGGTTTGATTCAGGCCAAGTGTGCGAGCCGTCAGTAACTGCTCATGGGGCAGCGCGAGATAAGCAGGTTTTAGAACCAGATAAACATAGGGAAGCACCCACAGCAGATGTGCCAAAAGCACGGCTGACCAGCTAGGGGGCATACCCACAAAGAGACTGATCTGGTATTGCCCCACCACCAACGGCAGCACTGGAAGGAAGAGTGGAAGCAATATCCAACCCGTCTGTTTGATACCCGCTTCTAACACCAGCAACACCAGCGCTATTGCCAGTAGTGCAGAGACGAGACCGAGGCTGAGGGTGTTCAATAGCGGCTCAACGGCTAGGCTCTGCCAGGCGTTCAGACTCCAACGTCCCGGCAATAGCGCTGGATAGAACCAGCTGTGGGTAAACGACCAGAGAAGAATTAATAGCCCCAATACCAGATGCAGCATAAGGAGCAGCCGCTTCGCAGGCAGACCGATGCGTAGTCGCCCGACACGGCGCCTTCCCGAGGGCACTATACCGCTGAATACCCGAGGTAGCTGCCAAATCGTCAGTGATAGCGCCAGCATCAGTACCATTAACAAGAGCGTCAACGCCATGCCGAGGTCACGCTGCTCCACCATCGGATCGAGCATCCAGTTCCAGGCCAAAACGGCAAGCGTAGGTGGATGAGTGGGCCCTAACACCCAAGCCATCTCAACCGATGATAAGCTGTAAGCCGCGACAGCGAGTAGCGGCCATCGCAGTTTGGGCAGCAGCTGTGGTACGAGGATCTGTCTGACTATTTGCCCGCGCTGGTATCCTTGACACTGGGCGACCAAGAATTGATCTGCCAAACTGCTCTGTTGCAGCTGCGCCCAGATCATCCAGCAGAGGAACCAGCTCTCTTTAATGCCTAACGCCACAGCCAAACTCAGTCCATAGCCATCTTGCACCCAGATACCGACATCCATTGGGGCGACGAGACGTTCTAGCCACCCCTTAGGGCTCAGTAGCAGGTACAGGCCAACAGCAAAGGCTAAGTGCGGTACGGCTAATAGCAGCGGCAACTGACGGGCGAATCGTTGATAAGCGGGGGTAAAGACGAGAGCGCCCATCAACAGGTAGCTGAGCCCTAGCGCAACCGCCAAGCTTGCGAGTGTCGAGACCAGAGTTGCTGCGAGCGCCGGCCCAAACTCAGTCGCCTTGAACAACTCTGCCCACAAGTAGAGGAGCTCAAGTTCCCAAAACGGAGCGAAGAGCGTTATGACCGGGAGATAGAGCGTAAGAGAGATCAGTAGCGCGGCAACACCGAGTAGCCTTAAACTCAACTACCCGCTCCATAACGCGCAAGCCAGGCTTTTTCGAGCGGCTCTACCCAGCTCGCATGCGGCTCTGCTATCCATGGAGTCTTAGCTGGTAGTGCAGCTGGATCGCGCTCTTTCAGCTGCCTAGCACTCGACCCTGAGACCTTACTCGAATCCAGCACACTCGGGTCGCCCCATACATCCAGATCGGCCTTGCGCAGTTGCGCTTCTGGTGAGAGCAGGAAGTTGGCGAACACCTGCGCGCCGGCTTTCGATTTTGAGTTACCGGGAATCGCTACAAAGTGAATATTGCCGAGCATTCCGCGCTCAAACCCAAAGCTGCGCACACCCTCAGGTAAGGTTCCCGAGCGCACTAAATTAGCGGCATCATTTGGGTTAAAGCTGAGCGACGTTAGCAACTCACCGTCGGCAAACAAACTGTGCATTTGAGCAATACCCTGAGGAAAAGCTTGAGCTTCACGCCAGAGCAGCGGATGTAGCTGATCCAGATAACTCCATAGCGGTGCGGTCACGCGCTCGAACTCAGCATCAGTCACTGGCTGGTAGAGCGCACTGTCTTCGTCCGAGAGATCAAGCAACAGCTGCTTCAGGAAACTGGTTGCATGAAAATCAGGAACGCGAGGATAGGCCAGCGTGCCGGGTTGCTTTTTAGCCAGCGCCAGCAGTTCCTGCGCATCCGCGGGAGGCGTCTCCAATCGATCCGGATGATAGATCAGCGTTAGCTGCGCGCCGCCCCAAGGACTCTCTTGCCCCTCAGTGGGAATCGAGAAATCCGTGGTCACAGGCAAGCTGTAATCAACTAGAGCGGCATTGGGTAGATCTTGTGCCCAGGATTCAGCCAGCAACCCTTCCTGCTTCAGGCGGCGGAAGTTCTCGCCATTCACCCACATTAGATCGACGCTACCTTCGTTTGTGTTACCCGCCTTAAACTCTGTGGCGATCCGGGTAACGACTGCTGCTGCGTCCGTAATTTTGACTAACTCGACCTGTACGCCGGACTCTTCGGCAACACGTCCAGCGGCCCATTCAATGTAGTTGTTGATAACATCACTACCGCCCCAGGCATTGAAATAGACTGTCTGCCCGCGCGCTTCGCTCTCTACAGCATTCCAATCTTGTGCATGAGTGATTGAAGCAAAGGGTAAAGCCAGCAGAAGTGCCGGCAGAAGGGGTCGTTTTGACATGTTCATAAATTCCTTAGCGGGTCTAGTTATTGTTTTGTCGTCGAGCGCGCTGAATCCTTACACACTCTTTATCAAACTATCTATCAAACTATCTATCGAGCTATATCAAAACTACGTACAAACTTCGATGGTCAGACCAAATTGCACCGTAAAAGAACCCCTAGAATGATGATCCCGGCTCTTTTAAAAAGGCGATCTCCTCTTCAGTCGACTTGCGTCCCAAGATCTCATTGCGGTGCGGATATCGCCCGAAGCGATCGACTATAGCCTTGTGTTTGTACTCAAACTCCAAGTTGTACTCCAACCCTGGCTGATCAAATAGTACAACAGCCTGCTGGTGTATAGCTTGCGATTCCGAGTGCATAAAGGGCATATAAAGGAATGCCCGCTCCTGGACATCTAACCGCTGATCGGCACCCGCACCAATCGCCTCTTGCGCCAGCACTAGAGCAACAGGGTCGGCACTAAACGACTCAGGTTTGTCGCGGAAAATATTACGCGAGAACTGATCGATTAGGATTATCTCAGCTAAGCGCCCCTGAGGCGTGACTCGCCAGGAGAACAGCTCACCCGCGCGCGCTTGCTCAACTAACAAAGAGAAACGCGCCTCGATCATCGCGTCCAAATCTCGGTCTTTTACGAACCACTGCTTAGGCTCGAGTTCGTTGAACCAGAACTCCAATACGTCGTTATCCAAACTCGCCTCCTCTCACCTTTCCACTTTGAGTGTAGACGCCAAGTCGTTATCCTGTGTGCATTCACCTTTTATTGGAACGCACCACCCCATGAAAATTAAGCTCGGCCTAATCGGTAACTCCATCTCGCAATCTCGCGCGCCCTTTCTGCACCGCATGCTGGGTGATATCTACGGTGTGGATGTCACCTACAACCTTAACGACCCGGGCGAGAATAGCCGTGAGGCGTTTGAGGGAATGTTGCAAACGCTCAAAGATGAGGGTTACACCGGCTGTAACGTCACATTCCCATTTAAGGCGCTGGCGGTGGAGTATGTTGATGAGCCGGACCAAGCGGTAGACGAAGTTGGCGCCACCAACACACTCTACCTGGCGGACGGAAAAGTGCGCGCGACCAACACCGACTACACCGGATTTATTCGCGGCTACAAAGCGCGCCGCGGCGATAAACCCGCCGGCGAAGTTTTGATGCTGGGCGCGGGTGGTGTAGGCCGTGCAGTTGCATTTGGTCTGTTCCACTGCGGCACTACCAAACTGCGAATCTTTGACTTGAATACAGACGGCGCGAAAGCACTTGCGGATGCAGTAAACGCTAAGGGCTACACGGCGGAAGTTATTAGCGCAGACGAGATTGCAGCAGCGGCGAGGCAGGCCGATGGCCTAGTGAACTGCACTCCGGTTGGCCACTACGCAACCCCTGGCATCCCGTTAGATCCAAGTCTGTTTGGCGGGCAGCAGTGGGCATTTGATGCGGTCTATGTACCACTGGAGACTGAGTTCCTAAAAGCCGCGCATGCGGCTGGGCTGGATCTGGTAAGCGGCTTTGATCTGTTCTTCTATCAAGGCATCGACGCTTTCCAGACCTTCGCCAATATTGAAGCGGATGCCAGTCAGGCGCTGGGCCGCTTCATCGAAGAGTTCGAGCTTAAGAGTGAGATCTTAAAGCTGAGCTGAGCTCAGATTATCCATCACATCCCAGCAGGCCCCGAGGGTATGGTAATCCACCTTGCCCATCGGGGACTTCTCATCTGATATCTTTGAACCATCACGCCCGACTACACGGAACCAGGCACCGTACTGGTGATCAACCAATTTGTCCCAGCTGTACTGCCAGATACGGTTGTACCAATCCAGATACTGGGCTTCACCCGTTACCTTGTAGAGGCGATAAGCCGCAGCGATTGATTCAGCCTGCACCCAGAAGTACTTCTGCGCATCAGCAAATTCACCGGTGGGCGCAAAGCCGTAAACTAGACCGCCAAACTCGCTGTCCCACCCCTTCTCTACCGCGTCATCAAAGAGTGCCTTTGCGCGCTCAACATACCAGCTATCTGGTTTCAGCGCGTTAAGCTGTAGCAGAAGTTTGGCCCACTCATTCTGATGCCCCGGTTGGAAACCCCAGGGTTTGAATAGGTCGTCGGGTTTGTCGATGTTGTACTGCCAGTCGGGATTCCAATCCGCGTCATAGTGCTCCCAGATCAATCCGCCTGAGACGCCGGCAAGCTCGCCAGCAAAACGGCGCGCGAGTGAGTTTGCGCGATCGAAGTAGATCGGATCTTGCGTTGCTCGGTACGCCGCAATGTAAGCTTCGCACAGGTGCATATTGGCATTCTGCCCGCGATAAGGGTCGAGTGTCTGCAAGTCAGCACTGCGCTCATCAGCATAGGCACGGTGCTCGGGCTCGTAAAACTGCTCGTCCAACAGTTGATGGACGGCCGCGATCGCCGCAGTACCATCGGTCAGCCCTGCTAGGTGTGCGTGCGAATAAGCCAGAATCACAAAAGCCTGGCCGTACGCCATGGCAGTGTTATCCAGCTCATCACCGTGCATCCAGCCAAAATGGCCAGTAGCGTCCACTCGATGGTGTGTCTCCAGGTACTTAAGACCCATGCGCGCCCAGTCCGCATAGTGCTCACCATAGCCGCGGCGGTAGGCCTCGGCATAGTTGAA
>JAYQBD010000015.1:31347-33017 GCA_038137135.1 Oceanospirillaceae bacterium | reverse complement strand
GGCCAGTATGTCGGGGCTAGAAACTGAGTAAGCTGCGATTTCATCTGCGGTCAATTTGCGTGAAAATTGAAGTTTAAGAGCCTGAGACTTATTGAGCAACCACAAGCGAGATCTGTCGTGTATACTGGGCGCTAATTTCGAAAAGGAATAAGTATAAAAGTGCAGCCGCAGACAGGCTTTCAGCTATACAAACGTCTATTGAGTTACGTCGGTCCATACTGGTTCGGCTTTGTGCTCAGCTTTATTGCTTATGCAGGATACGGTGCTTCACAAGCAGCCTCTGCTAAATGGCTTGAGATGGTCGTTAACGCGGTTGAGGATGGCGAGTTTGAGCAGCGCGCGCTGCTAGCGGTGATGATCGTCGCGATTTTCTTCATGCGCGGCGCAGGTACCTTCATTGGCACTTACTCTCTTGCTTACATTGCTCGTCAGGCCATTCATGGTCTGCGCGTTGATCTATTCAATAAGCTACAAACCCTGCCAGTCTCCTATTTCGCCCAGGGTAAATCTGGGCAGATGCTCGCTAAACTCACCTACAACGTCGAACAAGTGACTGAAGCGGTGACAGAAGCCGTAAAAGTGGCTCTTCGAGAAGGCCTGACCGTTATCGGCCTGTTTGGCTACATGCTTTACATTAATTGGAAGCTGACGCTGGTCTTCGTTGCTGCGGCTCCCTTCATGGGCATTGTTGTCATGATCGCCTCTAAGAGATTACGTCGTCAGAGCCGCAAGATTCAGGAGAGTGTCGGTGATATCACTGACTCCGCCTCTGAGGCGATTAAAGGGCACCAGATTGTGCGTATTTTTGGCGGTGCGAACTTTGAGAAGCGCCGCTTCCACGAGGCGAGTGATCGTAATCGCCGCCAATTTATGAAGATGACGGTGACACAGGCGATTAACACGCCGATGATTCAGATGCTGGTTGCTTTGGCGCTGGCTGCGCTGATGTTTATTGCGATGCACCCTGAAGTGATGGCCGGTATGAGTACCGGCGGTTTTGTTGCTTTCCTCACCGCTGCGGGCCTCATTACCAAACCGCTAAGACTACTGACTGATGTGAACTCCAAGATTCAGAAAGGGATCGCAGCCTCGGAGTCCGTCTTTGAAATATTGGATGCGCCGGATGAAATTGATAACGGAACGCGCCGCATCAAGGGTGTCCAAGGTCAGATTTGTCTTGAAAATCTGAGCTTCAAATATGGCCCAGATCTGCCTGCCGCTCTGAACAATCTCAACTTCTGTATTCCTGCAAATACCACGGTCGCTTTGGTGGGCCGCTCGGGTTCAGGTAAATCCACTTTGGTTAGTCTTCTCCCCCGCTTCAACGATGGCTGGGAGGGTAAGTTGACGCTGGACGGTGTCCCAATTGAAGAGGTGACACTACAGAGCCTCCGTGCGCAGATCGCGCTCGTTAACCAGCAAGTCGTGCTTTTTAACGGCACAATCGCCGACAATATTGCGTACGGTGCGATGTCAGATGCATCGCGCGAGGATATTTTGGCCGCAGCGGAAGCGGCGCATGTCACTGAGTTTTTGGACCGTCTTCCCAATGGCTTGGATACCGAGATTGGTGAGGGTGGTGTACTGCTTTCTGGCGGTCAGCGTCAACGTATTGCCATCGCTCGCGCGATTCTTAAAAACGCGCCGATCTTAATTTTGGATGAGGCGAC